>NCCR01000003.1 GCA_002279765.1 Verrucomicrobia bacterium 12-59-8 | reverse complement strand
GGCGATCTCATTCACGCCGACAAGCACGGCTTCCTCGTCATTGAGCCCGAAGCCCAGCCGCAAATCCTCGAAGCCTCCCGCTTCATGGATTCCAACGAATGCCTGACGGTCATTCCCGCCGCCCGCAGCAGCGCCGGTCTCAGCACTGATGAAGTGCTGGCCAACCTCGCCACCGCCGGTGCGCAGTTCGGCAAAAATGCCAAAGCCAAGTTCCAACGCGAAGGAGAATGGTAGTTCATCTGGAGCGAATTATGAAAACGAACCTGCTCATCCTCTCCGCCTTCTTCGTGGCCAGCCTTGCCACTGCCCAAGGCCCATCCCTGGCCGACACCGCCTTCGGCCTGCAAGTGCCTGCGCCAGGGCCAGATGCTTTCGCCGATGACGTGCTGCAGCAAGCGATCGACAAGGTGTCATCAGTCGGTGGCGGCACCGTGGTTCTCGGGGCAGGGGACTTCAAGCTATCCCGCAAGGCAGGTGATGAAACCGTGATCATCAAAAGCAATGTCACCCTGCGTGGCCAGGGCTATGCCACGCACATTTATCTGGACCCCAAGACACCGCCCAATCACCTGCGCTACTTCCCTATGCGCATCGGCTCGGCCAAGGTGCCCGCAAACAATGTGGTGATCGAAAACCTGCGCTACACCGGCAACGACAAAGCCATCGGCGGCGGTTCGATCATGGGCTTTAACGCTCGCTTGGATGAGCCGGAATCGCTGCTGCTTTCCTGCGACAACATCACGGTGCGCAACTGCTGGATCTATGACGCCAAGCAGGCCGCAGGCTGCACCAAACCGGCATCGAACATGTATCTGGCCAAGTACGTCATTCCCGCCGAAGAAGCCGCCGCCGCCAGCAAGGCCGGAGCGGTTACAAATTTCTACGGTCTGCCGGAGCGGCAGGCATCTCAGTTCAAGAACTGGCAGGTGCATCACAACATGATCGACACCTGCGGCAACAAAGCCGTCGAACTGGCGGAGTGCAACGGCGGCCTCATCGCGGACAATTACATCATCAATTGCGAGGACGGCCCGCAGGTGATCTTTGGCTCACGCAATGTCCGCATCTGCGACAATCAGGTGTTCTTCCTGCGCACCGGCATCAACATCACCGAGGGCTCGCACCACATCACTGTCAGTGGTAATGTCGTCGAACCTGTTTCTGGGGTGCGCGCAAATCGCTGGGGCGCTTGCCTCTTGTTCCGCACCGAACCTCTGCCACTCGTGACTGTCGTTTCCCATGTGACAGTGACAGGGAATGTCTTCCGCAATCAGACCACGGAGGACAAGAGTACGGTGCGGTTTGAGACACGACCGGAATCCCTCGGCTGCACATACGAAGCCATCACACTGACGGGCAATGTGCTGGATGGAGACATGCATTTTTATGACCGCAGAACTCCCGCAATGACCAAAATGCAGGACGTCGTCTTCGCCGACAATGTCTGCGAAGGCAGGCTCCTGAATGCACCAGCAGCTGAAATGACCTCCACGCGCATCACAGTTCGCGGCAACACGTTTCGCTTTGTCGGCGATCAGCTTCTCAAAGCAAGCGGCTGGATCTGGTCGGACAACACGCATTCGGCAGGCACCCTCGAACTCGACTGCGCCGCCAAAGGAAACATCGTGCGCAATAGCGTGACGACCTCAGCCATTCGTGATCAAGGCGTCAATACCCGCCTCACCGGCAATGAACTTCTTTCCATTGATCCCTAGCTTTCCCTGAACCCATCACAACCACCATGAAAAACCTCGCCGTCCTCCTTACCTCAATCTGCATTCTGCATTCGTCATTTGCCGCCGAACCCTTCATCGAAAAACAAGACTTGTTCATCGTCGGTGATGATCCCTCCTACCAGCTCTACCACATCCCCGGCATCGTTGTGACCGCCAAGGGCACCGTGCTGGCCTGGTGCGAGGCGCGCAAGCGTGCCGCTGGTGTCAGTGACTGGGACGACATCCATATTCTGCTACGTCGCAGCACCGATGAAGGCAAAACTTGGAACGCTCCGCAGAGCATCGCCAACGTCGAGGGTCCCAAGGCCAAGAACCCCTTCGCGCTCAAGATGAAGAACGTCGATCCCAACGACGTGACTTACAACAATCCCGTGCTCATCGCCGGCAAGGACGGCACCGTCCACATGCTCTTCTGCCTGGAATACGAGCGCTGCTTCTATCAGCGTAGCGAGGACGATGGTCTCACCTGGGACAAGCCGGTCGAGATCACCTCTGCCTTTGATGCCTTCAAGAAAGACTACGACTGGAAGGTGCTGGCCACAGGCCCAGATCACAGCATTCAGCTCAAGAACGGTCGCCTCATCGTTCCCGTCTGGCTCTCCACCGGCACCGGCGGCAATGCACATCGCCCGAGCGTCACCGCCACCATCTTCAGCGATGATCAGGGCAAAACATGGAAGGCTGGTGATATCGCCGTGCCATGCACCGAGGAATGGATCAACCCGAACGAAACCGTCGCCATCGAACTCAACAACGGCAGCGTCATGCTCAACGTGCGCAGTGAATCAAAGGCACACCGCCGTCTCGTCACCGTCAGCAAAGATGGCGCCACGAACTGGAGCACGCCTAAATTTGACGACGCCCTGCTCGAACCCATCTGCATGGGCGGCATTGTGCGCTATGATCACGAGGGTCAAAATCTCATCCTCTTCTCCAATCCGCACAATCTGGAGAAAGAGAAAGGCAAAGCCGAGCCCGGCAAAAACCGTGATCGCAAAAACGTCAGCGTAAAGATCAGCCGCGATGACGGCAAAACCTGGCCGGTGAGCAAATCCATCGAGCCCGGCCCCAGCATGTACTCGGACATCGCCGTCACAAAAAGCGGCACCATCCTCTGCTTCTACGGTCGCAGCGGTGACGGTTCAGCACTGGCCCACTTTGCCGGTGGCCGCCTGACACTGGCCCGCTTCAATCTGGAATGGCTGACCGCAGCCAAGTAAATCACACGGCCATAACTCGATGCCTGCTGCTTCAAGGATGCATACTCCTTTGCGGAGAATCTCCAAAAAATGGAAGTGTTATAACAGAGCCGGGGCTGATTTCACTCTCCCTGCTCACGACGCCATGATTTCAAAATGGCATCCAGCAGGCCGGGAAAGCGGCTGTCCAGTTCCTTGCGCCGCACCTTGCTCGTCAGTTCCACGCCACGGCGCTCGCTGTGAATAATGCCGGACTCGCGCAGAATGCGGTAGTGCTGGGAGCAGGTGGACTTCGGCATGGTGCGCTTTAGGCGGCTGGTGGTCTCCACGCAGTTCAGGCCCTCCTCAGCCTTGCGCAGTTCGGCCACGATGCTGAGACGCACCGGATCTGACAGGGCATGCATAATGCCCGCGACGGTGAAACTATCGGCTGGAGGATGGTGGAGAGGTCTGATAAGCAGATCCTACATTAATTTCACTTGCAGTTCAATCATTCTATTATTCGGTATATGTGAACAATAGAACTAACTAATCATGCCCACTCTCTTCGACTCCCTTCAACTCGGCTCACTGACTCTCCCGAACCGCATCTTCCTCGCTCCGCTCACCCGCGCCCGCGCAGGCCAGCAGCGTATTCCAAATGCCCTCATGGCCGAGTACTACCGTCAGCGCTCCGGCGCAGGCCTCATCCTCACCGAGGCCACCTCTGTCACACCCATGGGCGTAGGCTATGCCAACACCCCCGGCATTTGGTCGGAGGAGCAGGTCACCGGATGGAAGCTCATCACCCAGGCTGTGCACGAGGCCGGTGGCCGCATCTTCCTGCAACTCTGGCATGTGGGCCGCATTTCGGACCCGCTGTTTCTCGATGGCGCACTGCCCGTGGCTCCCAGCGCCATCGCTCCCGCCGGGCACGTGAGCCTTGTCCGCCCTGAGAAACCCTTCGTGACTCCGCGCGCCTTGGAACTCGCCGAAATCCCCGGCATCATCGAAGCCTATCGCAAAGGCGCTGAAAACGCCAAGCTCGCCGGATTCGATGGCGTGGAGATCCACGGTGCCAATGGCTATCTGCTTGATCAGTTCCTGCAATCCACGACCAATCATCGCACCGACGCCTACGGCGGCTCCCTGGAAAATCGCGCCCGTCTGATGCTTGAGGTCACCGATGCCGTGCTCTCCGTCTGGGGCGCGGACCGCGTGGGCATGCATCTCGCTCCGAGAGCCGATTCGCATGACATGGGCGATGCCAATCCGCTGGAGACCTTCAGCCATGTGGCGCGTGAGCTTGGAACCCGCAAGATCGCCTTCATCTGCGCACGTGAGCGTCAAGGGCCGGACAGCATTGGCCCGGCTTTGAAAAAGGCCTTCGGTGGTGTGTACATCGCCAACGAAAAATTCACACTGGACTCCGGCAATGCGATTCTCTCCGCCGGTGATGCCGATGCCGTGGCCTTTGGCGTGCCCTTCCTCGCCAATCCCGATCTGCCAAAACGCTTTGCCTCAGGTGCTGCTCTGAATGCTCCTGATCCCTCCACCTTCTATGCAGACGGAGCCAAGGGCTACACCGATTACCCTGCGTTATGAAAACGCACCCCAGCCTCCTCTACTCCGTACTGGATCTGTCGCCGATCTTGAAGGGCGAGACTGCCGCGCAGTCCTTCCGCCACTCGCTGAATCTGGCGCAGCATGCGGAGAACTGGGGCTACCACCGCTACTGGTTGGCTGAGCATCACAACATTCCCGGCGTGGCCAGCGCGGCCACCTCCGTGGTCATCGGCCACATTGCCGGCGGCACCTCCACCATCCGCGTCGGCTCCGGTGGCATCATGCTGCCCAATCACGCGCCGCTGGTCATCGCCGAGCAGTTCGGCACGCTGGAGTCACTGTATCCCGGCCGCATTGATCTCGGCCTTGGCCGTGCCCCCGGTGGCGATCAACTCACCGCCCGCGCACTGCGGCGCGGCCTTGGCAGCAGTGGCGATACCTTTCCCGCAGACGTGCAGGAGTTGCAGAGCTTCCTCGGCGCACCCTTGCCCGGGCAGCGCGTGCATGCCGTGCCAGGGCAGGGGCTCCATGTGCCGCTCTATCTTCTCGGTAGCAGCACCTTCAGCGCCACGCTCGCCGCAGAGTTGGGCCTACCTTTTGCCTTTGCCTCCCACTTTGCACCCGAGCTGCTGCATCAGGCGCTGGACATCTACCGCAGCCAGTTCCAGCCCTCCGCAGCTCTCGACAAACCGCATGTGATGATCGGCGTGAACGTCATCGCCGCAGACTCAGATGCCGAGGCGCGGCGTCTCTTCACCTCGCTTCAGCAGGTCTTTCTCAATCTCATCCGTGGCAGGCCCACGCAGCTCCAGCCACCCGTCGCTGACATCGACGCTCTCTGGAATCCCGTGGAGGCTACTCAAGTATCCCGCATGACTCGCTGCTCTGCCGTGGGCGGTCCGGACACCTTCCGCCAGCAGATCGAGGTCATGCTCAATGACACCGGCGCAGATGAAATCATCGCCACCGCCCACATCCACGATCAGCAGGCGCGCTTGCGCTCCTTTGAAATCGCTGCGGATGTTTTTAAAAGCCTGCGCCATTCTAATTCGTAAATCCCTTCACCTTTCACTCAGTCAAACTCAACTCAACACTCCTATGGAATACAGACAACTCGGCGGCTCCGGCTTCAAAGTTCCCGCTCTCACTCTCGGCACCGGCACCTTTGGCGGCGGCACAGAATTCTTCAAAGAATGGGGCGCGTCAGATGTCGCCGAAGCCTCGCGCCTCATCGACATCTGCCTGGAAAACGGGCTGACCATGTTCGACTCGGCCGACATCTACTCGAACGGTCTCGCAGAAGAAATCCTCGGTCAGGCCATCAAGGGTCGTCGCGACCAGGTGCTCATCTCCACCAAAGGCACCTTCCGCTTGGGTGATGGCCCAAACAACGTCGGCTCCTCCCGCTGGCATCTCATCCGCTCCGTGGAGAACAGCCTGAAACGCCTCGGTACCGACTACATCGATCTCTACCAGCTTCACGGCTTTGATGCCATGACCCCGGTGGAGGAAGTCGTTGGCACCCTCGACGAACTCGTGCGCGCAGGAAAAATTCGCTACATCGGCGTGTCCAATTTCTCCGGCTGGCATCTCATGAAATCCCTCGCGCATGCCGACAAATTTGGCCTCACCAAATATGTCGCCAATCAGACCTACTACTCCCTCATTGGCCGTGAGTATGAGTGGGAGCTCATGCCACTCGGCGTCGATCAAAAAATCGGCGCAGTCGTCTGGAGTCCCCTTGGCTGGGGCCGCCTCACCGGCAAGCTCCGCCGCAATCAGCCACGTCCCGAAACGAGCCGCCTCAATCACAAGCTGAGCAAGGAAATGGGCCCGCAGGTGGAAGACGAATATCTCTACAAAGTCGTCGATGCCCTGGACGAAGTGGCCGCCGAAACCGGCAAGACCGTGCCACAGGTCGCCCTGAACTGGCTGTTGCAGCGCCCCACCGTTTCCACACTCATCATTGGTGCTCGCAATGAGGAGCAGCTCCGCCAGAACCTCGGCGCCGTCGGCTGGAACCTCACCACCGAGCAGGTGGCGAAACTCGATGCCGCCAGCGAAAAACCAAAGATCTACCCCTACTGGCACCAGGCCGGCTTCGACGAGCGGAATCCGTTTCCGACAAAGTGATGCGGGCCGCTATTTGATGGCGCGGATGCCAGGCCTGGACCCAATGGACAGGTGTTTTTCTCCAAAGACATCGGTCCAGGCCACACGTCATCATCATAGAGCCCAAGGCCGTGAAGTATAGCTTTACTGGCAAAGCTGGCAGCTTCTCCGTTCCGCACGAACGACTGGAACTGAAGTCTCGAATCCACAAAAGCGGAATTTGTGGTGAGAGTATGCGCTGACCTTCGTTACAGGGCGTGATTTCCCCTCTTATGAAACGGCTTTGTTTGATTCTGCTGCTTCCCATGACCCTTCTGGCATGGAGTGACACGCCTGCGGGCAAAGCAGACGTGCTCGTGATATTAACGGATCAGTGGAGCCCGCGTTACTTGAGCTGGGAAAATTCGCAGGTGCACACACCGCATCTCGACCGCATTGCAGCGGAGGGCATGATTTTTGACCGCTGCTACACCACATCCCCGGTATGCATGCCCGCCCGCGTGTCCTTGCTGACAGGATTGTATCCGCACAACAGCGGTCACGGCATCTGGGGCAATGCCTTAAACTACCACGTGCCACCGGCGGAGGCCACGATGTTTCAAGACATCAAAGCGGCTGGCTACACCACCGCACAGATTGGTAAGACACACTGGACCTCCGGTGCCAGCGTCCGCCAATCGTTTCCCAAGATTGAAGACTACCACCACGCGCTCGGCCTAGACTACGTCTTCGATGTTTCAGGCCCGCCAGATTCGCCCAACGATCGCAGCCCTTATGGCGCGTATCTGCGCAAGCTGGGACTCCTCGATCAAGTGGCTGAGGACATGCACGAGCGTTATGTGAAATGGGAGTTTCAGCCCAAGGCAAGCCTGGTGCCGCCTGAGCACTACCACGATGTATTCGTGAGCCGTGAAGCGGCGAGCTTCGTCGAAAAACAACCAGAAGATCAACCGCTCTGCATCGTGATGAGCCTGCATTCACCGCATCCCCCGCTCGACGCCCCCGGGGACTACGCGACGATGTATGAAGCTCAAATGCTAACTCTGCCACCGAACGTGCCAGACACCTTCCGCCGCGAGATGCGCACCATCGGTAATCCCGAAGCGCGCGAAATCCTGGCAAACTACCTCGGCAAGATCTCGCTGGCGGATGACTGCATCGGTCGGGTGGTGGCAGCGTTCCAAAAACGCGGCACCTGGGATCGCACCCTCGTGTGCTTCACCGCGGATCATGGCGAGATGATGGGCGCACAGGGACAGCTGACGAAAGGCCGATTCTATGAGGAGTCCGTCCGCGTGCCGTTGGTGATCCGCTGGCCCGGCCATGTGATGGCCGGGCACACGAAGACACCAGTGCAGATGTTTGATGTCTATCCCACCGTCGTCGAAGCCATTGGCGGCACCTTGTCGCCACGTCGTCAGGCAGTCTCTCTGCTTCCAGTAGCGACTGGCAAGGCTGCCGCTGTGCGGATGACCGCCATCAGCGAGATCGGCTCTCAGTCACCTCTGAACATGATGGCCACAGACGGTCGCTGGAAATGGTGGGCGGATGACAAAGGCGAATTCCTTTTCGATCTCGACACAGATCCCTATGAAATGACCAACCTCGCCGCTGATCCCGCGCATCTCGCCACGCTGAGTCAGATGCGCGAAAGCATGCTGCTGCACCTCCGCTCATCACAGACGAATCTCTCCGAAGGCTACAAATCCAAGGTGAAACGGCTGCGTGAAGCCGAAGAAAAACAAGACGTGGGCAAAAACAAAAAGTCACCCGTCAAGAATCTCCCATGAAATCAATTTTAGCTCACTTCATCCTGCTGCTGATTTCGCTGGCCACGCTGCGCGCAGCGGAATTCAACGTCCTGTTCATCATGGCGGATGATCTGCGGCCCGAGCTCGGTTGTTACGGTGCCAAACACATCCAGTCACCGAACATCGACAAGCTCGCCGCACGCGGAACCTTGTTTGAGCGCGCCTACTGCCAGGTCGCCGTCTGCAATCCGTCGCGTTCCAGCCTTCTCGGCGGTGTGCGTCCCGATACGACGGGTGTGTTGGACAACCAGCACTTCCTGCGTTCGCAACTGCCGGACATCGTGACGCTGCCGCAGCTCTTTAAAAACAACGGCTGGTATTCCATGTCGCTCGGCAAAATTTTCCACCACAGCGATCGTGAGCCGGGCGATGATCCGCAGTCATGGAGCGAGCCCGCATGGTATCACGGCATTCCCAATCAGAGTTGGTTTAGCAAGGAGGCAAATGATGCCATGAAGATGTTGAAAAGTTTGCCGGCAGACAAACGGCCCAAGCTGATTCGCGGTCCTCCGTTCGAGGCGTCCAACGAACCAGATGAGGTTTACAGCGACGGCATGACAGCGACGAAAGCCATTGAGACCTTGCAACGGCTCAAAGGCATCCAGCAGCCTTTCTTTCTCGGCGTCGGATTTCAAAAGCCACATCTGCCCTTTACCTGCCCGCAGAAGTATTGGGATCTCTATCCGGCAGACACGATCAAACTTCCCGACAATTACAAGCCATCACCCGACGTTCCCGCTCCAGCCATGCACAACTGGTACGAACTCCGCAGCTACGGTGGCGTGCCAGCGCACGGCGGCATCCCAGACGAGATGGCGCTCAATCTCATCCGTGGTTATCGCGCCTGCACGAGCTTCGTCGATGCCCAAATCGGTCGCGTGCTCGATGAACTGGATCGGCTTGGACTGCGCGAGAACACCATCGTCGTCCTGCTCGGTGACCATGGTTATCATCTCGGCGAAAACGGCATCTTCACCAAGATGACGAATTTTGAACTCGGCACTCGCGCACCTCTCATCGTCAGTGCACCCGGCGAAAAGCCGGGCCAGCGCACGAGTGCCCTTGTCGAGTTTGTGGACATCTATCCCACGCTTGCCGAAATCTGCGGACTCAAGCTGCCGCTGCATCTCGAAGGCACCAGCTTCGCCCCGTTGCTCGCCAATCCAGATCAGAAGTGGAAGGCCGCCGCCTTCAGTCAGTATCTGCGCCCCGGCAAAGAAAAGTTCATGGGCCGCTCCATACGCACCGACCGCTGGCGCTACACCGAATGGTCAAACATGAAAGATGAACTCGTCGGCACCGAGCTTTACGACGAACGCACCGATCCGCAGGAAAACCACAATCTCGCCAAAGACGCCGCCACCGCAGTGACAGTTGCCACCATGGCAAAGCAGTTGCACGAAGGGTCAAAGAAGTAATTAGCAGAAGACAGAAGTTCCCTGATTCAACGGCATGAAGAAACAACAGATGATGAATGAGTGCAGCACGCACCCAGCAGGGACAACACGACGCCAGTTCATCAAAGCTGCCGCAGCTTTGCCATGGCTCACACATGCGGCAGATCCATCACGTACCCCACCACGGGTCCTCTACAGCAACGACACCACAAACATCACCTCCTGCATCAGCCCGTTTCACAAAGCGCGGGAGCCCTTTCGCAAAGAGATGCTCGAAGCCACGGTGGATGAAGTCACAGGACTCGTGGATGCCCATTTCCTCCAGCCCGGCCTCGGCATGGTCCCCATGTGGCCCAGCAAGGTGCTGCCACTCACAGCACACTACGCTTGGATCAAGCAACGCTACGGCCAGAAGCCCGATCCCTTCGGCCAATTTGTGCTGGATGGCGGCGACGTGGTGCAGGTTTTCATCGACCGCTGTCGTCAGCGTCAGCAGTCGCCGTTTATTTCCTTCCGCATGAACGATGCCCATCACAAGGAGTTCAGCGATCCCAAGCCCGGCGACAAACCCGGCAGTAGCATCGGCATGAGCGTGACGAAACATTACGTCGAGCATCCCGAGTACCGCCTCAAACCCGGCTCACTGCGAGGAGCCGACCTCGTGCAAAATTGGGCCATGCCCGAGGTGCGTGCTCAAAAATTCGCACTCATCCGCGAACTCTGTGAGAACTACGATCTCGACGGCCTGGAACTCGATTTCCTGCGCTTTTACAACTACTTCCGTCCAGAAGAAACGCCGCTGGATCAGCGCCACACCATCGTGACCGGCTTCGTGCGCGAGGTGCGCGAATTGCTTGATCAAACCTCCCGCAATGGCAAGCGTCGCTGGCTCTGCGCTCGCGTGCCCTGCCATCTGCCCGCACTCGACGTTCTCGGCCTCGATTTGAAATCACTCGTCGCCGCCGGACTCGACATGGTAAACGCCTCCGAGCACTACTTCACCACCCAGCATCACTACTTGGCCGCGATTCGCAGGCAGACACAGGGAGCCACCCTCTACTTCGAACTCTGCCACACAATCTGGAAAGGCGACAAAGTCACCAAGGGCTACGACGTCTTCCCCTTCCGCCGTGCCACACCCGAGCACCTGCACACATCCGCACACCTAGCTTACGCACGCGGCGCGGACGGCATCAGCCTCTTCAATTTCGCCTATTATCGCCAGCACGGCCAAGGCGAAGGCCGTGGCGTGTTTGGCGAACCACCCTTCGAAGCTCTTAAAGCCCTGCGTGATCCCAAAGCTCTCGCGCAAGAGCCTCAGCACTGGTTCATCGCCCAAGGCTGGCGCGCACCCGGCATGAAGCCGCTGCCCGTGCCCCGCAAGATCGAAGCTGGCAAGCCCGCGAAGTTCAACTATGATCTCGCCCCACCAGCGGGCGGCTGGAAACAAGATGCACGTGTCCGCATTCAAGCCGACCAGCCGCTCGGGAGTGGTGAATGGACCGCCACATTCAACGGCGAACATCTGGCCGCGACCCCTGATGTCACGGAGCCTTTCCCCGTTCCTTACCCATCTTTGCTTGGCAAACCCGAGGAACTGCGCGCGTGGATCATCCCAGCCAAACTGCTCCGCGAAGGCAAAAACAGCCTTGAGGTCACACTGCGGGCCGGCGAGCCACTGGCAGTCGTCTTTGTCGATCTCGTCGTTGGTCAGGCCGTTTGACCAGCAAGGCCAGAGATTTTGCGTCGTCTATTTTCATACAACCCATGAAGTCGTTCCTGCTAGTCTTTGCTCTTTCCTCGTCCCTTGCTGCCGCCGCCGTGGTGGAATCCGATCTCTGCGTCTATGGCGGCTCCAGCGGTGGCGTCGCGGCTGTAGTGCAGGCGGTGCGAATGGGGAAGACGGTGGTCATTGCAGAGCCCGGCCGTCATCTGGGCGGCATGACCAGCGGCGGCCTGAGCGCCGTGGACATTGGCGATCCCCGCTCCGTCGGCGGCATTGCTCGCGAATACTTCACCAAGCTTGCCGCCACCGTGGGTGTCACCCTGGCTTGGGACAAAGCATTTGAAAGCAAAGGCGGCGGTCCCGCCACGGGTGGGGCGTATGCCATCGAGCCGCACAAAGCGGAACAAGTGTTCAACGAAATGGCACAAGATGCCGGTGTCAAAGTACATTTGAAAGCACGGCTGGCATCGGTCAAAAAAGACGGCGCACGCATCACCGAACTGATCACCGAAGACGGCACCGTGTTCCGTGCCAAAATGTTCATCGACGCCACCTATGAGGGCGATCTCATGGCAAAAGCAGGCGTGAACTACACGCTCATGCGCGAGGGCAATGCGAAGTATGGCGAGACCTACAACGGTATCCATTACGTGGAGAAATTCCTGCCTCACACAGGCTACGCACAACCCGGTGCAAACGGTCGTCTCAAGAACGGTCATGGCGTGTGGGATCGTGACTTCCCGCTTGATCCCTATGTGGTGAAAGGCGATCCCAAAAGCGGACTGCTGCCCCTGATTCAGTCCGGCGATCCCGGAACGCCCGGCGAGCCCTCCCCAGGTGTGCAGGCCTACTGCTTCCGCCTCTGCCTCACCACAAATCCCGCCAACATGATCCCGATCACACCGCCATCGGACTACGATCCAAAGCGCTACGAGATCGTCGTTCGATTCATCGAGGCCTGCTTGGCCAACGGCGATGCCATGGACCTGCGCTGGTTCTCCAAGCACGATGCACTACCGAATGACAAATGGGATTTCAATACCGCGACCTTTGGCGGCAATCTTCCCGGAGCCTCCCACGCATGGCCTGATGCATCCTACGCGCAGCGCGAGAAGATCGCGAAGCAGCATGAGGACTATCATCGGGGTCTGCTGCACTTCCTCGCCACAGATGCACGCGTGCCGGAGCAGGTGCGCAAAGACATGCAGCGCTTCGGCCTGCCCAAGGATGAGTTCACCGACAACGGCGGCTGGCCTCACCAGATCTACGTGCGTGAGGCCCGCCGCATGGTCAGCGACCTCGTCATCACGGAACATCACACCTTTGGCCATGCAAACGCCCCGAAGCCCATCAGCCTCGGCAGCTACGGCACAGACACCCATGAAATCCGCCGCATCGTGAGGGAAGGCGTCGTCACTCGTGAGGGCAAAACCGCAGGCGGTCGCGATGGCGCACCACCCTATGGCATCGGCTACGAGGCCATCGTGCCCAAGCAGAGCGAGTGCGACAATCTCCTCGTCACCTTCGCCCTCAGCGCCAGCCATACCGCCTACAGCAGCATCCGCATGGAGCCCGTGTTCATGTGCACCAGCCAAAGCGCAGCCGTAGCGGCCTGCATTGCCATGGACGACAAAATTCCCGTGCAGCAGGTCGATTACACCAAGCTCAAAACACGCCTTGAACAAGACGGCCAGGTGCTGGAATGGAAGCATGCTTCTTCCAAGAAAAAGGCTGCGCATTGAATTAGCAAAACCTCTTGCTGATGCAGGAGGGGCGGGAATGTATGCCGCCACGAATGGAACGCGAAAATTTGCCTCTGGATCGCCGCTTGCGGCAGGAAATCTTGTTTGCCCGTGAGCGGGTGTACCGCTTTGGCAAGCCCACGCCGATGGAGCGTCTCATCCTGCCCGGTTCCGAGCCCGGCCCTGAGATCTGGGTGAAGCGCGAAGATCTCTCCCCCGTGAAATGCTACAAGTGGCGCGGTGCTTGCAACGCCATGACCGAGCTCACACCCGAGCAGCGCGCCAAAGGCGTGGTCACCGCCTCCGCAGGAAATCACGCCCAGGGCGTGGCGCTCGCGGCCAAAACACTCGGCATCCACGCACGCATCTACATGCCACGCTCGACGCCCAAGGTGAAACAAAACGCTGTCCTGCACCACGGCGGCGAATATGTCCGTATCGTGCTGGCGGGCGACAGCTATGACGAAGCCGTGACCTCCGCACGTGAAGACGAGCGCACTAGCGGCGCGACCTACGTACATGCCTACGATGATCTCAAAGTCATGGCCGGGCAGGGGACCCTGGCAGACGAGGTCGTGCTCTCCGGGCATGGCCCCTTCGATGCCGCCTACCTGCAAATCGGCGGTGGCGGCATGGCCTCCGCAGTCTCGTGCTGGCTCAAAACCTACTGGCCAAACATGGAAGCCGTTGGTGTTGAAGGCGTGGGCCAGGCATCCATGAAAGCGGCCCTCTCCGCAGGCAAGCCGGTCGAGCTGCATGATCTCGACATCTTCTGCGATGGCACCGCCGTTCGCAAAGCCGGCGCGCTGCCCTTTGGCATCTGCCAGGAGACCCTTGATCGCGTCAGCACCATCACCAATGCCGAGGTCAGCGCCGCCATTCGCGTGCTGTGGGAAACACTGCGATGCGTCTCCGAGCCTTCTGGTGCCATGGGTCTCGCCGCAGTACTCAAAGACCGCGCAGCACTCGTGGGCAAAAAAGTCCTCATCGTAATCACCGGCTCTAACATCGACTTCCTTCAGCTCGGCCTCATCGCCCAGTCCGAAGGCTCCAGCAACACCGCCTCACGTGCCCTGCGTGTACAGATCCCCGAACGCCCCGGCGCGATGCTCGCACTTCTTGATTCCTGCTTCGAGGGCCTCAACATCGCCGATTTCCAATACGGCCTGCACCGCACCGATCAGGCCTGGCCGGTCTTCACCGTCACCGCTGAAAATGCCGAAAAACTCGCAGCACTGCCAGCTCGTCTGGAGGCTGGTGGCTATCTTTGGGAAGACCTCACCGGAGCCGTGGATGTCGCCTTCCGCGCCATTCCGTTGCGCGGAGATATGCTCTCTCATCCCGTCTTCCTGCGTCTCGACTTCTACGAACGTTCCGGTGCCCTGCACGACTTCCTCTCCCGCCTCATCCGCGATCGCGCCAGCCTCTGCTATTTCAACTATCGCCAGTCCGGCGAGCGCATCGGACGTGCCTTGATCGGGCTCGATTTCCAATCCGCCGAGACCCGCAGCGCCTTCCTCGCAGAGCTGCCCGAGCACGGCGAAGGCTATCGCTCCTGCAAGCCGGTCGATGACGCAGTACTGGCGCGCATGACGGCGTAGCACCATTCACTTTGTGGAAGAATCAGGACTCATTTTCGTATGAAAAGGCCCATGTTTGCCAAATCCCATCTTCTCTCGTTGCTCTTCATCACGGCAACTCTTCCACTCCAGGCCGAAACCCCTGTAGTCGAAAAAGACCAGCGTCTCCACGCTGATGGCAAAAGCTGGAAATTCAACAAGGCCGTCATCACCGACAAAACACGCCCGCGAGTGTTGCTGATGGGAGATTCCATCCTCGGCGGCTACATGAACGGAGTGATCAATGCCATGAAGGGCAAGGCCTATGTCGATGCCTGGATGCACCCTTACGCTCAGTCAGAGAATCTGAACAAGATCCTCGCTGAAAGTCTGAAGGCGAATGGCCCTTACGACATCGTGCATTTCAACATGGGACTGCACGGCTGGCAGCCGGGTCGTATCAAAGAAGGCACCTTCAAGCCGCTCACACTCTCTTTCATTGAGGTCATCCGTACGCAGCTTCCGAACGCGAAGATCATCTGGGCCAGCAGCACGCCTGTCACCGTCAAAGGCAAGCCCGGAGAGGCCGACCCTGCCATCAATCCCATCATCATCGAGCACAACCGACTGGCCGCCGAAGTTATGGCAGAATCCCACGTGCCCATCGACGACCTGTATGCGCTGCTGGCACCGAAGCTTGATCTGGCACGTGGCGATCAGTTTCACTGGAAGCCCGAGGCCTATCAAATGCTCGCCAAGTCGGTGACGGAATCTCTGTTGCAAAATCTGCCTGCCGCAGTCTCCAAGTAATCGCGTTAGCGCATTGGTTAGCTGAATTGACCAGCAACAACCAGGGTTGCCCAACGTCTTGGAAGCATGCGCTTTCCAACCTTTGTTTCGCACGCACTGCTTGCGGTCTCGTTTCTTCACGCCTCTGAGCCACCGTTGGTTGAGAAGCAGCAGTTGCAGACCTCTCCAGTCGCCGAAACCAAAATCGCAGGCATCGTACTCGATGACTCCGCTGCGCAATACACTGGATCATGGGTGGAGAGCACCAAGCAAGCGAGCTATGTCGGTCGGGGCTATCATCATGACGGCCATGGGCAGCAGGGGGCCAAAAGCGCCCGCTTCGTGCCGAAGATCACACAGGCTGGCGAATACGAAGTGCGCCTGATTTATGCCGCCACGGACAACCGCGCCACAAACGTGCCGGTGAGCATTGTCAGCGCGGATGGAACAAAAGCCGTGGCAATAAACCAGCGCCAGGAATGTCTGGAAAACGGTGTGCCACGTGCCCTTGGAAGATTCCGCTTTGAGCCCGGCAAAGACGCCTCACTGGCCCTGTCGAATGCGGATGCAAACGGCTACGTGGTGGTGGATGCTGTGCAGTTCGTGCCAGTTGCGATTGCTGATGATGAACGTCACGGCGTGCGCGCCTCCGGTTTTGTCGCACAAAGATTCGAGTCCGCCGCACCTGTCGCTGATGCAGTGAATGAAAAGCGGGCGCAAATGGCCGCAGCCGCAGCGCTTTCACCTCTGGCCAAGCAGACCTTGGAAGGCCGCAACATCGCGCCGCCTTCTTCCGAGCCAGTGCAATTAAAGAAGGACGCCAAAGCCGATGACGTGAATGGCAGGAGCTACGATCTCGTCGTGGTCGGCGGCACCGCGGGCGGCGTGGCCTGCGCAGTGCGTGCCGCACGTGAAGGCTGCACGGTGCTCTTGGTGCAGCACAACCGGCACATCGGCGGCATGCTGGCAAACGGCCTCATGCAATGGGACGCATTGTATGGCGGACCACGTGCCGCGTTGTTCACTGAACTGCTCGGAAACATCGAGAAAGACGCCATCGCACGGTACGGGCGGGATTCGAAGGCGCATCAAATCATGCGCTACACCCACGAGCATTATCCCATCGGTTGGGTGGAGTCCCATGTAATGGAGCGCGAGTGTCACCGGCTCCTCGCGGGCGAGAAAAACCTCACGCTGCTGCTGGAGCATTATCCGGTCGCAGTCGAGCGCGAGGGCACCCTCCTGAAAAGCGCCACACTGCGGGCGTATGGCACCACTCAGGACATCACCGTCAAGGCTGCCATGTTTGCCGACGCGACCTATGAGGGCGATCTCTTCGCCCTGGCCAAGGTGCCATATCGCGTCGGGCGCGAGGCACGTGATGAATACAATGAGCCGCATGCAGGCAAAGTGTTTGTGAACATCGACCACGGCGCTCCGCAAAGCGTGGAGGCAGAAGGCTTGAACATTCGCGCATACAGTTCTCGTCAGGGCAGTGTCGATCCGACCAGCCCGTTCACGGCGGACGGCAACTCACAGGCTTACAACTACCGCTTCTGCGTCACGCAGGATCCCGACAACCGCCTCATGCTCACTGCGCCGCCGCCGGGATACAATCGCGAGGAGTATGTTCATTTCGAACGCAAGAGCATCGCCACGAATGCGGGGCCAAATTTGAAGTCGCACATGAACTCACCGATCCTTCCTGGGGAGAACATTGCCTATCCCGAGACTTCGTGGGCGGAGCGCGAGAAGATCATTGAGCGGCACAAAAACTTCGGCCTCGGCCTAATCTGGTTTTTGCAGAACGACGAAACGATGAAGTCGAAGTGGAAGTCATTCCGTGAATGGGGACTGGCGAAGGATGAGTTCCCCGACAATGGCCACATCCCGTATGAAATGTATGTGCGTGAGGCCCGCCGCATCGTGGGGCGTTATGTCCTCACGGAGAATGACGGCATGCTGGCCGGCGAGTATGCGCGCACTCCAGTTAACCCAGACAGCATTGCGGTGACGGACTGGTACATGGACAGCCATGCCTGCACCCTCGATTCACGCCCCGGCTTTCGATACGATGGCAAACTCATCCTCACCGAGGAATCACGCCCCATGCAGATCCCTTATCGCGCCCTGCTGCCGCAAGGCGTGGACAACTTGCTCGTGCCCGTCTGTCTTTCCTCCACCCACATCGCTTGGGGTGCGATCCGTCTGGAGCCGGTGTGGATGCAAACCGGCGAAGCCGCAGGCTGGGCCGCAGCGTTGTCGAAGAAACATCGCACCACTCCCGGCAAGCTGGATGCCGACGTGCTCGTGCGCACGCTTGTGGAGCACCGGCAGCTGATCAGCTTCTTCAATGATCTCAATGCCGATGGCAGCGATTCACGCATCCCCGCCGCCGAGTACTTTGCCACGCAGGGTTTTTTTTCCGAATACAACGCCCAGCTCGACGAGCCTCTAAAAACAGCGATGGCAGCCGTATGGGCGCAAAAGTTTGACGATCCGCGAAAAAAAGCCGCAGCAGTTGCCGCAGCGGAAAAATCAGATTCTCCGCCTTCAGGCAAGACCCGTGGCGAGGTGCTGATGACGCTCTTTAAAGAGCGTCGCTGAGGCCGGGCAAAGGGTTGAGCGGGCAATGGGAATCGAAGTCGCGGATTAAACTCGGTAAACTACAGCTCTTATCATCCAAAGTTAATGACAGGCTCTGGAAACTCTCGCTTCGTCTCGGATCATCGCGTCAAATACCAGAAGCGCTGCTCTTGATGAGCACGTCAGGAAATCGTTGTACACACAAATTCGTGACGGTTTCTTCACTGTCGATTTAGTTTCAATACTTAGATTGGGTGGAGGTGTGAGCAGGGGTAGGGAGAGAGCCTACGGACCTTATTTCTCCTCTCATGAAATCGACCATTGCCAAAGTATGTTTTAACCGGGCGCGTTCTCTGGCGTCTGTCTTGCTCGCAGCACTGGGGGTCATCTCAGTTGCTCCTGTGACCCTCACCGCCGCGCCATTCACATCAGGTAGCGTTGTTGTCGAAAGAATCGGGGACGGTTCCACGGCACTGTCTTCCGCTGCCGCGCCGATTGCGATTGTGGAGTTCAAACCTGATGGCACTGCCAGGCAAACGATCACCACCGATTTCACAGTTGCCAATCTTCTCACCGATTCGGGTACGTCCACGTCGAATGGCTACCTTGGTTCCAACGGCGCATTCCTGGCAGTCCCTGGGATCAACGCTGCAGTCGGCACTGCGAGCGTGGCCAGCTTGAACACCAAGGCGGCTAACTTTTTTAGCGCTGCTGGCGTCGTTGCCGGCCGCGTGACCTTCCCCACGGGTGGTCCATCGGGAGCGCCGCCATCTCCGTTCTCTGGCAACAATTTCCGTGGCATTTTCCCCACCAGCGCCACCACCTTTTATGCTAGCGGCACCTCATCCGGCAGCCCCAACACAGGCGGGGCTTGGTACTTTGATGGAACCAACTTCACACAGTTGAGCACCACCGCCACCAACTTCCGCAACATAGCCGTCTTTAACAATCAGCTTTATGTTTCATCATCGAGCGGTGCCTTTCTTGGTGTCTCGACCGTTGGCGCAGGCACTCCGACTACTGCCGGTCAGACGACAACTCTGGTGATCGACGGGGGCACCGGTTCCAGCACCTACGGATTCGTGTTCTTCGACACCGATGGCAATGGTGTTCTGGATCGCGCCTATCTTGCGGACGATCGTACATCTGTCGGCGGTGGGCTCCGTCGCTATGACTTTAACGGATCTGTCTGGACCAACACTTACTCACTGCTCTTCAACACCAATGACAATACTCTCTCCAGCACTGCGGGAAGCGGCATCATTGGCATTCGCGGTCTGGCTGGCAAGTGGGACCGCAGCACCAATACGGCCACCCTGTTTGCCACGACGACAGAAACCTCCAACAACAAACTCGTCGCAATAACAGACTCCGGATCGGCTCCGACAGCCTTCGCCACTTTGGCGGTCGCCGGTAGTTCCAGTTATGTGTTCCGTGGTGTGGTGCTCGCCCCCGCCCCCTCATCCGTTGATCTCTCCAAGTATGTCCGCGTGGGGCGCTACGACCTCCCTGAGCCGACCCGCACCACGCCTCCTACCAACAGCCTGCTGGCTCAAGAAGCCTCGGGTGTCGCCTACAACTGGGACACCGACACCCTTTTCATCGTCGGCGACGGCGGCACCTCCGTGACCGAGGTGACGAAGACGGGACAGCTCGTCAGCTCCATGACACTGCCTCCCGGCAGCAGTGCGCAGGGCACGGAATTTTTCGACACCGAGGGCATCACCTACATGGGCAACGGACAGTTCGTCTTCACCGAGGAGCGTGACCGCCAGGCCGTGAAGTTCACCTATGTCCCCGGAGGAACCCTGACCCGCGCCGCTGCGCAAACAGTGAAACTGGGCACCACCATCGGCAATATCGGCCTGGAAGGTCTCACTTACGACCCTCAGACAAGCGGCTTCATCTTCGTCAAGGAGATGGATCCCGAGGGCATTTTCCAGACCACCATCGACTTCGCCGCTGGGACGGCCTCGAACGGTTCATCGTCCACGCTTAACTCCACCAATCTCTTCGACCCGGCCCTCGCCAGCCTGGAGGACATGTCCGACGTGTTTGCGTTCTCCAACCTGCCTTCCATGAGCGGCCAGCCCCAGGCGGGCAACCTGCTGATTCTTAGCCAGGAGTCCGGCATGATCCGCCAGGTGGACCGCTCCGGGAACATCCTCAGCTCGCTGACACTCGTTGCCGACGTCGGAAATCCTCTGACGATTCAGAATCAGACCCAGGAGGGTATCACGATGGACAAAGACGGCATCATCTACGTGGTCAGTGAAAATGGCGGCGGAGACCAGGATCATCCCCAGCTCTGGGTCTTCGCCCCGTCCGATGTCACCAATGCGGCACCCACAGCAGTTGCCTTGAGCACCGCGACCTCGTCGCTTCCTGAAAATGCCACCACTGCAGCACCAGTCAAGATGGCGAGCATCCTCGTCACCGACGCGGACGGCGTGGGTGTCAATGCTCTCTCCGTCTCTGGAGCTGACGCTGGCGCTTTCCAGATCATTGGCAGCGGCTTGTATCTGAAAGCTGGCACGACGTTGAATGCCACGACCAAGTCCACCTACAATGTCACTGTCAACGTGGACGACACCACCGTCGGTGCCACTCCGGACGCATCCACCAATTTCGCCCTCACCATCACGCCGGTTACCTCCGGTTCGGGTGCCATCCGCATCACGGAGGTTGCCCCTTGGAGCAGTGGCAACAGCGCCGTGGCTTCCGACTGGTTCGAACTCACCAACACCGGCGTCACCGCCGTGGACATCACCGGCTGGAAAATGAATGACAGCGCGGCCTCGGCCGGCACCGCAGTTGTGTTGGTCGGTATCACCAGCATCGCCCCAGGAGAGTCGGTCATCTTCGTTGAGGATGTGAACAAGATCCCCACCTTTCTTAGCAACTGGTTCGGTGCCAGCCCCCCTGCAAATCTCCAGATCGGTTCCGTGGCTGGTCCCGGCCTCAGTTCGGGCGGAGATGCGGTCAACATCTACGACGCTGCCGGGAACCTGCAGTCCAATGTGGTCTTTGGCGCTTCGAGTGCTTCCCCCGGGCCCTATTTGACTTTCGACAACACGGCTGGCTTGAACAACGCCACCATCACTCAGTTGAGCGCCCTTGGTACGAATGGCGCATTCACAGCGGCGGCCACCACGAATGAAATCGGTTCTCCCGGGACGGCGACTGCTTCCAGCACCGTCCTTGTTTCTATCACGGCCACCGATGACAGCGCGGCGGAGCAGGGCAGCGATCCCGGCACCTTCCGCATTTCCCGCACGGGCAGCACCACCAGCGAACTCCAGGTGGTTTATACCATCGCCACTGGCAGTGGCCAGGCGACCAGCGGCGATTACACGCCCGCCCTGACCTCTCCAGCCACGATTGCCGCAGGTCAAAGCTTCGTTGACCTCACCATCACTCCGGTCGATGACGCCCTCATTGAGGGGCCGGAGACCGCGACGATCACCCTGGGCGACACCGGCAGCTATGATGTCGGCACCAGTGGCACTGCTACGGTCACGATCACCGACAATGATGTGAACCTGCCGCCGACCGCCGTCGCTCTCGGTAACACCGTAATCTCACTCCCCGATGACACCAGCACGGCTTCGAACGTCCGTGTGGCGGACATCACCGTCACCGATGACGGTCAGGGAACGAACACTTTGGGGCTCACGGGGACGGATGCCAGCTTCTTCCAGATCACGGGCAGCTCCCTCTACCTGAAGTCCGGCACCACGCTCAATGCCGCCACCAAATCAAGCTACGCCGTGACCGTCACCGTTGATGACACCACTGTGGGCGCCACCCCGGATGCCACCACGAACTTCACGCTGACGATCACCGCCGCACTCCCCCCGAGCACCATCGTCATCACGGAAGTGTCTCCTTGGTCGAGCACTGCCGCGAACAGCCCCGTTGGCTCGGACTGGTTCGAACTCACCAACACCGGCTCCACGCCAGTAAACATCGCCGGTTGGAAAGTGGACGACAACTCCCATGCCTTCGCGACGGCCATCGCGCTCAATGGCATCACGAGCATTGCGCCGGGAGAGTCCGTGATCTTCATTGAAACCGCAACCGCCGGTGACCTTGCCGCCAAGGCCGCGACCTTCCGCAGCACTTGGTACGGTGCCAACCCGCCCGCCCGCCTGCAGATCGGCAGCTACTCAGGCTCCGGAATCGGTCTCAGCGGCACTGCTGACGAGGTGGTCATCTTCAATGCATCTGGAAACATCATGACCGGTGTGGCCTTCGGCGCTTCTCCCACGGTGGCCCCATTCGCCACCTTTGACAACAAGGCTGGCCTGGGCGGCACGACGGTGCCCTTTCCCACCATTTCGACTTTTAGCGCCGTCGGCACCAATAATGCCTTCGCTGCCGTCAGCGATGCCAATGAAATTGGCTCGCCAGGTCTCTGCATCAGTAGGCTCATCATCACGGAAGTCGCCCCTTGGTCGAGCACCAATGGCCTCGGCCTCACGGCTGATTGGTTTGAGCTGACCAACATCGGCACCGTTCCCGCCGATCTCACCGGTTGGAAGGTGGACGACAGTTCCAACGCCTTCGCCAGCGCGCTGGCCTTGAATGGCGTCACGACCATCGCCCCCGGCGAGTCCGTGATCTTCATCGAAACCAGCGGAGCGCAAACGGCGGCTGGCAATGTGACCGCCTTCAAGACCCTCTGGTTCGGCTCGAACCCTCTCGGCAATCTCCAGATCGGCAACTACGGTGGCTCCGGCATCGGTTTGAGTTCCTCGGGAGATGCGGTCAATATTTTTGACGCAGCAGGCAACCGCATCACCGGCGTCAGCTTCGCGACATCTCCGACGGGCCCCTACGCCACCTTTGACAACAAGGCCGGACTCGGCAGCGCAACACTTCCGATCCCTGCCATCTCGACCTTGAGCGCCGTCGGCGTTAACGGCGCCCTCACAGCCTCCGGCGATTCACAAGAGATCGGATCCCCAGGGACAATCACCAACATCGCTCCGACCGTTGCAGCGGGAGACGTGACCAGCGCCAGCGCAACCCTTTGGACCCACAGCTACGCGCCTGGCACGGTGACCTTTGAATATTCGACCGATTCAACCTTCGCGACGGGTGTGAGTTCCACGACCGGCACGGTAGCCGACGTCATGCAGCCGGTGAAGGTCTCTGTCAGCGGCCTCACTGCTGGCACATCCTATTTCTATCGCGTGACCGACGCAGCCACTGCGACCGCCACAGGTCGCTTCAAGACCGCCCCTGCATCCAGCTCAACGGTTGCTCTTCACTTCGGCATCTCCGGTGATGAACGCGGTGAACTTGCTCCGTATCCTTCGGTGAAGAATGCCGCCGGCAAGAACCTCGACTTCTTCCTCCAGTTTGGTGACACGATCTATGGCGACGTTTCCTCTCCTGCCGTGCCAGCGGCCCAGGCCCGGACGCTGGCCGAATACCGCGCCAAGTTCAACGAAGTGTATTCCAGCCGCTACGGGTTGAACACCCTCGCTGATCTTCGTGCCTCGACCGCCATCTTCGCTGTGATCGACGACCATGAAGTCACGAACGACTTCTCCGGCGGTGAACTCCGCACCACGGATGCCCGCTTCAGTAGCGACACTGGAACTTACATCAACGAAACTGAGACCTTCCTCAACGGAACACAGGCTTTCCGCGAGTATCACCCCATCGTTGACACCAACTACGGAGCCACCGGCGATCCGATCACCGCGAACAAGCTGAACCTCTACCGCTACAGCGTGCAGGGCAAGACAGCGGCGACTTTCGTGCTCGACACCCGCAGCTTCCGCAGTGCTCCGCTGACACCCGTGAGCGACATCACCAACTCCACTCAGGTCACCAACTTCCTCGTGAGTTCCTTCACCCCCGGCCGCACCTTGCTGGGTGCCGCCCAGAAGACGCAGTTCAAGGCCGACTTGCTCGCCGCCCAGTCCGCCGGCATCCTCTGGAAATTCATCTGTGTCCCTGAGCCAGTCCAAAACTTCGGCGTCCTTGGTGCAGAAGACCGCTACGAAGGTTATGCCGCCGAGCGTACAGAACTCCTGAAGTTCATCGATGACAACAAGATCACCAACGTGGTCTTCATCACTGCGGACTTCCACGGCACCGTGATCAACCGCCTGTCCTATCAGGTCGGTCCCGGCCAACCCCAGATCCAGACGAACTCGATCGAGATCATCACCGGCCCTGTCGGTTATGACAAGCCCTTCGGTCCGACCATTGTCGATCTTGCCATGGCCGCAGGTTTGGCCGCTCCTGGCACCGATCTCTACTACCAGTCTCTCACTGCGGTTCAGAAAGAAGGCTTGGTATTCCAGAACATCATCAACCCAAGCCTTACCCCTCTCGGTTACAACCCTGTCAGCCTGACCAATAACCCGCTGCCAACCTGCCACCTGCTCAATGGTCTCTACACCGCCACCAACAGCTACGGCTGGACGGAGTTCACCATCGACGGCACCACGCAGGAGCTGAATGTGAAGACCTGGGGCATCGCTCCTTACAGCAAGGCCCAGCTTGACGCTGATCCTGCTGGCGTCACGGCCCGCACTCCTGCCATTGTCAGCGAGTTCGTGATGGCAGTAAAGCCAACCTTCAACGCTGCAGCCACCGCAGGCTTGACCTATGCCAGCACCGACGCGCCCGTCGATTTGACCACTGCTACCGGGGCCTACCCATCGGGCGGGACCTTCTCTGGAGTGGGTGTCAGCGGAGGCACGTTTGATCCCACTCTGGCCCGCGTTGGTGCGCACATCATCACCTACAGCTATACGGATTCCCAGGGCGGAGTGCAGACATCCACCTTCACCGCAACGGTCAATCCTGTCCCGGCGGCGTTCACCCTCCAAATTCTCCATTACTACGGTGAGAGCGGCCTTCTCGGCGTGCAAACTGCCCCGATCCTCGGTGCGATGATCGACAAGTTCGACGGCGACTACGCGAACACCGTCGTGCTGGCCGAGGGCGACAGCTTCATCCCCGGTCCCTGGCTCATCGGCGGGGCGGATCCCTCCCTTAACTCGGTTGCGGGCATCGGCACCACAGCGCTGGGTCGCCCGGATATTGCCATCATGAACGCCTTTGGCACCACAGCCTCCGCCTTGGGCAACCATGAGTTTGACCTCGGTTCCCCTGTGCTCCAAGCAGCAATTACTCCCTCGGGATCGGGAGCGACTGCTTGGGAGGGAGCCCAGTTCCCCTTCATCACCGCAAACCTGAATTTCAGCGCGGATTCCTCGTTGAGGGGCTTGGCCGATTCCACCCTTGGTGGGACCGGAACAAACAGCTTCCGCGGACAGGAAACGACCGCAATCAAGGCCAAGATCGCCCCTTACGCGATCAAGACTATCAACGGTGAGAAGATAGGCTTCGTCGGTGCCACTACCTATGATCTGCTTACCAAGTCTTCCCCCAACGGTACCGTGCCGAATACCTCAGGTGCGGCGACCGAGGCTGGCAAGATAGCCGAGGTGGCGGCCTATATCCAAGGTGCCGTCAATGCCCTTACCTCTGCCGGTGTGAACAAGATCGTCATGGTTGACCAGCTCGACACGCTTGATCGTGACAAGGCGCTCGCCCTTCAAGTCTCAGGAATCGATGTCATCGTCGCAGGCGGCGGCCATGAGCGTCTCGGCGACGCCAATGACACCGCAGCCTCCTTCAACGGCCATGATGCGACGTTCATCAGTTCGGACACCTACCCGATCCAAACGACCGGTGCCGATGGCAAGCCGGTGCTTATCGTCACCACGGACACCGAATACAGCTATCTCGGACGATTGGTCGCGGACTTCGACGCCAATGGCGAGTTGCTGCTCGGCAACCTGAACAGCACCACCAATGGTGCCTACGCCTCCACCGAAACGACGCTCCAGTCTGCTTACAACACCACTGCCAGCGCCGACTCCATCGTGATGGGCAGCACGATCGGTGCGAAGGTCAAGGCGATCACCACCGCCATCAACAATATCATCAGTAGCAAGGACGGCACTATCTTCGGCTATACGAATGTGTATCTTGAGGGCGACCGCGTCTTCGGTCGCGCGCAGGAAGTCAACCTCGGCGATATCACTGCCGACGCCAATGCGTGGAAGGCGCGGGCTGCTCTTGGTCTGGGCGACAACTCGGCTGTCTTCTCGCTGAAGAACGGTGGTGGTCTTCGCGCCTCAGTCGGCTCGGTAGATGCCAATGGTGTCAAGCTGCCGCCGTTCGCTTCCTCTGGGGTGAAGCCGGCCAAGGCGATTTCCCAACTCGATGTCGAGAACGCCCTGCGCTTCAATAATCAGATGATGGTGTTCGACACAACGCCGCAAGGGCTCCTTAACATCCTCAACTACGCCGCCGGGCTTGCGGCGGGCAACGGCGGTTACCCGCAGGTTGGGAATATCCGCTTCTCCTATGATTCCTCGCTGCCAGCCGGGCAGAAGGTTCGCTCAGTGGTGCTGATCAATGATGCTGATCAAATCGTCGCGCGAGTTGTGGCAAACGGTGCCGTCCTTCCTAGCGCGCCGACCACAATCAAGTGCGTCTGCCTTAACTTCACCACCAATGGTGGAGACGGCTACCCCATCAAGGCCAATGCTTCCAATTTCCGTTACCTGCTGACCAATGGTACACTCTCAGCGCCTGCCGATCCGGCTACGGATTTCACGGCGGCCGCCGGGTTTACTTCCGCTGGAGTGACGAGCGCCGACGTGCTCGGTGAGCAGAAAGCCTTTCAGGATTTCCTCGTCGCCCGCCACCCCAGCCTTGCCACCGCCTACAACGTGGCCGACACCGCTGTGGCACTCGACACGCGCATCCAGCAGCTCGCTTTCCGCAGCGACGCGGTCAATGACGGCCCAGCCACTTTCGCAACATGGCTAGCGACCAATGGCTACACCTCTGCAGGCATCAACGGAGATACGGACAACGATGGCATCCCCGACAGCCTGGAGTACTTCTTCAACCTTAATCCTAACAGTGCGGGCAACCGCAGCAACTTGCCGCAGGTGGTGATGAACGGAGCAGACCTTGAGTTCCGTTTCACCTACCTTTCCTCCACCACCTTCCCCGGTTACCTCAACAGCTCCACGGACCTGACCACCTGGGTCGCCGCCGTGCCGGGCCTGGACTATGAAGTGATCAACGAGGCGCAGAGCAACGGCGAGACTGTCGTCCGCTATCGCATCTTCTGCAATCCGACTCCCACGGCTACCGGACCCTTCACCTACCTCACCCCCTTCACCACCGCCGTCGAGCGCGGCAGCATCAACAGTCTGACCATCACCAATCATGGCATGGTGGGAACCGGTCGTCTGACCGGCGAGGCCGTGGACAGCTTTGGCGAAACCCTGGGTGCCTCCTCCGGCCTGTCCATCACCGGCTGGTCCTACAACTCCGGCACCGGCCAGTTCAGCGGCACCTTCAATGTGCTCCCTGACCGCGGCTACAACAGCGGCACAATCTTCTCCAACTACGCCGCCCGCATTCACGAGCTGCCCTTCACCTTCACGCCCTACTACGGCGCGGGTTCTGTGGCGCAGAACCAGATCGTCCCGACTTACAGCAGCACGACGAAGTTCACCTACCTCGACGGTGCCACCACCAAGCACACCACCGGCCTCAATCCGACCGGCGTCAGCACCATCCTCGGCCAGGTCGTCGGCACCGTGCCAGCCTTCAACCTCGCCTCCGGCACCACGGAGAATCTCGTCAGCTTTGATGCCGAGGCCCTCCATGTGTTCCCGGATGGCTCCGGTTTTGTCTCAGAAGAATACGGCGCCTACCTCTGCCGCTTCAACAGCTCCAAGCAGATCACCCGCATCGTGCAGCTTCCCGCTGCGGCGCAGCCTCATAAGCCGGTGGGCACTCTGAACTTCGACTCTGTCAATGCTCCCACCAACGGCCGCCGCAACAACCAGGGCCTCGAAGGCATGTCCGTCTCCCCGGACAACACCCGCCTCTTCGCCCTCATGCAAAGCGCCCTCGTGCAGGACACCGGCGCTGGAACCCAGGGCCGCTACAACACGCGTCTCTTCGTCTTTGACATCGTTGGCGCGAATCTGGAAAACCCGGTGCTCATCGGCGAATATGCCGTGCAGCTTCCGCGCTATGACCTCAACGGCAACGGCTCCGGTCTCGACACCACGGCGGCCCAGTCGGAAATCGTCGCCCTCAGCAACAGCCAGTTCCTCATGCTGCCGCGTGACGGCAATGGCCTTGGCAAAGGCACCACCGATCCTATCGTGGCAAAGACCGTCGATCTGGTGGACTTCTCCACGGCAACCAACATCCTCGGCATGTATGACGCCGAAGGAAATCAGATCAGCCCGGCGGCCGCCCTGCTCGGCGGGATCACACCTGCGACCAGCACCGTGGTCATCAACATGCTCTCCAGCACCGATCTGGCCAAGTTCGGGTTCAACACCAACACCGCCAGCCCGAACCAGTTCACCGTCAACGAGAAGCTCGAAGGCATGTCGCTGGTGCCGGATCTCTCCACGCCTTCGCCCGAAGACTACTTCCTCTTCATCGGCAACGACAACGACTTCCAGTCCTCCGACGTGAAGATGATCGATGCGACCGGCGCGCTCGTCAGCTATGGCGACGCCCGTGATCGTGGCATAACCAACGACACCACCTTCACTGTCTGGCGCATCACCATCTGCCCGAACAACCGGAAGTTCTACCGAATCCAGGTGAACACCGCGCCTTGATCCCTCGGCCCCTGCTCGGTTGTGGGAATCCAGCATCTCCAGTCCCTCATGACCTTACCGCACGTTGAAGCAGCCGATTCATGCCGAAAGCTGGATCAGGCATGTGAACTTCTCTATCAGAGCCATCAGCTCTGCTTGGTGAGGTTCGCCTGCCAGCGCGGCTGCGACGAGCATGAGGCCTGGGATGCTGTGCAGGAACTGTTTCTGCGCATCTTTCGCATCGGTATGTTGGAGCCTCTCTGCGCCAAGCCTCTGGAGTGGCAGCGCGCATGGCTGCTGCGCACATTGAACTGGATCGTCCTCAATAAATGGCGTCACAAAAACGCCATGCGCCGTGGCGATGCCAGCCTCACGGTGTCCATCGACACCTTGCTCGAACAAGGTCGCGAACTGCCCGGACCCCGCTCCCCGGAAGCCGAGCACGACCATGCCTGGATCAGGTCTGTGATCGAGCGCGGGGTGAACAGGCTGCGTTCCAGCGTGGGCGACTTGCAGTGGCAGCGAATCGAGCCCTCACTGTTTGGCACCGAGTACGCGGAAGTGGTGCCGGACTACACGCCCGCCCTGCGCGTGGCGGTCCATCGCGCGCGCAACAGGCTGCGCAACATGATCGCCACTGAAGCCGGCCTAGGTGCCGGATCAGAGCAGGGGAAAGCGGTGCTTTTCCAAACTCTTGCTGCCCACAATTGAAGCGTGGAGCGGGTGATCAGAATCGAACTGACGTATCATGCTTGGGAAGCACGTGTTCTACCATTGAACTACACCCGCGACTCACTGGAGGCAGAGGCGCAGTCTGGCTGGCAGCGGCAGTCTTGTCAAATGCGCTGCTGTCAGATTGAGGGGGGCATCGGGGGCATCATGAGCGCCCGGTTCATGCCACCCCTTCCATAACTGGCCGAGGGGGCAGAGAGAAAGGCGTTGCGCTTGGTCGAATAGACGTTGTACAAGCGAATGTAGGTGCCCGAGAGACGCTGACGCAGAGCCGCATTTTCCGGTGTTTTAGGCAGTTTATGCACACTGTGGCGCAGGTAGAACATGGCCTGTCCCACACTGACATAACGCACATCAGGACCTCCGGGTGGCGGGGTGGCATGTGTGGAACCAAACCGCGCAATGACCTGTGTGTCCCTGCCTCTGGGGCCGATCAGGTGGCTGGCCATCAGTTCGGTGCCGAAGTCATCATAGGTAAACGGCGGACCGGAGATGTCGTTGGTGTTGGTACCGCAGCCGACGAGAAAAAGGACGCAGCAACAGGCGAGTAGAGCGATTTGCGGTAATGTTTTCATGCTGATCCCATATCACATTTGGAACTGAAAGCGAATGAGGGAACGGAAGCAATGCAGAGCATGATGCCGGCTCCAAGAGTCACCAACGTCTTGCGACCTCCCCCTCTCCGTAGGTCATCGGGCTTGTCCGGGACTTCGGTAAACCGCCCGCCATTTTGTGGGGCACCTGCATTTTGATGGTTGAGACGGCTCCAGCCAGACGTAATTTCGCCCCATGAAGCATGCGCCCCTACACCCCCTCCTCGCCGGCCTTCTCGTTGCGTTGCTGTTTTCTGCTTCCCTCCTGCCCGCGCAGCAGTTGCAAAAAGTCGATGAAAAAGAGCTGCGGGACTGGGCTGATCGTGGCGATGCCGACGCACAGTTCGAGCTGGGCCTGCGCCTGATCACCGGTGAAGGAGTGAAGAAAAACCTCGAAGAAGGCGTCAAATCCGTCGAAAAGGCGGCTAGGCAGAAGCACCTGCGTGCGCAGCACGTCCTAGGCACGCTGTATGAAGATGGGGTCGGTGTGAAGATGGACCTAGCCAAGGCGGCCGAATGGTACCGGAGCTCGGCAGATCTCGGTTTTGCCCTCTCGCAGCACAGTCTGGCCGCCATGTATGAGGAAGGCAAAGGCGTGAAGAAAGACACGGCCAAGGCTACCGAGTGGTTCAAGAAAGCCGCCGACCAGGGTAGCCCTCCATCGCAGACCGCCTATGCTTCCAAGCTCGAACGCGGAGATGGTGTGGCCAAAAGCACTGCCAAGGCCGCCCTCTGGTACCTCAAGGCGGCGCAGCAGGACTTTGTGCCCGCGATGACTCGTCTCGCCAATCTCTACTACACCGGCCAGGGCGTGCCCGTGGACTACCGCCGTGCCGGTGCCTGGTATCGTCGTGCCGCACGTTCCGAAGATCCCTGGGCTTCCAACAATCTGGCCTGGTTCCTGTCCACCTGCCCGGAGGATAATTTGCACAATGGCGAAAACGCCGTCTTGCTCGCGCGGCGTGCCTTGAAACTCGTCGCGGAAGTCGTCCAGAGCGATGAGCAGCCTTACGAGATGATCGACACCATGGCTGCCGCTCTGGCCCGCAATGGCGAGTTCAAAGAGGCCGAACTCTGGCAGAAACGCTGTATTACCCTGCTAAACGAAGACAAAGACCTTCCTGAAGAAGATCGTAAAAAGCTCCAGGACGAGTTCGACACCCGCCTCAAACTCTACCAAAAGGCCACCCCTTTTGCCGAGCCTGATCCAAAAGGAGAAGACGGGGCCGAACCTCTCCCTCAGGACACGATTTTGCAGGACGAAGGACTGCCCGAGTCAAAACCCAAGAAAAACACGCCCAAAAGCGGCCGTGGCACGGTCGTTTGAGGTCGGTTTTTCACGTTTTTCCAGCACCTTTACCGCCGATCCGTTGCCAGTCGCGGCGCAAGATTCGCATGCTTTAGCGCAATATCTGCAAGACTAAGTCCTTCTTACACGGTTAAACCGCCCATACTTTTCATCCGGCACTCTGCCATTTTCCCTTTCCACTCATGTCCGCTGCCGTCGTCCGTTCTGCCGCCCTTCCGCCTCCCATTCCCGGTCTGAACCGCCGTATCCGCCAGCCAAAGAAAAACATCCCGCAGACCAAGCCGGAGCGTGATCAGATCCTGGGCTGGGTTCGTGCCTATGCCGAAGAGCAGAAACTGGTTCCCCCGGTGCCGTTGGCAGATCTGCAGGAGCACACGGATAAAATCGTCACGATCCACGCCATCGACAAGATCCATCGTGACTACGTCGGCGTCCTTCTCGCCAATGAAACCTGGCGTGAATCCCTCGCCACCGTGCCCTTTGAAAAGCGTCTCCTGCTGAAGCCAAAGTGCCTCCGTGTCGAAAGCAAATGCCCGGCCCCCTTTGATGAGTTCGGCCTTCTCTGCAAGCAGTGCGGCCTCTGCTCGATCCAGGATTTCCAAAACGAAGCTGAAAAGCTCGGCTATGCCGTGCTTGTCGCCGAAGGCAGCGCCATCGTCATGTCGCTCATCCAGACCGGCAAGATCGAAGCCATCGTGGGCATTTCCTGCCTCGCGGTGCTGGAGCGCACCTTCCCCTACATCGAAGCCGCCGCCATTCCCGCCGTCGCCGTGCCCTTGCTGCAGGACGACTGCATCGACACCCTGGTCGATATCGACTGGGTCTGGGATTACATCCACCTCACCAGCGACGACAAAACCCGCCGCCTCAATCTGAACGCCCTTCACGACGAGGTGAAGACCTGGTTCACCTTGGACTCTCTCAACGCGCTCATGGGCCCCTCGCGTGGCCATAGCGACGACATCGCACGCGAATGGCTCGCGCGTGCCGGCAAACGCTGGCGTCCCTTCCTCACCGTCGCCGCCTATCAAGCCCTGCGCGAAGATCCCGAAGGCCCGATCTCCGACACCGTTAAAAAAGCCGCCATCGCCGTCGAAATCTTCCACAAAGCCTCGCTCGTTCACGACGACATCGAAGACGGCGACGCCGAACGCTACGGTGAAACCACCCTGCACACCGAGCACGGCATCCCCGTGGCCCTGAACATCGGTGACCTTCTCATCGGTGAAGGCTACCGCCTCCTCGCCGACAACGATGCCGCCGCGCACATCCGCAGCGCAGCCATCCTCGTCGCCGCTGAAGGCCAGCGTGAGCTCTGCATCGGTCAGGGCGCAGAACTCCTCTGGACGCGTCATCCCGTCGCTCTCAGCAGCACCCAGGTGCTCGAAATTTTCCGCAGTAAAACCGCCCCCGCTTTTGAAGTCGCCCTCAAAGTCGGCGCCGCCCTCGCCGGCCAGCTCGATGAATGCGCAGACGTGCTGCACACCTACAGCGAAAACCTCGGCATCGCCTACCAGATCCGCGATGACCTCGACGATCTTGGCGAAGACTCTGCCGCAGGCAACGAATGGAACATGCGCCCCAGCATCGTCCTCTCCCTCCTGCGTGAGAAAGGCAAAGGCGAAGTCAAAGACCAGATGGAAGCCCTCTGGAACGGCGTCGCCAAAACCAAGCCCGACAACGCCACCATCCGCGACTGGGCCCTCGACAGCGGTGCCCATGAGAAGGCCATGACCCTCCTCGAAAGCTACAAGGAAGCCGCCATCCGCTCCCTCCAGGAAGTCGAACTCCCCAACCTCAAAGGCCTCCTCCGCCGCGTCATCGGCAAGATCTTCAACGAGCTTGAAATCAAAGGCTGGTGCCGCGAATTCGAGCAGCAAAATCTCAATCCCGAACTCCGCGCCGAAGCCGCCAAAGCCGCCGAACACCTCGTGCCAAACGTGGCTTCTTAATGCTGCTATTTTCATCGGTTGAGCTTCGTTTGAAGACGACCATGAAGTTGTTCCGTCTCTGCACCGCATTCCTGCTCACCCTTTCCGTCGTACACGCCGCCGACTCGCGCCCCAACGTCCTCTTCATCGCCATCGATGATCAAAACGACTGGATCGGCTGCATGGGCGGCCACCCGCAGGTAAAAACGCCGTCCATCGATGCCCTGGCCAAGCGCGGCACCCTCTTCGCCAGCGCCCACTGCCAAGCCCCCTTGTGCAATCCCTCGCGCAGTTCGCTCCTCACCGGCCTCCGTCCCTCCAGCACCGGCATCTACGGCCTCGCCCCCGGCATCCGCGAAGTGGAGCAGACGAAGCATCACGTGACGCTCCCGCAGACCTTCACGCAGGCCGGTTACTTCACCTTCAACAGCGGCAAAATCTACCACGACGGCTCCATGCGTGGCGGCGATCAGAAAACAGAGTTCACTGAATGGGGCAATCGTGGCCCCATGCCGAAACCCAAAACCCCCATCGCCAATCTCCCCGGCCCGGACCGCCATCCCGCCATGGACTGGGGCGTCTTCCCCGAGAAGGACCAGGACAACGCCGACTGGAAAATCGCCGACTCCGCCATGGATGCCCTGAAGCGTGCGCCTGCGGACAAACCCTTCTTCATCGCCGCTGGCTTCCGTCTGCCGCACGTGCCATGCTTTGCCTCTCAGAAGTGGTTTGATCTCTATCCCGACGCCACTCTTCAGATGCCCCCGGTCAAAGAAGATGATCGCAATGACCTCCCCAAATTCGCCGACTTTCTCCACTGGAAACTCCCCGAGCCACGCCTCAGCACCCTGCGCAAATTCAACGAATGGCGACCCCTCGTTCGCGCCTACCTTGCCTGCGTCAGCTTCATGGACAGCCAGGTGGGCCGCCTCATGAGCGAACTCGAAGCGACCGGCCGCGCGGACAACACCATCATCGTCCTTTGGGGAGACCACGGCTGGCATCTCGGCGAAAAACTCATGACGGGCAAAAACACCCTCTGGGAACGCAGCACCCGTGTGCCGCTCATCTTTGCCGGACCCGGCATCAAAGCTGGTCAGGTTTGCGACAGCCCCGTGGAACTCCTCGACATCTTCCCATCCCTCCTAGCCCTCGCCAAATTGCCAGCACGCACCGACATCGAAGGCCACAGCCTCATGCCCCAGTTTCAAGACGCCAAGGCCCCACGCGAATGGCCCGCCATCACCACGCACAATCAGGGCAACCACACCATCCGCACCAAAGACTGGCGCTACATCCGCTACGCCGACGGCAGCGAAGAACTCTACGACGAGGTGAAAGATCCCAATGAGTGGACCAACCTCGCAGGTGATTCGAGCTACACCGCCAAAAAAGCCGAGTTGGCCAAATGGCTGCCAAAGATCGACAAAGGTCCCGTCCCCGGCAGCAAGAGCCGTATCCTGACCTATGAAGCCTCCACAGGAGAGGCGATCTGGGAAGACAAGCCGATTGATAAAAGCGCTCCGCTGCCGGAACCGTAGGCAGTGTCCGCTTCTCCCCACAAGCTCCGCCTCACCTTCGGCCTCGGCTTTCTCGCCTTTATCATCGCGGGCTCCCTTCTGCTTCTCGCATGGTTGCGCCAGCGGGAACGAGAGGAATCCAATCGCCTCTTCCAAGCTCTGGCACAGGCGGACGCCGAATTTGTGCGGCGCATGAATCTGCCACGCAGCGGCAAATTGGCGCACGATTTGGAACAACTGCTCGGCATGCAGATTGAGTTTCGCGATGCAGGCAAGGCACCGGCTGACAGCGAAGACCGGCTTACCATCCGACTGGATGACAAGAAGGACATGATCTTCACCCGCACGCCCGTCGTATCATCCCTCTCGCTGCGCGATCCCGCCACGCTCAATGCCTTCATCACCTTCTGGCTCATCTCCGGCCTCGTGGGCTGGCTGCTGGTGCGCGAGCGCCTCAAGCGCGCGCAGTCCGAACGTCTCGCCATGCTGGGTCGGGTGGCGACGAGCCTCGCCCACGACATCAAGAACCCGCTCGCCTCCATTCAACTGCACGCGCAGTTGCTGACGCCGCAGAATGCGGAGGATGCGCAGGCGGTCCGGCTCATTGAAAACGAATCCGAAGTGATCGCTGGTCTCGTGAACCAGTGGCTACACCTCGCGAATCCGCTGCCCCCGAAACTCGTGAAGCTCGATCTCACCGAATGCATTCGCGGCGTCTCTAGAAACATCGAGGCCCAGTCCCGCCATGCCGGCGTTGAGATCAAACTCGATCTCCCAGCTCCTATCTGGATCATGGGAGATTCACAGCGCCTCGCTCAGGCCATGCGAAACCTCATGATCAATGCCATTCAGGCCATGCCTCGCGGCGGCATGCTAAGTGTGCGCGGCCAGCCCGCTGACGCATGGTTTGAGCTGCGCTTCTCAGACACCGGCACCGGCTTTTCCGAACCCGCGCTGGCCCATGGCACCGAACTCTTCTTCACCGAGAAAGAAGGCGGCATGGGAGTGGGCTTGAACATTGTCTCCACCATCATCAGCGCGCATGGTGGCAGCATGAAATTGCAAAATGACCCCAAGGGCGGGGCGGTTATCATCGTGCTGCTTCCCTCACTCGCCGCATGACTCCTGCCATTCTAATCATCGAAGACGAATACGCTTTGGCCGCAGCACTTTCCACGGTCGTGCGTCGTCTTGATGCCACACCCGTCGTGGCCGCTTCAGGTCAGGGCGGCATCGAAAAGCTCACGGGGCAAACCTACGCGCTCATCCTTCTCGATGTCGGCCTGCCGGACATGAGCGGGCTGAAAGTGCTGGAGAAAATTCAGACATTGACTGAACCGCCGCCGGTCATGATCATCACCGCCCACGGCACGCTGGACACGGCTCTGGAGGCCCGGAGGCTCGGCGCGCGCGAGTATTTCCTCAAGCCTCTCAATCTCACCGACATGCAGCGGGCGATCCGCGAAGTCTTCGCGCCAGCGAAGCTCGAGCAGCGTGCAGAAACAACCATGATCGGCAACAGCGAGCCCATGCAGCGTGCGTTTGCCGTCATTGCCCAGGCCAGCGGCAACGACGCACCCGTCCTCCTGCAGGGACCACCCGGCAGCGGCAAGAGTCTGGCCGCTCAGGTCATTCACCGCCACAGTGCCCGAGCTGAAAAACCGCTGATAGTCTTTCGTGCCGATGAATGGCAGGAGGATCGCGCGGAAGCAGCACTCGATGAAGCTATCGCCAAAGCAGGAGATGGTGTGCTGTTTCTCGATGAAATCAGCGCGTGGTCAAAGCCGTTGCAGGCGGCACTCATGCATCGTTTGAGTGCAGGCACCATGAAGGCGCGTTTGTTCAGCGCTGCCAGTCAGGAGGCGGCACCCCATCTGCGTGAAGACTTGTTTTACGCACTGGCGGTCTTGCAGGTGGAGTTGCCGCCGTTGCGTGAGCGCACGGCAGACATCCCGGCGCTGGCCGTGTCCTTTTTGGATGAGCAAGTACTCTCGGCCGAGGCACTGGCGGCTCTCAAAGCCCACACCTGGTCGGGCAACGTGCGTGAACTGAAAACGGCCATGGCGCACGCCGCTGCCGTGTGCAGCGGCAGCACGATTTTACCACATCATCTGCCCGCGAGCATCGTGAAGCCGGATGAATCCAGTCATCTCGAAGAGACGATGAAACGTGCCCTCACTGCCTGGCTGGATCAAAAGACCACAGGTTCTGATGAATCTATGCCTGCCTATGATGCTCTGCTCGAAACAGTGGAGGCCTCCATGCTTGAGTCTCTGCTCCAGCGCTTCGACGGTAAGCCCACTCGATTGGCAACCGCGATGAAAATGAACCGCGCCACGCTTCGCAGGAAACTGCGGGAGGAGTAGTCACCTTCCATCCGCCTTGCCTGGCACACGCGGATCATTGGCAGGAAAAAAGAGCTGCTTCTCGCGGTCAAAATAGATCGCCTGGCAGGCACCAAAACCTTCCGACTTCGCAAGCTTGTGGCCGAGCGCTTTGACACGGGTGAGCGTGCCTTGGCCAAAGGCCTTTTCGATCTTGAGCTCGTCGGGGTTCCACTGGTGGTGGAAACGTGGTTCCGCCAGCGCTTCAGCCGGGAGCATGCCGTCGTCGATGATGTGCGTCAGCAGCAGCAGCGCCTGGGTGATGATCGTGGGGCCGCCGGCCGCTCCAGTCACGATGACGGGTTTGCCGTCCTTGAGCACGATGGTGGGGCTCATGCTCGAAAGCGGGCGTTTGCGCGGCGCGACGGCATTGGCCTCCGCTCCGACGAGTTTAAAGGCGTTTGGAATACCAGGCTGCACAGCGAAGTCGTCCATCTCATTGTTGAGCAGCACGCCTGTGCCGGGAATGACGACCTTGCTGCCGAAGCCGGTGTTGATGGTTTGATTGAGCGCCACCCAGTTGCCTTCGGCGTCGGCGGTGCAGAGGAAGGTGGTGTGCTTGCCGAAAATATCACCCTCCCAATGCGGTGGCATGTTGTGTGAAGGAACGGCGGTGACGTGATCAAGGTCGATCTTCTGTGCCAGTTCGGCCGCGTAGGCAGGATCGACAAGACCTCTGGGCACCGGAGCGAAATCGGGATCGCCGAGCCAGTAGGCGCGATCAGCAAACGCCAGCTTCATCGCTTCGGTGATCACATGAATGCGGCTGCTGGCGCGAAAGTGGCGGATCGGGAAGTGCTCAAGGATGTTGAGGATCTGCGCGACATGCACTCCGCCCGAACTCGGCGGCGGCATGGTGATGAGATCGTAGCCGCGATATTTCGAGCGGATCGCTGCTCGCTCAGGCGCCTGATAGTCGGAGAAGTCCTGCACCGTCAGGATGCCGCCGTTGGCCGCCATCCATTCGGCGGTCCTTTTCGCGAATTCACCGCCATAGAACCATTCGATCCCCCTTTCCGCTACAGACCGGTAAGTCTTTGCGAGATCGGTTTGGACGAGCACCTGGTCATTTTTGAGCGGCTTGCCGTCCTTGAGGAAGATGGCGGCTGAGGACGGGAACTTCGCGAGTTTGGTCGCCGTGGCCGCGAGTTTGCGCGCATAGACGGCATCAATCGCGAATCCATTTTCAGCGATCTCAGCGGCCGGGAGGAGCACGTCGGCCAGCCTAAGTTTGCCATGCCTCGTTTGTGCTGCGGCGCAGGCTTTCAGATAGCCCGGAACCCCGGAAGCGAGCGCGCCGGTCTTGCTCGCCTCATCATCAAGTTTGCCATCGATCACATACATGTCGCGCTGAGCCTTGGCGGGAGCCATTTCACGACCGTCGATGCAGGTGACCGTGCCATCAGCGGCATGAATGACGAAGAAGCAGCCACCTCCGATGCCTGAGTTGTGTCCATCGACCACACCAAGCGTCAATCCTGCCGCAATAGCGGCGTCGATAGCGTTGCCACCCTTTTCAAATGCCTGCTGGCCAGCCTCCGTGGCCAGCGGATGTACGGTCGCGATGGCATGTTTTGGGAAGGCGGCATCTGTGGCGAACAGCGCCGGGTGGGCGAGCAGAGCGAGGGCGGCCAGGACTTTCATACCACAGATGCTAGTCGCAGCAGCAGGTGCGTCGAATCAAAACAGCTCACCAAAATAGGTGGTCTGGCTTTAGGACTGAGCGCTGCGCTTCCAGCTCAGCCACGCGCTGCGGTAGGTGAAAGCCATGGCCATGATCCCCGCAAACAGCAGGAAAGCGCGACTCGGTTCTGGCACCGGGAGCATACTGCTGATGGCTTCCCCCCTCAGATTAAGATCCAGCGTAGCAACCTTGCCAGGTTCCGTGGCCCCAACAGCAATGACGGCAGCGACGCTGCACACAAACCAGTAGCTAAGAGAACGTAAGGACATGGAATTATCCAAAGCTTTATCAGGTTGCCCCCGATAGGAACAAGATTTTTTTGCACCATTGTTGACTCAAAATTTCTATTTTTAAGTGCTTTGTCTGGTGCGGGATAGGTAAGATGGTCGAATATCTCAATGACAGCCTTCTCACTTGCGAGTTCAACTCGTCTCCGCCATGACTACGGCCCCCCAATTCCGGCATCTTATCCATCATGTCCAACGTCAGTTCTTCTCGTGTCATCAACATAGGCTTGGCCGGTTTAGGCAATGTGGGGGCTGGAGTGTTCAAGAATCTGCAAAAGAATCGCTCCCTGATCAGTCAGCGCATCGGTGCCGAACTGCATGTCTCCAAGGTAGCTGTCCGTGATCTTTCCCGTCCACGGGATGTGGAGGTGCCTGCCGCAATGCTCACCACCGACTGGAAGGAGCTGGTCAACGATCCTGCCATTCCGGTGATCGTCGAACTGATCGGTGGCACCACCACGGCCTACGATTTGGTGGCTGCTGCCTTGCGGGCTAAAAAGATTGTCGTGACCGGCAACAAGGCCCTGCTGGCTGAGCGCGGAAAGGAATTGTTCGCCCTAGCCGAGGAATGCAGTGTGCCCATTTACTTTGAGGCCGCTGTCGCAGGCGGGATTCCGATCATCCAGGTGCTGCAGGAGGGGCTGGTTGGCAATCACATCCGCTCGATTCACGGCATCATCAACGGCACCTGTAACTACATCCTAACCCGCATGTCCCAGGCCGGGCTGAGCTATGCGGATGCCCTGCAGGAGGCGCAGGACAAGGGCTATGCCGAGGCTGATCCCACGCTGGATGTCAGCGGCTGGGATGCGGCGCACAAAGCGATCATTCTGGCCTCCCTGAGCTACGGCTTCTGGATTCCACAGGACAAGGTTCATGTGGAAGGCGTGGACCGCGTGAACATCACCGATTTCCGCTTTGCCGAGCGGCTGGGCTACACGATCAAGCTGCTTTCGGTCATCCGTGCGGATGAAAACGGGCTCGTCGAGGTGCGCACGCAACCCTCTTTGGTGCCGCTGTCGCATGTGCTGGCGAATGTCAGCGGTGCATTCAATGCGGTGCTCGTGAACGGTGATGTGGTGGGCGAGACCTTGTTCTATGGTCGTGGTGCTGGTCAGGACCCGACCAGCAGCAGCGTGATCAGCGATCTGTGCGAAGCCGCCGCCGTGTTGATGCATGGAGCCCGCCACAGCGGTTTTGTGCCGCACGGTTTGTACGGCAAATCGAAGCCGGTGGATGACACGGTCTCGCATTACTATTTGCGGCTGAATGTTGACGACGTCCCAGGGGTGCTGGCCCAGGTCGCCACTGCGCTTGGCGAGCGCGGCATTGGCATTTCCTCGATGATCCAGCCGGAAGATCTGGAAGACACCAGCGGTGAAACATCCCTTGTTCTGATGATCCACGATGCACGCCTTGGCGACATGAAAGCCGCATTGAAGGCCATCTGTCAGCTCCAGTGTGTACGTGGTGAACCGAGCTGGATGCGCGTGGAAACACTGCAGGGCTAGCGGACAGCTGGGGCAAAAATTGCGCCGCTAAAAATTGGCGTGGAATGCAGCTTCATAAATGAGATTATAGGGTTCATGAAAATCGCGCTCTCCAATCTCGCAACCCTCGTCGGGGGGACTATTTTGTGCGGTGATCCCGCCGGGCTGATTACAGGTTTTGCATCCTTGAAAGAAGCCATTGCCGGTGATCTGAGCTTTTTCCACGACCCACGCTACAACGAAAGACTGGTGCATACCCGTGCCAGCGCTGTCCTCGTGCCCCTGGGTTGGACGGAGTTTCCACCGCAAGCCTCCTGCATCGCAGTGGCGGACCCGTCACGTTCCTTTGAGCAGATTGTGGAGACGTATGGCTTTCAGCCCGAACCTTTCGCACCCGGAGTGCATCCATCGGCAGTAGTGGCCGCCGGTGTCAAATTTGATCCCGAGCGTGTGGCCATCGGACCCAATGCAGTGGTCGAAGCCGGGGTGGAACTGGGGGATGAAGTCGAGATTGGCCCCGGTTGTTTTGTCGGACGCAACGCGGTCATCGGCAAAGGTTCCAAGCTCCATGCGAACTCCACCGTGCATGCCGAATGCATTTTGGGAGATGGGGTGTTTCTCCATTCCGGTGCCGTCATCGGTGCCGATGGCTTCGGCTATGAATTTGGCCAGGGCCGCCATCGCAAAGTGCGTCAGGCCGGCATCGTTCAGATCGACAATGACGTGGAGATCGGCGCTGGCAGCACGATTGATCGCGCGCGTTTTGGCCGCACTTGGATCGGTGAGGGAACCAAGATCGACAACCTCGTGCAGATCGGTCACAACGTGGTCATCGGCAAACACTGCATCATTGTCGCCTGCACCGCCATTGCTGGCAGTGCGATCATTGGAGACTACGTGGTCATTGCCGCCCAGGTGGGCATCGCGGGGCATGTGCATGTGGGCTCTCAGAGCACGCTGGCCGCACGCTGTGGCGTCACGCGTGACCTGCCAGCCGGGCAGACCTATCTGGGCTTTCCGGCAATACCTGCGGGCGAAGAAAAGCGCCGTCTGGCCGGCATCAACCGCCTGCCGCAGCTGGTCGCACGAGTGAAGGAACTAGAGATGCAGATGGCAGTCAAAGGGGCGGTCTGATCACCAAAAGCCCCACTGCTGCGTCTTCATCACATACAGACCAAGCGCCAGATTCCCCACCGCGTGCATAAACACGCAGGCCCCGAGACTCTTCGTGCGCACCGTCACGAAGTACATCAGCGCCCCCCACACGAAAGCACCGAGATAGTCTTCCGTGTTGTGAATTAGCATCACCGCCAGCGTCACGATCCAAAACACTTTCCAGCGATGCGTGCCAAAAGCGACGCGCTCAAATCGCCCATCCTCCGTCAGCAGATAGCGCATCAAAAATCCCCGCCAGAACAATTCCTCCACCAACGGCACGACCAGCACCATGCGGGCAAAGCGCATGCCCACCACCAGGCTGAACCACAGCGGTGAATCCTGCGCGATCATTGGATCAAACCCTTCCTTGCGTTCAGCCAGCCCGAGCCACTCCCACCAGGATGCGGGTTCATGGCCCTGCTGAATCAGGTACTCACGCAGCAGCGACGGTGCCACCCAGACCGCAATGCCGGCGACTCCAAGGGTGAACGCAAGCCCCAGCCCCCGCCATGGCCTGAACGTGTAGTGCTTCCGAAACAGCAGCAGCACCACGGCGCAGATCACCGTTTGCAGCGGATAAGCCCAGTGCTCCGGCGCACGCACTTGCCAGGGCAGTTCAGAGTTTTCAATGCGGAACAGACCGGGGACGCCGTTCAGCAGGGTAAACAGCAGCAGCGGCAGCACATAGGCTGCTGTGGAGGAGGCGCGCAGGCGTGCGAACATCAGGCAGGGCAGGTTAGGGCTGCGTCAACCAATGTCTGGATACCCTGACGAGCTAGCATCGCAGCGAGTGCGTCGGCAGCAGGACCTGTTCCGAAAATGGCTTTGCGTGGAGGTTGGCTCATGAAGTCAGTGGCAGCGGAAACGGCACTTTGTAGGCGGAGAGTCGTTCCAGGCAAAGTTTTCTCAACTCAATCCCATTTTCATCCGTCTCAGCGATGTCACCTGTCGCGAATTACAGCCTCACGTGGCTGCCAGGGCATTGCAGCGTCACTTCAGCGCTGCGCTTTTATCGACCATTCCCCCCTGCCCCTGCACAAAGCTCCGTGGGCTGAAGGACCGGTCCGGTGCCGTTTGAGATGCCTGCTGGTTATGTAAGTAAGGGGCGGCAAATCACAGCTCAAGGATACTCGTGACCTAAATTATCGTCCGTGATGATTCTGGCACCACCCCAGGCGGACTCCATGACCGGCCGGCGGCACCAAAACCACATGTCGCCGGGAACAGGGAGGGCTTCGCCCTTGATGAAGTCGAGCACGCCTTCGATTTGATCCACAGCGATGACGGGCTGGCCGTCAATGTGGTAAGCCGCGAGAACGTTTTGCCAGCGCTCGCGGTCCGGCTCCATCGGCGTGTTGCTGGCGAGGCAGTGGTTCATGACCATCAGCGTGTGCGGGAAAACCTCCATGCCGGTGCGCGCAGCACGCGGGGACTCGGTGCAGTTCCAGAAGGCGACGCCGTCGGGCGTGAGGTGGGCTTTGACCTCGGTCAAAAACTCGCGTGAGAGCAAGGCTGAGGCAAACTCACGCCAGTGATGCGTGGTGTTCATGACGATGGCGTCGAAGCGTGCCTCCGGATGCTGTCGCAGCCAGCGGCGACCATCGTCGATGACGAGATCGAGCTTGGGATTCGTGAGCAGACTGGCGACTTCGGGTCGTGCGCGGATGAGATCGAGGTAGCCGTGGCTGAGTTCGATGGCGGTGACGTGTTTCACCTGCGGATGATTGACGAGAATCTGCGTCCATGATCCGCTGGCGACGCCGATGACGAGGACGTTTTCAATGCGATCCCGTACGGCAGAAAGGAAGTAGGGCCGCACGAGCCAGGATTTCGGCTCCAGCTTAGTGCCGATCATGCCGTCATAAGCACCGTTGCCATAAACCGCGCCGCTGGTGTCCACTGTGATCACGCCGTGCCGTGATTCGATGATCTGCGCGAAGCGCATGCCGTCCTGGAAATCGTGCTTGTACTGCAGTCGTTCATAGAGCCGGTGAAACGAACTCACGGAAAGCATGACCGCGATAAAGGGAAACATTTGCATGAATCGAGTGGGGCGCGATCTGGCAATGCTGCTGATCCACAGCCATGAAAGAGCGAGCAGCAGCAGGCAGAGATAACGCAGGCTCAGCCACTCCATGAACACGAAACCGGTGAGCAGGCTGCCTGCGCCGGAACCGATGATGTTGGCGAGGTAGAGTCGTGAGAGCTGACTGCCTGTGTCATTACCAGGAGGTATGGCTGCATGGCAGAGCAGTGGAAAGGTAAGGCCGAGAAGTGCCCCGGCGATGATGACAAAGTAGTAACCGCATTCCCAAAACATCTGCGTGGCGGCAGCGGCAGTGAGAGGCGCAACGAGATATGCCGCCACGCTCGAAAACATCACCCAGCGTGCGAGTTTGCTGCGTAGATCGCCGCCATGCTTCAGCAAGAGTGGACTGAACAGCGAACCGAGTGCAAGTCCCAGCAGGTAGCTGCCGAGCATGTAGCCGAAGACAGGGGCTTTGGAGGCGCTGGCAAAGTTAAACACACGTGACCAGATGATCTCCCACGACAGCGCCAGAAAGCCGGAAAGTGCAGACCATAGCAGAGCGGTGCGGAAAGGAATCTCGCATGCTGCATTGGCTGTGGAAGTATCGGCATGGTCTGCGGACCGCGCGGCTGGCTTTCTCAAGGCGAGCAGCACGATGAGAGCTGCGGCGGCATTCAAACAGGCGGCGATGCGGGTGGTGCCGCTCATGCCAAAGCTGCCGAGCAGCCAGTGTGCGGCGATGAAAGCTCCCAGCGCTGCACCCAGTGTATTCACGAAGTAGAGGCGGCTCACGCTTTGGCCGACATGCGCGGTATCACGCACCTGATGCGCCACCAGCAGCGGCAGCGTGGCCCCCATGAGCACGGTGGGCAGAAACACGAGCAGGAAAACTAAGGCCCCAGTGGTAAGCCCGTGGGATTGCACGGAAGTCAGCGCACCGACGGCATCGAACAGCTTCAGCGAAATGAGGCCGTAAGCACCGACTCCAAGTTCCGCGAGACCGAACAGCAGCACGAGCGGTGCGCGTGCGGATTTAGAAATCCAGCCACCCACGATGCTGCCGATGCCGAGCCCTGCAAGGAAGGCCGCTACCACCATCGCCACGGATTCAACGTTGCTGCCATAGATCGTCAGCAGCGCACGCTGCCACACGAGCTGGTAGATCAGCGCCGAGACACCGGAGAGGATGAAAACGCCATGCAGAACGATGGCATGGAGGCGGCGTGACATGCGATCACTCGAAGCCGTTGGCGCGCAGGAAGGTCAGGCTGTTGGGAATCTGCTCCAGCGAAGTGGGGGATTCATCCTCAATGAAGTAGTGCTCCACGCCGTTCTTGCGGGCGGCGGCGAAGATCGCGATCCAGTCCATCTGGCCGGTTCCGAGGGTGACATCGTTGGCCACGTCGGTCTTGCCGGTAAGGAACCCAGTGGCGACGCCTTTCTTCAAGTCCTTGAGATGCATGAGCTTCCAGCGACCGCTGTATTTCTCCAGCAGCTTCACCGGATCCTGGCCGGGAAAGACGATCCACAGGATATCCATCTGCATGGAGACGAATTCGGTTTTGGTCTCCTTCAGAAAGAGGTCGAGCAGTGTGCCATCGCCATAGGGTTCGAACTCGAAGCCATGCGCGTGATAAAACATCGTGATGCCTTCCTTTGCCAAAGCCTCACCGGCTTTGTTGAAGACAGCAATGGCATCGCGGCACTCGGCTTCGTCAAAGCTGTCCTTGTGGTCGATCCACGCGCATCCGGCATACTTGATGCCGAGGGTCTTGGCTTCCTTCACGACGTTGTCGAGATCGTTCTTGTAGCGCGCGTAGGGGAAGTGGCTGCTGACGGCCTTCAGGCCGCGTTGTTCGAGCTCGGCTTTGAACTGTTCGGCATTGAGGTTGTAGGTGCCAGCTAGTTCGACCTCCTTGATGCCAAACTCCTTCACGCGGTCGAGCGTCCATGGTACGCCACGCAGGGTAAACTGGCTGCGCAGACTGTAGAGCTGAAGACCAGCGGCATTGGGTGCATCAGCGGCGAAAATTTGAGCCGAGAATGCGAGAGCGAGGAGAAGGGCAGTGAATTTCATGAGTGAAGTGAAGGATTCTTGATGAAGGGCGGTGAAAATGTCACGCACGAACTTCACACCCGCCGGATCGCAGCAGCAAATGCCCCATCCATTTGATCATCCGGCGGGAAGCTGTGGCGCAGTTTGACGGGTTCGTAGCCTTGGGTCGATTCGAGGACGCTGGAGACGAGTTGTTCGTTTTCAGCGGGCTCGATGCTGCAGGTGCTGTACACGAGGATGCCGCCGGGTTTGAGGACGCGGAGGCAGTTTTTGAGCAGTTGCGTTTGCGTTTCCACCTGGGCGGTGATGTCGGCGGGCGTTAAACGCCAGCGTACATCGACCCGGCGGCGCATGACGCCGGTGTTGGAGCAGGGTACGTCGAGGAGGATGCGGTCAAAGCCGGCTTTCGCAAAGGCGGGAATCTGCGGGTCCGCCCAGTCGTGCTGCTCGATATGGGTGTTGGTGACGTGGAGGCGGTGCAGATTGCCCTCCAGGCGGCGCAGGCGTCCCGGGGCGACATCGCAGGCGATGATCTCGCCGGTATTTTCCATAAGCTGGGCCAGCAGGGCAGTCTTGCCGCCGGGAGCCGCGCAGGCATCCAGCACGCGCTGGCCCTGCTGCGGATCGAGCAGGCGCGGGGCGATGGCGGTGCTCGGATCCTGCATGTACACTTTACCCACGCTCAAATCTTCACGCGGCAGGTGGTCGCAGACGATGAAGTCGTCCGTCGTCTCGGTCATCTGCGGGTAGAGGCGGTTGATGCGGGCGCAGATCGGGGCAGGGACCTGGTTCCACTCGCAAAGCGCAGTCGTTTTGGCTTCACCAAAGAGACCCAGCCAGTGCTCGATGAGCCATTTTGGGTGCGAGGTGCGGGTTTCGAGCGGCAGGCCGTCAACCATGGCCAGCAGTTCGGCGGATTCGCGGCAGGCTCGGCGCAGGACGGCATTGATCAGGCTCCGGGCACGGCCGGTGGCGGCCACGGTTTCATTTACGGCGGCGTATTCTGAAACCTTGAGGATCAATACCTGGCAGAGGCCGATGCGCAGGCCCCAGCGGCTGCGGTGGTCGAGGTGCTTGTCCTCGGTGATCACGGCGATCCAGTGGTCGAGCAGGGAGAGATTGCGCAGTGTGGTGAGGACGATGTCGCGCAAAAAGGCGGCGTCGGGCAGACTGAGGCCGCAGTCCCGCTGGATATGGTCCATCAGATTGGCCGCGAAGCGCTCCCCCCCGGACCATTCGCCCAGAACATCCAGTGCCATGCCTCGGATCGGAACGGCGGGCGGTCGGGAAGGGGATGGCGGGCGTGGTTGGTTCATGGACCGCACGACTAAGGCGGTGTGGCGCTGGACACAAGCCGCCCTTTGGCCGCAGTGGGAGGAATGATTGACAAACTACCCACCCCCGCCTTTATAGATGGCCCCCCGCCTTTTTCACCCGCCCAACCACACCTGACCATGGATTTTATCGCCAAGAACATCGCCGAAGTAGCTCCTTCAATGACCCTGTCCATCACCAGCCAGGCGAAGGCGTTGAAGAAGCAGGGAGTGGACGTGCTGAACTTCGGAGCTGGTGAGCCAGACTTCGACACGCCTGCACCAATCATCACCGCTGCTATCGAAGCTCTGAACTCCGGCAAAACCCGCTACACGGAAAGCGCCGGCATTCTCGAACTGCGCGAGTCCATCGCCGCAAAGCTGATGGTGGACAACAATGTGCAGTATGAGCCCTCCCAGATCAGCGTGAACTGCGGTGCCAAGCACTCCTGCTACAATGCCATCCTTGCTTGTGTGAATCCAGGTGACGAAGTCATCATTCCCGCCCCTTACTGGACGAGCTACCCGGAAATGGTGCGCATCGTCGGCGGCATCCCGGTGATCGTCGAAACGAAGCGTGAAAACGGCTGGAAGCTCACCCCGGATGAGTTCGAGGACGCCATGTCCCCGATGACGAAGATGATCATCCTGAACACCCCCGGCAACCCGACCGGCTCCATCTACACCAAGGAAGAACTCACCGCTCTGGCCGAAATCGCCGTGGGCGAAGGCATCGTCATTCTGTCCGACGAAATCTACGAAAAGCTGGTCTATGGTGGCCATGAGCACGTCAGCATTGCTTCCCTGAGCAAGGAGATTTACGACCACACCATCACCATCAACGGCTTCTCCAAGGCCTACGCGATGACCGGCTGGCGTCTGGGCTACACCGCCGCTCCGAAGAAGATCGCCGAAGCCATCGACACCATTCAGAGCCACACCACCAGCAATCCAACCAGCTTTGCCCAGTACGGCGCACTGGCCGCCCTGCAGATGGACCAGCAGATCGTCGGCGACATGCGTGATGAATTCGACGTGCGCCGCCAATACATGCTGGGCCGCCTGAACAACATCAAGAACGTGCGTGTGGTCGAGCCTATGGGTGCCTTCTACTTCCTGGTGGACATCGAACCGACGCAGATCAAGAGCGTGAACTTCTGTGAAAAGCTCCTCAGCAAGCAGAAGGTCGCCATCGTCCCCGGCGTCGCGTTCGGTGCGGAGCACACCGTGCGTTTCAGCTACGCCACCGGCCTGGACGTGATCAACGCCGGCATGGACCGCTTCGAAGAGTTCTGCAATCAGCACTAATCCCGCCATCGCGGCCTCCTCGGCCAGCCTCGTCTTCAACTGCAAACCTCCAACATCATGGGCATCTACAACAACATCGTCGAAACCGTCGGTAAAACACCGCTGGTGAAGCTCAACAAAGTCACCGCCGGACTCAACGCCACCATCGCTTTGAAGTGTGAATTCTTCAATCCGCTCGGCAGCGTGAAGGACCGTATCGGCGCGGCCATGATTGAGGACGCGGAGAAGCGCGGGGTTCTGAAGCCTGATACCATCATCATCGAACCCACCAGCGGCAACACCGGCATCGCGCTTGCCTTTGTCGCCGCCGCAAAAGGCTACAGCTTGATCCTGACGATGCCTGAAACGATGTCCTTGGAGCGCCGCACGCTGCTGGCGCTGCTGGGTGCGGAACTCGTGCTCACGCCGGGTGCTCAGGGCATGAAGGGTGCCATCGCCAAGGCCGCCGAACTCGTTGCCACCACGCCGAACGCCTGGATGCCGCAGCAGTTTGAAAATCCCGCCAATCCGGCCATCCACTCGAAAACCACCGCTGAAGAGTTGTGGTCCGACACCGATGGCAAGATCGACATTTTCGTTGCCGCCGTCGGCACGGGTGGCACCATCACCGGCGTGACGGAAGTCATCAAGTCTCGCAAGCCCAGCTTCCAGGCCATCGCCGTCGAGCCTGAGGCTTCCCCGGTCATCAATCAGACTCTCGCCGGTCAGCCTGTGCAGCCCGGCCCGCACAAGATCCAGGGCACCGGAGCCGGATTCGTTCCTGCCAACCTGCATCTCAAAGATAGCGCCGGAAATGCTCAGATCACGGAGTGTATCAAGGTCACCAATGACGAAGCTTTCGCCATGGCACGCCGCCTGGCCAAGGAAGAAGGCATTCTCGTCGGCATCAGCACCGGTGCCAACGTGGTTGCCGCCATCCAAGTCGCCCAGCGCCCCGAAAACGCTGGCAAGCTGATCGTCACCGTCGCCTGCTCCACTGGCGAGCGCTACCTCTCCACCGCGCTGGCCGACGAAGCCCGTGCCAAAGTGGGGGCGTGAGCTTCGAAATGATGAAAGCCGAATGACGAATGAATCTCGAAGCCCCAGCGCCTGAACGCGTGACCAGCTTCGCTTCCCTTCGTCATTCTTTGAGCCAGCCACGCACTCGATTTTTAAAACCAACCTTCCATGTCTCAACTTGAATCCACCTCCCAAGAACTTCCGGCCACTGGCATGGAAAAGTTCATTGAGGACAACTCCCGCAAGCTCGTCTGGCTTTTCATCATCGCGGTGGTCGCACTCTGCGCCTTCGCCTTGGTTCATCACCAGAACACCCGCAAAGCCGAGGAAGCTGCCGAAGCCTTCACCGGTGCCAAGACGGTGGAAGACTGCGATCTCGTCATCTCGCGCTACCCCGGCACCACTGCTGCTGCCAACGCGCTGCTGCTGAAGGCGGATCTGCTGTGGGATCAGAACAAGAAATCCTCCGCAGTGGATGCGCTCAAGGAATTCACCACCAAGGACGCAGGCAACCCGCTGGCCGTTTTTGCGCTGCTCGGTCTGGGTTCCAAGCTCGATGCCATGGGCGAAAGCAAGGAAGCGCAGGCTGTTTTTGAACGCATCACCAACGAATTCGCCACCAGCGAGGCCGCTCCTCTGGCTCAGGTTCGGCTTGGTGACCTGCTCTGGGCGCAGGGCAAGGCTGATGAGGCCAAGAAGGCCTACGATGACCTCGCTCTGAAGTTCCCCGACATGCCGGAATTTCAGACGATCAGTCAAAACCGCCTCGGCTGGATCGCCGCCACACTGCCCACCAAGGAAGTGGACCCGCCACCTGCACCGAAAGTGGAGCCAAAACCTGCCGCAGTCGTTCCTGGCATGCCCAGCCTCAAATTGAATGCAGTCAACAGCGGCATTGGTGCCACCATCGCTCCTCCGGGAGCACCGGCTTCCGCCCCTGCGATGGTGACGACACCCGCTCCCGCAGCGGGCTCGCCATCTCCTGCTCCTGCACCACTGGTTCCTTCAAGCCCTGCTACGCCGTCACCAGCTCCTCCTGCTGCTGCCCCTGCTGCGCCGCCGCCAGCAGCACCCGCTCCAGTGACACCACCGGCAACTCCTGCTCCGGCGGCTCCAGAGCCAGCTGCTCCAAAGCCCTGATGAGTGCGACGGGCGTTTTTTTGCCCGTCAATGTCGGTTTCAGACTGCTCCCAGACCGTTGGACAAAGTGTCCGTCGGCGTTTTATGCAAGCCACTCCGCAATCGCCGCGATCACTTCGTTGCGCTGTGTTTCGGTGAGTTCACCGTAGATCGGAATGCTCAGTACTTCTCCTGCGACACGATGGGAAACCTCGCAGCCTGAGAGAGACGCTGCGGGAAGGTCCGCAAAGCACTTCTGTTGATCGAGAGTGACAGGATAGTAGATGTCGCAGCCGATCTTTTTGGCCACGAGGTGGTCGCGCAGGGCGTCACGCTGGCCGCCGAGCACGCGGATGGTGAACTGGTTCCAGATATGCTCGTTGTGGTCGTAGCTGACGGGAAGCACGATCTTGGCGTTCTGCGCGGTCAGCCAGGTGTCCTGGGTGCTCACACACTTGCAGTGGGCGGGGTCTGCCTGCACCACGCCGGGGAGTTTGGACAAGGCCTCGATGTAATGCGCGGCATTGCGCTGACGGTCCGCCGTGTATTGCGCGTAGCGTTTCACTTTCACACTCAGCAGGGCGCATTGCAGCGTATCCATGCGGAAATTGCCGCCGACGTAGTGGTGGTAGTATTTGGGCTTGCCGCCATGCACACGCAGCACACGGGCGTATTCGGCCAGTTCGTCGTCTTTCGTCACCAGCATGCCGCCGTCACCAAAGCCGCCGAGGTTCTTGCTCGGGAAGAAGCTGTAGGTGCCAAAATCGCCCAGCGTGCCGCTGCTTGTGCCGCGATACCTGGCACCGATGGACTGCGCTGCATCCTCGATCACTTTGAGTCCGTGTTCCTTTGCCAGAGCGAGGATGGGAATCATGTCCGCACACTGGCCGAAGAGATGGACGGGGATGATCGCACGGGTCTTGGCGGTGATCTTTTTCCGCGCATCATTCACGTCCATGTTGAAGCAGATCGGACAGACATCGGTGAACACCGGCACGGCACCGAGCCGCGACACGGCTCCCGCCGTGGCAAAGAAGGTGAACGCAGGGCAGAGCACCTCATCACCAGCCTTGATGTCCAGTGCCATGAGGGCCAGCAGCAGGGCATCGGTACCGGAGGAAACCGACAGGGCATGCTTGACACCCACCATCTCAGCGATCTCCTTTTCAAAGGTCTCCAACTCCGGTCCCATGATGAATCTGCCGTGATGCAGTACCTGCGTGAAGGCGGCCTGGAGTTCGGATTCGAGAGGCAGGTTCTGAGCGTTGACGTCGAGAAGTGGGACGGGCATGGGAGGAAATAATGACGAAGGAAGAATGATGAATGACGAATGGCGGGCGTGCCAGCGATTCCTTATTCTGTCAGATTGGGCCAGTCACCCACCTCCGCATGAGAGCGGACCAGGGGCTGGATTTTTTTATCACGCACACTGTTGATGATGCGCGGTCAGCCTGATCACATCCGCTCCGTCGTCTGAATACCCAGCAGGCCAAGGCCAGTCCTGAGGACACGGCTGGTGGCTTCGCAAAGCGTCAGCCGCGTGTTTCGGGCAGTGCCTTCGGCGCGGAGGACGTGGCAGGCTTCATAGAAGCTGTGGTAGGTGTCCGCGAGTTCGTAGAGGTAATTCGCGAGCAGGTTTGGGCGGTGGTCGTCGAGGATGTCGTGGGCGTTTTCGGCAAACTGGGCCAGCTTCATTGCGAGCGCGCGTTCGGCGGGCTCGGTGAGGGCGAGATCGTCGGTGAGCACGACGGCACCGTCGAGCTTGCGGAAGATGCTGCGGGTGCGGACGTAGGCGTTCAGCAGGTAGGGCGCAGTGTTGCCTTGCAGCGAGAGCATTTTGTCCCAGCTGAATTTGTAGTCGGTGAGTCGGTTCTGGCTCAGTTCGGCATACTTGACGGCACCACCGCCAATGATGCGGGCGATCTCGTCCTTCTCGGCATCGCTGAGGCCCTGCTCTTTCTCATCGGCGGCAGCACGTGCGCGCTCGATGGCTTCGTCGATGACTTCGAGGAGCCCCACAGTTTCACCACTGCGGGTTTTGAACATCTTGCCGTCCGGCCCCAGAATGCTGCCGAAGGCGATGTGGATCATCTTCGTGGTGATGCCACGACGCTGCGCGGCGGCGAAGACCTGGCGGAAGTGCAATTGCTGCGGCGCGCCGACGACATACCAGATTTCGTCCGCCTGCCATTCCTTCACGCGGTAGTCGATGGTGGCGAGGTCGGTAGTGGCGTAGAGGTAGCCTCCGTCACCTTTGCGGATGATGCAGGGCGCGGGTTTCCATTCGTCCTTGTCGCGAATCAGGAAGGGGTCGTTCTCAGGCTTCACGCAGCCGTCGCTGAAGACCACGGTGGCACCTTCGCTGATCGTGGCGATGCCTTGATTGAGCATCTCCGCCACGAGCGGTGCCAGGGCGTCATTGTAGAAGCTCTCGCCAAGGTAATGGTCAAACTTGATGTCGAGCGCACCGTACACTTTTTCGAGCTGTTCGAGTGTGAGGCGCACGCATTCCTTCCAGATGCCGAGGTTTTCGGCATCGCCCTGCTGCAGCTTCACAAGCTCGCCTTTGCAGATTTCGAGCACAGCTTCGTCCGCTTTCGCTGCGGCGTTCACGGCCTTGTAAACGCTGACCAGCTCATGAATCGGGTCCGCCTGGAGCTTGGATTGATCAAGCTGCGTCTTCCAGCCGAGGATGATCATGCCAAACTGTGTTCCCCAGTCGCCGACATGGTTGTCCGTGATAACCTTGTGGCCGATGAAGCGCGCTACGCGGGCCAGCGAATCGCCAATGAAGGTGCTGCGGATGTGGCCCACATGCATCGGCTTGGCGATGTTTGGCGCGGAGAAATCGACCACGATGGTCTTGGCCTGTGCGACGGGGGGCACTCCCACATGGTCATCTTTGACGATGACGGAGAGCCTTTGGGCCAGTGCGGCGGCGCTGAGTGTGAGGTTGAGAAAGCCCGGGCCATCCACGGTGATCTTTTCGCACAGATCTTCGACCTGGAGCGCCGCCTTGATCTGCTCCGCGAGCGCACGCGGGTTCGTCTTGAGCTGTTTGGCCAAAACCATCGCCGCATTGCTTTGGTAATCACCAAAGCGCGTGTCAGATGCGATGACGACACCGGGGGTGAAACCTTCGGGCAGATCAATGCCGGCGGCGATGAAGGCGGCTTGGAGACGGGACGTGAGGAGGGCGCGAAACATGGGTGGCCTGCCTCATAGTATGAGGTGGCGGGCAGTTCAATCACGAACACGGCCTGCGGCGGAGCGGCTCCATGGGCTGCGTCAGCCGCCTGCCCGTGGAGAAACGGTCTAATAAACCAGGACGGGCGCAGGCACGTTTTTGAGTTTTTTGTCGTAGCACTGATCCTCTTCCATCAGTTTGACCAGTTCCGGCAGCTTCTCCATCGTCGATGAAGTGGACTTGGTCAGGACGATCTCACCTTGAGGGCCGATGACCTGCACCGCCCAGCCTTGATATTTGTAGCCAAATTTGGCACCCGTCGTGTCAAATTTAGTGGTCACGCTGGGCAGTTTGTTTTCGAACATCTGACGGATGGGTAGGGAAACCGGGAAACTCACACGCTGCAGCACCTTGCTGACCTTCATGTCAATCGTGCTTTCGCCGAACAAAATGAAATTCACCACGTGGCCTTCGTAGGCCTGCGTGGTCGAAGAATTCGTCAGTTTGATGCGCGGATTGATCACCTGCATTTCGTCGTCAAAATCACCGCCTTCGGTTTTGGTGGGACGGCCCAGCAGGACTTCAATTTTGACATTGGTTGCGAAAGGAACTTTTGAAGCCGCAGGGGTGACGGGCATCGGAGCAGGGCGTGGGATGGCTGGTGCCGGGCGTGCTGGAGGAGGAGCCACCACTGCCACATGGCTGACAGGCTTGTAGGCAGCCATGCTGGCAAGCAGCGCGTCGCAGCGGGCCGTGCCAAGGCGATCACCCGTCTGCAGGCGTTTGAAGGCGAGACTTTTGACTCCGCCTTCGAGGTTTTTGCGCACGGCATACTCTGCTTCCTGGCGGCGAGTCTCGAGCTGGGCGGTCTGCTGGCGGTAGATGCCACGAAGGCGATTGTGCTCACCCGAAGTCGCAGCGTCGGTGGTACGATCTGGCACCGGCTGGCCAGCGGCGATGGCATTCGCCTCAGCGCGCATGGCGAGCTGGTCATTGGGAGGCGCGGTGGCGGCCAAACGAGTCAATGCAGCGCCGTATTTGTTGGTGAGATCGAGGATCTGTGCGCGGAGCAGCTCAGCGTTGGCAAGCGAATCGGGCGGGGTGGCCTGAGTGCGCAACGCAGCGAGTTCAGGGTCAAATTTTCCCAGTCTGGCAATCTGACGCGAGGCCAGGGTGAGGAAGCTTTTGTTCGTGCCGAGTCTGTTCAAATCCGGGAGGCGGACGACGAGCACATCGAAGTCATCCGGCTGCGGATTTTTAATGTCGATTGGGAACCCTGAGACCAGCATCCAGCTTTCATCCTGGGAGATGCGGATCGTGTTGGCGCGCATGCCGATGTCGAGGCTGACAAGTTCGGCCCCGGTGTCGGCCTCGCGGAAGAGCAGGCTGCCATTGGCATAGCCGCAGACGAGGAGGCGGCCAGCGCCTGCCCAGGCCATGCCCGTGCAACTGAGGCCAGCAGGCGGATTGATGAGGAAGCGCGTGGTGAGCGCAGGAACATCAAGCAGGTAGAGGGGGCCGAGACCTCCAACGAGCGTACTGCCGTCCGGGGAGAGGGAAAGGCGGTTGCGAATGTTGGTGTAGTCCGGCAGGTCGCGGATGAGGCGGTGGTCAGGCGCGGAGAATAGCGCGGCCCAGGGCTTGTCCATGACGAGGCTTTGATTTGAGCCGGGGCCTGGGTTCGGATTGGGCTTCATGGTGCTGCCAATCACCAGAAGCTGGGACGCTTCTTCAGGCCTGGTCGTGGGCAGGGGGAAGAGGTGATAAGCCGCGCGTGGCCACTCGGAGAACTGCTGCGGCAGAGCCCCCTTCGAAGGGTCCCAGTGATAGACGCCGCCATGCGTGTCATTGGTCAGCAAATAGACGCCTTTTTGGTCGGCGTCCCAGGTTGCATAGGTCAGCCGGTTACCGGGTCCGTTGACGCTGGCGATGGTTCGTCCCTGCTCAATGTCGAAAATGGCGGCCTGATGTGTGCGAAATGAATACAGCAGAATGCGTTTGCCATCAGCCGCCGCCTCGACGCAGTGAATATCGCCGACGGGAGAAGGGAAGCGTTTCAGTTCAGCGCCGGTGGCCGCGTCCCAGAGTATAAGCGTATCATCGTGACCACCAGAAACCGCACGCCGCTGGTCGGCGAGGAGGGAGCAGGAATAGACGATTTCTTTGTGACCTTTGAGTCGGCTGAGAACGGCTAAGCCACCAGCCTTGGGCTTGAACGGTCCGTCGGGTACACTGCTGGTGTCGGAGGGAGCTGCCGCACCATTGGCCATTTGAGGGGTGGTGGCTGCACCACTTTTTGAATCTGCCCCGGGTGCTGTTCCGGCACTGGCATCTGGGTTGGACTGGGTGGCTGCGTCGCGCTTGCTCTGCTGCTGGATGAACCAGCCGCCGACCACCAGTAAAATGATGCAAGCCGCAGCCCAGAGCCACCCGGATGAGCCTTGTTTCTCTGGCACGCGGACGGATCCTTGCGGTCGTATTCTAGCCTGCAATTGCGGGGGCGGTGCGCGATGCACGGGAGGCGGCGCGGCCGCAGCCGGAGTGGTGGCAGCGATGGCGGCGGCATTGAGGAATGCTTTGATTTCGCTGCATTTCTGAAAGCGGTGTGCGGGGTCCGCCATCATGCAGCGGCTCACGACGCTGGCGTATGCCGCCGGCACGTCCTGGCCTGCCGCTGCACCGGCTGCCTGCGGCGTGAGCTTGGTGAACATTTCGTGGATGACCACCCCCAGCGCGTAGATGTCAGCGCGATGGTCCACCGTGGCACCAGCCTGCAGGCGCTCGGGGGCGACGTAGTCCGGAGTACCATATTCGGCCTCGCCGGCCGTATCGGTGTCCTTGTCACGTGCGAGACCGAAATCGACGATCTTCGTCTGCCAGTCCTCGCTGATGAGGATGTTGGCGGGCTTGATGTCTCGATGGATGATGTTGTGACTGTGGGCGTAGGCGAGCGCGTCACATAGCTGCGGGACAAGGCTGCGGATGCGCTCGGGAGTCACTGCATTGCTGTGAATGAGGCGGTGCAGGTCCAGTCCGCTCACATACTCCATGACCAAATAGAGGTGCCCCTGCGTGGTCTGGCCGAAGTCATAAACCGCTGCTATGTGTACATGTGTGAGTCTGGCCATGGAGCGCGCTTCCGTGATGAAGCGGCCAGCATCTTCCTCATTCTGAGCGGCGGATTCGGGCAGGAGTTTGATGGCCACCCAGCGGTCCAGCGCCGCCTGTCGGGCGAGATACACCGCACCCATGCCGCCGACGCCGAGAATATCGTGAAACTCATACTGCGGCAGCAGTGTCGCCATTTCCTCCAGCGTAGGGAAGGTGGGGCCTTCCGCTGGATTTTCTTCAGGAGAGATAGGGGGGGAGGTTTCGTCGCTCATGCAGAAATAGTCGTGGATAGCCGGATGCACTCTAAAGCTCATGCGGTAAAAAACTCAAGCTGAGAGTGTTCGGCAGGTTGGCCGGCTTAGGAGGCAGATCCTGAGCCAACTTGGCTGAAATCCCTCAAATTCTCACATCGCGGATTTCTTCCGCGCTGGTGAGGGTGAGTGAACTGCCATCTGGCAGGGCAAGCATGAGGTGGCCCTCTTCGTTCAAATCCAGGGCACGCCCATGCACTTCACGACCTTCGGCACGGCAGCGGATCTGCCTGCCAGCCAGCCAGCTGCGCTCACGGACTTCAGCAATCACAGAGGGGAAATCGTCGTCGATGCGTGCGAACTCGGTCTGCAGCGCGTTCAGCAGGCGGTTGGCAAACGCGTTGCGGTCGATCTCGCGCATTACGGGGCTGGCGAGATCTCGCAGCAGCGAGGTGGCAGGCAGATCAGGCGGAAAATCGAGCGTGTTCACATTCAGCCCAATGCCCAGAACGATCAGCATCCCGTCACGTGTGGAGACGGTCTCAGCCAGCAGGCCGCTGACCTTGCGGTCACTCAAATAAACATCGTTGGGCCACTTGATGCGTGGTTGGAGCGGCAGTTCGGCCTCGATGGCTTTGCAGATGGCCAGCGCCGCCAGGGTGGTGATGCGCGGCCATTTCTCCATGGAAGCCGCAGGCTTCAGCAGCAGGGAGAACATCAAATCTTTGCCGCGTGGGGCGATCCAGCGGTTCTCACGCCGGCCCCGGCCTGCGGTCTGTGATTCGGTGAACACCACAGTGCCGACGGGCAGGTCTGCAGCGTTTTGTTTGAGCCAGTCACTGGTGGACCCCACTTCATCCAGCACCGTGACGCGCCACGGCAGCGTGTCGTCATTCAATGCCCTGGCATCAAGCGGGATCATGCACGGATGCTATGAGGGTCGCTTGCCTCACCGTGCTGATGCAGTTCATCGTGGTCACCCTGGCATTCGAGATGCGTGGTGATCAGCACCGGATTCGCCACGCTGTCCTGCACGGCGGTTTCGATCTCGGTGGCGATGCGGTGGGCATCGCGCAGCATGATGTCGTCCGCGAAGAGCAGATGGACTTCGACGTAGTGCATTTCGCCGGCGTCACGATGGCGCAGCGCATGAAACTGAAGGCCGTGCTTCTCAGTTTCGCGGCGGAGCGCGGCATCCAGTACGGCGTTCAGTTTAGGATCGGCGGTGTCCATGAGACCACCGACGCTCTGACGCATGAGACCGTAGCCGGTCCAGATGATGTTGGCGGCCATGAGGAGGCCGCAGATCGAATCCCAGCTATGCCAGCCAGTCAAAGCGACGAGGCTGAGGCCGATGATAGCACCGAGGCTGGTCCACACGTCAGTGAGCACATGCTTGCCGTTGGATTCTAGAATCAAGGAGCCTTGTTTTTTTCCCGTCCGGATGAGATATGTGCCGAGCACGGCATTGATGACAATCGTGAGCGCGGTGAGCGCCAGGCCCTGGTCCAAATTGGCGGGCGGCAGGTGCAGCAGCAGGCGGCGCACTGATTCATAAATGATGAACAAAGCCGCGAGAATGATCAGCCCGCCTTCAATACCGGCGGAGAAGAACGCGATCTTGCTGTGGCCGTAGGGGTGGTCGGCATCGGCCGGTTTGTGCAGCAGACCGAGGCTGAAGGTCGCGAACATTACGGCAGCGACATGCACAACGGATTCCGCTGCATCGCCAAGGATCGCCGCCGAGCCGGTCAGAATGTATGCCCCCATCTTGAGCACGAGCATCAGGAACCCCACAGCAAGCGAGAGCCGCATGGCACGCGTGGCGTCTGAGGTGTTGCTCATGAGAAATCAGTCGCGCAGCAGCAGCTCGACGATGGCCGGCACATCGGCAAACGATTCAACGCAGCGCCAGGGATTCAAGGCGCTCAATTCAGCATACGAATACTCACCCGTCGCGACGGCAAGGCATTTGGCCCCGAAGGCTTCAGCGCAGCGGATGTCCTTCGGCGTGTCGCCGATCACGATGACGTTGGCGAGGTCGTAGGTTGAACCTGTGGCGTCCTGCATGCGTCCCAGCGCCACGGGGCCCAGCTGGTTGCGGTCATGATGGTCGCTGCCAAAGCCGCCTTCGATGAAATGTTCGTAGATGCCGTGGCGCGACAGCTTGATCACGGCACCGCGACGTACGTTGCCGGTGAGCAGACCGAGATGCGCGGCGCTTTCACCGCGCAGGGCTTGCAGCAGCTGCGTCACCCCGGGCAGGGTGGTGCCAGTGAAGTCCTCCGCCTGCAGGCGGCGCTGGAGATGGGAAAGGTAGCGGTCAAGAAACGCAGTGACCTCCTCCGGTGTGTGGCTGCGGTTCATGTAGCCGAACACATCCATCGCAATCGCGGGATCCGTGGCTCCGGCGAGCTGGAGCGGCGGCAGCAACTCGCGCTGAATGCCGAAGTGTTCTTCAGCCGCATCGAGAATCGCCGCGCCGCCAGCGCCATTGCTGTCGATCAGAGTGCCGTCGATGTCGAAGAGGAGCAGGCGTGCCATCTCAATGGGGCTTGGAGGCTGCGGCAGGCTTGTGAGCAGCACCACCGGTGTTGGATGGGGCGTATTTGGCCACCAGGAAGGCTCCGCTGGCGGCCATGAGGCAACCGATAAGGAATGGAACAGGCAGCGATTTGAAGCCGCCTTCTGGCGGATGCACCAGCATGGCGGTGATGGTGTTGATGACTGGCGCACCGGCAAAAACAATGGGCATGACGGCAGCAGCAGCAGCGAGGCCGAAACCGCCGCCGCCTTTGATGAGAGGTGCGGAGGCCGCGCCGAGTGCGAGGACCAATGTGAGGGCACCCAGTGCTCCCGCGATGCCAGCGATGAGGCTGAGCGGAATGCCACTGCCAGTGTCACCCGTGAAACTCCAGTTCGTACCCCGGGCCTTCAGCACGAGCGCGGCCACGATACCGATGAGGGCGTAGGCGATGCAGACAAACAGAAACGCCTTGAGGCTGGCATTGGGGGTCTCCGGCCCCATGGGCATCTTGGAGCGCGCCGCGTGAAGAATGACCCCATAAACGCCCCAGGAGAGCACGGTGAGGAGAGCGTAAATGAGCCAGGTCTGCATGGTTTTGGTTTGGGGTTGGGAATTCACGGGGGTGGAATGGGGGGAGCAATGAATTGCCGTGAGAAAACGCCTGTCACAACGGCTTTGTTCACTTTTTGTCTGGCATTTGGCTTCATAAGTTCATCGAACCCGCAGGGACATCAGGCGTTTACTCGGACGGCTCCCGGCGCAAGATGTCGAGGAGCGAGCAATGGTCGAGCTGCGTAAGCCGAAACCAGCCATAGTGCAGACACAGCAGGCCGATGCCGACGCCGCCGAGGAGACCGCCGATGTGCGCCCAGTAAGCGATGAGTTCGCCGCCGGTCGCAGCGCCCCAAAGATCGAAAGCGAACCAGAACAGGATGATTCCCCAGGCGGGGCAGGTAAAGGTGCCTCCACGTATTAGAAACACCCAGAATACGTTTACCCGGTTGAGCGGATACATCGCTAGCACAATGCCCACAATGCCGTTGATCGCGCCGCTGGCACCGATGGCAGGCGATCCATCCGCGATGAGATGCACTGCCGCCGCGATGAGCGTGCAGGCGAGAAAGGTGGGGAGGTACAGCCAGTTGCTGGTGTTGGTGCAGATCGCGTTGCCGAAAACCCACAGGAAGATCATGTTGCCGAAACCCACAGGAAGATCATGTTGCCGAGGAGATGGAAAAAATCCGCATGCAGCAGCACGTGGCCTACCAGGCCCGGGAAGGTCCAGCCGTTGAGAACCAATGATTCGACCGTTTCTTCGGGGATGTTTCCCATAAGGCAGCAAGAGACACGAGGCTGCAGGCCGCCACCACAAGCCAGTTGGCCCAAGGGCGCTCCTGCGTCAGAGTCTCTATTTCGTAGGGGATGAAGAGAAGCATTCGCCAACGTTGGTTCAGATTCCTCTCCGCCAAGGATAAAATTGACGTAATAATATCATGGCAAGACCAAGGTGGGCGTTTGCATGTTTGATATCATATAGCTCGCAGACGCCGTTGCCGCCTCCAGCACCCCGGAAGATCATCAAGCGAGGAAAAGCACCGAATGGAAATGAAGCGCATGGCATGCCTTTGCTTACTTGCGATCCGGCCTCTTCAGCAACTCCGGCGGCGCTGCCTCGATCTTGTCCCGGAAGCGTTGCGGAATCACAACAGCCTTCATCTGCCCCGTGGTGCGATCCTTGCGCACACAGGCGGCGGTGATGCGGCCTTCAGCGGCGAGGGTGCCATCTAGTTTCCAAAAGCGGATGAAATGACGGATGACCTTGCTGCGGACTTCTTCGACGATGAGTTCGCATTCAAACTCCTCCTCCACTCGCAGCGGAGACATGTAGTCGCAGGAGGCATGCACGCGGGGCCATCCGACGCGCTCCTCGCCTTCCTCCGGTTGATCGACGATGGAGAAACCTAGGCTGCGGAAGAAGGCGTGCTCCACCCGCTCCATGTAGCGGAAAAAATTGGAGAAATGGACGATGCCGGCCATGTCGGTGTCGGAGAATTGGACGCGTTCGATGCAGGTGAAGCGGTGGGCCATGAGGATGGATGCTTAGCTGCTGAATGCTGAATTCTCAATCGCTCATCAGTGGGCCTCAAATCGCCGGTGGCGGGAGAGCCGGGAGCATGAGTCTGCGGTCCATGCCGCCAACGGGGAACGCAAATGAGGCATTTAGCTGGGCGTTGTAGCGCATGCGCTGCAGCGGGTAGAGCCGGGCATAGGTATCGCGGAGGCGCTGGCGCAGGGGTTCGTTGGCCGATGTGTGCGGCAGGCTGCGGACCTCATCCCGCAGAAAGTTCATGCTCTGGAGGACATTGACGTAGCGGTCATCCTCAGGCGCTGATGGTGTGATGTGGTTGTAGCCGAAATGAGCGATGATCACGGTATGGGAGCCACGCGGCCCCAGGAACCGGGAGGCCGCACTTTCGGGGCCGAAGTCATCGTAGTTCAGCGTGAGCGTGGGTCCGGCAAAGACCTTGTGCCCGCCTGCTCCCGCGCATGCGGGCAGCAGCAGGGCGAGCAGGAGTAACAGCAATCGAGTGCTGGATTTCATCGTGATTGGAGATTCAGTGGGTGATGACGGCCAACTCGCAGCCCTGCGCTTCACGCATTTTGTGGGCGGATTCGATCACCGCATGCGCGGCAGCTTCGGCATCGGCCTTGGTGTTGAAGCGGTTGAAGGAAAAACGCAATGTGCAGGCGGCATCACGATCGCTGACACCCATCGCCTCAAGCACATGCGAGGCATGCAGCGCGCCGGTGTGGCAGGCAGAACCGGCGGAGCAGGCAACGCCCGCCTGATCAAGCAGGATGAGCATCCCGGCGGCGTCCATTTCGGGCAGACAGAAGGAGCTGGTGGTGTGCAGACGATGTGTCGGGCAGCCATGAATGCGCATGTCCGGCAGCCCAGCGTGGATGAGATGCTCGAAACGGTCGCGCATGGTTTTGAGCCGGGCCTTGTTGCCGTCTGCGAGATGCAGTCCTGCGAGTTCGGCGGCTTTGCCGAGGGCGATGATGCCGGGCACATTCTCCGTGCCGCCGCGTCGTTCGTTTTCCTGGCCGCCGCCCACGAGCAGCGGCGCAAAGCGGACGCGCTGGCTGATGTAGAGCGCGCCAATACCCTTCGGTGCATGCATTTTGTGGCCGCTGAGGCTGAGGAAATCGACCGGCGTCGTTCGGACATCGAGATGGATTTTTCCCGCCGCCTGTACGGCATCCGTATGCACCAGCGCACCGGCGGCGTGTGCCAGCGCGGTGATTTCATGCATGGGGGCAATGACGCCGGTCTCGTTGTTCGCCCACATGATGGAGACGAGCGCGGTGACTCCCGGACGGACAAGTGAATGCAGGGCATTGAGATCGACACGTCCATCGGGATGCACCGGGGCTGTGGTAACTCTGCCGCCTTGCGCCTGCCAGCGCCGGGCGGATTCGAGTGCGGCCGCGTGCTCCGTGCCAGTGATGACGAGTTCTGGCTTCTCCGGCCACAGGACGCGCACGGAGGCATGCACGGCATTGATGGATTCGGTGCCGCCGCTGGTAAAGGTGATCTCGCCCGTGCGGGCTCCGACCAGGGCTGCCACTTGCGCCCGCGCCTGCTCCATGGCGCGGCGCACCCTGCGTCCGGCGGCGTAGCTGGCGGCTGGATTAGCGTAGTGCTCGCGCAGGAACGGCAGCATCGCCTCCAGCACTGCTGGATCGACCGGCGTGGTGGCGTTGGCGTCGAGGTAGATCACAGCCGGAAGTTCGGACTGCGATTCCTGCTGTCAATACCCCTTCCGGCACTCGACAAGACGCACACTCCCGCTAACCTCCCCGCCCTTATGCTCGACATCCGCCTCATTCGTGACACCCCAGATCAGGTCAAACAGCGCCTCGCCAATCGCAGCGGCGACTTTGCGTCCATGGTGGATGAGGTGCAGTCAATCGACACGCAGCGCCGTGCCGCAGAGACGGAACGGCAGAAACTGCAGAGCGACCGCAACCGCATCAGCAAGGAGATCGGCATTGCGAAAAAGAACGGCCAGGACACCAGTGCCATCGAGGCGGAAGTGCGCGTCATCGGCAGTCGCATCGAAGAAATTGGCCGCGAGGCCGATGTGGCGGACGCACGTCAGCGCGATCTGCTCCTCAGCATCCCGAACCTGCCGCATGAAGCCTGCCCCGTGGGTAGTACTGCGGAGGAAAACCCCGAGGTGCGCGTCTGGGGCGAAAAGCCAGCTTATGACTTTCAGCCGAAGGACCACACCGTGCTCGGCGCGGCTCTCGGCATGCTCGATTTCGAAGCCGGAGCGAAGATCTCCGGCAGTGCCTTCGTGGTGTATCGCGCCGCTGGGGCCAGGCTTGAGCGCGCCTTGATCAGCTTCCTGCTGGATCTGCACACGACGCAGCATGGCTATGAAGAAATCAGCCCACCGCTGTTGGTGAAGTCAGAGTGCCTCGTCGGCACCGGCCAGCTTCCTAAATTCGGCGATCAAGTCTATCACAGTGCCGCAGACGATCTGTATCTCATTCCGACCGCTGAGGTGCCGGTGACGAATCTGCATCGCGATGAAATCCTGCCGCTGGAAAAACTGCCGATCAATTATGCGGCCTACACGCCCTGTTTCCGTCGTGAGGCTGGCAGCGCAGGCCTTGGCACGCGCGGCCTCATCCGCATGCATCAGTTCGACAAAGTCGAGCTGGTGAAGATCACCACGCCGGAGACGAGCATGGCCGAACTGGAAAGCCTCACCGCCAATGCGGAAAAGGTGCTGCAACTCCTCGGCCTGCACTATCGCGTGATCGAGCTCTGCACCGGCGACATTGGTTTTGGCTCGGCCAAGACCTACGACATCGAAGTCTGGGCACCGGGGCAGGGGACGTACCTCGAAGTGTCCAGCTGCTCGACTTTCGGCGACTACCAGGCCCGCCGCATGAACCTGCGCTACAAGGATGAAAACGGCAAAAATCGCATCCCGCACACGCTCAACGGCTCCGGTACAGCGCTGGCGCGCTTGTTTGTCGCGCTCGTCGAAACGTATCAGCAGGCAGACGGATCGATTCTGATTCCCGAAGTCCTGCGCGGTCATTTCGGGGCCGAAAAAATAGGCTGAAGTCTATGAAACAAGCCTGCGCTCTGTTACTCCTGCTGGTGTCCGCCCGCATCGCAAGTGCGCAGGCTCCCGGAGTGCCGGTCTATGCAGAAGGGCGTGGTTCGCGGCCGGATGCGGTGCTGACTGAGCAGGCGAAGAAATTGCAGGGAGCTTCAGAGCTGCTGTCCATGACGAAAGCCCTTGAGCAGGCAGAGCGCACGCAGTGCGACATCGTTCTGCCCGCAGATGATTTGAAACCCCTGACGGCTCGCGAACGCTGGCAGCGGGCACGCATGGCACACCTCCGTGTGGGCCAGTTTTACATCTGCTCCAAGTGCGACAAATGGCATCTCGATCTGGCAGGCGGCTTTGTGCTTTCGGCCGATGGTGCGGTGGCCACCTGTGCGCATGTGATCGCTCCGCCGCCCAACATGAAAGAAGGCTGGCTTGTGGCAGCAACTGAGGAGGATGTGCTCCTGCCCGTCACGGAAGTGCTTGCCTGCAACGTCGGCACCGACTGCGCCATCATTCGCGTGAAGTCCGACCAGCCGCTCACCCCGCTGCCACTGAGTCTGGACGTGAGTCCGGGGGATTCCGTGTGGTGTTTCAGCGACCCAAGCGGCAAGCGCGGTTATTTCAGCGAGGGCATTGTCAGCCGTTTTGTGAAGCGTCCCTTCATGAGAAAGAAGGAGGCGGACAAGCTGCCCGAAGGCACCGAAGTACCGAAGCCCGTCTGGCTGGAGACGACGGCAGACTGGGCGCCGGGATCGAGCGGCTCCGCCCTGATCGATCAGTTTGGCAATGCGGTGGGGCATGTGTCCGAAATCCAGACCGTGCTCGAAGAGGCGCTGCCAGCACGGAAAAAGAAAAATGAGGCCACGGTTATTCAGCAACTGGGCACTCAGATGGTGTTTCATCAGGCAATCGGCGCGGTGGAAGTGAAGGCTCTGGTGAAAAAACACTGAGTCTGGATTGCAACTTTGGTGCAAGGGGCGGGTTGGATGACTCACTCATGAAACACATCGCCTGCCTCCTGCTGATGGTCGCATCATTCACCAGTGCCCATGCACAGCAGCAGCGCGCCCCTGCGGGTGTCAAAGCGCTGCGTGACCTCGTTTACGTCGAAGGAGGGCATGAACGGAACAAGCTCGACCTCTATCTGCCGGAGAAAGCGGAAGGCCCCCTGCCGCTCATCATCTGGGTGCATGGCGGCGGCTGGCAGAATGGCAGCAAGGATGGCTGCCCGCCCCTGCGTGCCGGTTATGTGGCGCAGGGTTATGCGGTGGCCAGCATCAATTACCGCCTGAGCGGCCAGGCGGTGTTTCCGGCGCAGATCGAGGATTGCAAAGCTGCGATCCGCTGGCTGCGGGCGCATGCCAAGGAGTACGCCCTCGATCCGCAGCGCTTTGGCGTGTGGGGCAGTTCGGCCGGCGGGCACCTGGTGGCGCTGATCGGCACCAGCGGCGATGTGAAGGAGTTCGATGTGGGAGCCAACCTGGATCAATCCAGCCGCGTGCAGGCTGTGTGCGACTACTATGGGCCGACGGACTTCACGGTGTTCGTCACCACACCAGGCTATGAGAGCCATGCGACGGATGTTTCACCTGAGGCGAAGCTGATCGGCGGGGCCGTGATGCAAAACAAAGACAAGGCCGCGCGGGTGAATCCGATCACCTATGTGACCAAGGATGATCCCCCCTTTCTCATGGTGCATGGCGACAAGGACCCCACTGTGCCAATCAATCAGAGCCAGCTCCTGTTTCAAGCACTGAAGAAGACCGAGGTCAGCGCTCATTTTCACACGATCCATGGCGCAGGACACGGCGGGCCGGGTTTTGTCGGCAAAAATATCGAAGAGATGGTCAGCCAGTTCTTCGCTGAGAGGCTGAAAAGCAGCTCAGCAAAGACCGAAGCACTCACCACCGAAAGCACTGCGGATGCGACGTTGATGGAGCGTGACCCGCGCACAGGCGTGCCACCCACAGGCGGGCGGCGCAGCATTCCCTGGGAGGCCATCACCGGCCGTAATGACAAGGACAAGGACGGTAAGGTCAGCAAAGAGGAGTTCAGTGGCCCGCCACAGCTCTTCAAGCTGCTTGATCAAAATAGCGACGGCATGCTGGAGCAGTCAGAGCATGAGGCCTTTGTGAACCGGCCCGGTCCCCGCCCCTGAGAGCGGCGATTTTTTGCTTCCCAAGCAATTTTTGAACCGTTAACATGTCCTGAACACAAACAGGACATGCTCCAGCACCCAATCACCTTCGCCCTGGCTGCTCTTCTGGGCGCGGTCATTTCCTCCAAAATCCACGCCGAAGGTGACTGGAGCGTGAAAAGCGCGGAACGGCCCAAGGTCGCGAACTATGCCGAGGATGTCACGGTGGATGGCACCCGCCGCCCTGATCTGGGCCGGGCGCTGGCGGACAGCCTCAGCACCAACCTGCTGCGTCGCGGACAGATGCGGGTGTTTAATCTGACCACCGAGGAAACCAAGAACGGTACACAGACTCTGGCGCTGCCCAAAGATGCGCAGGGCAGGGTGCCGACGCTCGACAAGGACATCGACTACCTGCTGAGCTTCAATTTGTTTTCCAACTCCAACGAGCATCGCCTGACAGTCAAGAAGACACGAGTTTCGACCTCGGAGCTGATGGATTCCCACCAGTTCTTCACCTATGGCCGTGTCAGTGATGTGTTCTCCCTCGTGGGCAAGATTGTGGACCGCGTTGATCCGTTGCCCGTGCGACACAATTTTCCAGTCACGCAATCCCCGGCGGCGATTCGTGCCGCGCAGCCTGATCCCACCCCGTATCAGCAGTTCTGGACCGGTGACTATGCCAATCCAGGCAGCCCGGCCTATGATCCGTGGCGTGCCAACAACGTGGCGCAGTATGATCTCAACAATGTGCCGAAGGCGCTGATCTACCGGGAGCTGGGCTCCATCCAGCACATCGACACCACTTGGAGATTCACCGTGGTCAAGCCGGTCAAAGGCGTGCAACTGCGCCCTCGTGATCCAATGCATGTCTTGTACGATGAAGGCGATGTGTATGCCAACCTGCGTGTGGGCACAGTGGAGCAGGCCGGAGTCATCGCCGACTACGGCGGCATGACGCCGGAGCATCACAAGCTGTTCAATGGCGACAAGGTCTTCGGCTGGCACACGCCTCCCCAGGACAAGGCAGCGCACGCGAAGTAGGGTTGATATGGCTTTGACGTGGGCTATTGGCACTGCCGCCAAATCCCGCCCCCATGCTGCAGCTCTCCCAGGTTCTCCTTCCCGTCGATCATCAAGACGATGATCTGCGTCGTGCAGTGCTGACACTGCTGAACGCGCGCAATGAGGACGTGATCAGCCTGAAGGTGAAGCAGCGGGCGATTGATGCGCGGCGTGGGCATGTGGAGTTCAGTTTCACGCTCCTGGTCGAAGTGAAGGACGAGCCACGCGTGCTCAAGCGCATTGGCAAAAATCCCCGCATCATTCCAGCCCCTGAGGAGACCTATCACGAGGTAGCGTCAAACGTGGCTCGTTCGGCATCTGCGCGGCCAGTGATCGTCGGCACCGGGCCGTGCGGGTTGTTTTGCGGCCTTTTGCTGGCCCGTGCGGGACTCAAGCCACTGCTGCTGGAGCGTGGCAAGGCCGCAGGCGATCGTGCGCGTGATGTGACGGGCTTCTGGCGGCGCGGCTGGGATTTCAATCCTGAATCAAACGTGCAGTTCGGCGAAGGCGGTGCAGGCACCTTTTCGGACGGCAAGCTCTACACGCAGATTCGTGACCGTGAGCACCGCATCCCTTGGTTGCTGCGTGAAATGGTGGCCGCAGGGGCTCCGGAGGACATTTTGATCAAAAGCAGGCCGCACATCGGCACCGATAGGCTCATCAAGGTCGTGCGGCATGTGCGTGAGGAAATCATCGCCCTGGGTGGCGAGGTACGTTTTGGCGCCCGCGTGGCAGATGTCGTGATCGAAGACGGCGTGATGCGCGCGTTGACGCTCGCGGATGGTGAAACGATCGAAGGTTCACGTTTCATCTTCGCCATCGGCCACAGCTCACGGGACACGTTTTACATGCTGCATCGTCATGGCGTGCCGTTTGAGGCCAAGCCGTTTTCCATCGGTGTACGCATTGAGCACCCTCAAAAGTTGATCGACCGCAGCCTGTACGGCAAATGGGCCGGAGATAAGCGGCTGGGTTCAGCGCCCTACAAGTTCGTCGCGCACTGCGGCACGGGCCGTGCAGCCTACAGCTTCTGCATGTGTCCCGGTGGACTCGTCGTGGCGGCCACCTCAGAGCCGGGCATGGTTGTGACGAATGGCATGAGCAGCTATGCGCGTGAGGAGTCGAATGCCAACAGCGGCTTCATGGTGGATGTTCGGCCCGAAGACATGCCTGCGGGCGATGTCCTGAGCGGCATCGAGTTTCAGCGCAATCTTGAGCGCCGGGCCTTCGTGCTCGGCGGTGGCAATTATCACGCGCCAGCGCAGCTGCTGGGCGATTTCCTGGCAGGACGCGCCTCGACCGGCCCTGGCAAGGTGCTGCCCTCCTATGAGCCGGGTGTGGTCTGGTCGAATATGTGCGAGGTGCTGCCCGAATACACGATTGAGACCATTCAGGAGGCGATTCCGCGCATCGACAAAACCCTGCCTGGGTTTGCGCTGGAGGACGCGGTGCTCACAGGCGTGGAAACACGCAGTTCTTCACCCGCCCGCATTCCACGTGATCCGCAGACGCTGGAATGCACCGGCGTGAAGCATTTTTACCCAGCAGGTGAAGGCGCGGGCTACGCCGGCGGCATCATCTCAGCCGCCGCTGATGGCATGCGTGTGGCCGAGGCAATCTTACGCGAGGGCTGAGCAAATGTGCGCCAGCACGCCACGGCAGCCGTCCTCGAGCAGATCCAGCACGAGTTCGAAGCCCTGCTCGCCGCCGTAGTAGGGATCTGGCACCTCGCTTTCCTGATGATCGGTGCAGAAGTCGCAGAATAGGCGGATTTTCGAGTCGAACTGGGAGGTGCGGTCATAAGACCGGATATCCCGTAGGTTTTGCTGGTCCATGACGAGCACGAGGTCGTAGTCCCGCAAATCGTTTTCGGTAACCTGCCGGGCACGACTGCTAAGGTCATAGCCCCGATTTTGCGCCGCAGTGCGCATCCTTTGGTCCGGCAGCTTGCCCGCATGCCAGCCGCCCGTGCCGGCCGAACGCACCGAGACGCGATCAGTGAATCCTTTAGTTTCAATCAATGCACGCATGACGCCCTCTGCCGCAGGTGAGCGGCAGATGTTGCCGAGGCAGACGAAAAGGAGGCGAAAGGGGGCGTCCATGGGGGGAGCTATGCCAGCGACGCTCTTTGCACAAACAAAAAACACCTCCTGTCTCCAGGGGATGCCTTCCCTCCCCCGGCGGAAGATTTCTTTCCCTGTAAACGAGTCTTTGGTTGAGGCGTAGTTTGAGCACGCTATCTGCTATTAAAACCTTAACCCCACGCCCTCACCCATGTCTGTAGTATCCAAAGGTCTCGAAGGAATCGTAGCTGCTGAAACTCGTCTCGGGGAGGTGAACGGCGCGGAAGGCATATTGTTCTACTGCGGTTACGACATCAACGAGCTCGTTAAAGTCAGCTACGAAGAGGTCGTTTACCTGCTTTACTACAACAAGCTCCCCAATCGCACCGAACTCAACAAACTGACCACCGCGCTGCGTGCTGAGCGTGAGCTGCCGCAGGGGGTCATTGATTTCCTCAAGGCCGTGCCGAAAACCGCGAAGCCCATCGACGTCATGCGCACCGCCGTTTCGATGCTCGGCTGCTATGACTTGAGCCGTTATGACCTCGAAGTGAGCGAAAACATGGCCAACGCCATTCGCCTGACTTCTCAGATCGGTGTCATTGCTGCCTATTTCCACCGCTCACGTCTGGGGCTGGAACTGCCGCCCGTGCGCAAGGACCTCAGCGAAGCCGCCCACTTCTTGTATCTGATGAACGGCGAGGTGCCGAGCAAGGAGGCCGAAAAGACCCTCGACATCGCCTACATTCTGCATGCCGAGCACGGATTCAATGCCTCCACCTTCACCGCCCGCGTTGTGGCTTCGACGCTGAGCGACATGTTCTCGGCTATCAGCGCCGCCATCGGTGCCCTCAAAGGACCACTGCACGGCGGTGCCAATGAAGGCGTGATCCACATGCTCGAAGAGATCGGTTCCCCTGACAAGGTGGATGCCTGGGTTGCCGACGCCCTTGCTCAGAAGAAGAAGATCATGGGTATTGGCCATCGCGTTTACAAGGTGCTCGATCCTCGCGCTCCGCATCTGCGTGAGATGGCCATCCAGCTCACCAGCCAGCTTGGCGAATCGAAGTGGATCCAGATGTCCGAGCGCATCGCCCAGATCATGCGTGAGCAGAAGGGCCTCAATGCGAACGTCGATTTCTACAGCGCCACCGTTTACTACAGCCTCGGCATTCCGACCGACCTGTTCACGCCGATCTTTGCCATCGCCCGCATGAGCGGCTGGACCGCCCATGTGCTGGAGCAGTGGAGCGAAAACCGCCTGTTCCGTCCTCTCAGCCAATACGTTGGCAAACCATATGGTCAGAAGGTCGTGCCGATCGACGAGCGCTGATTGATCCGCTCGTAGAGCTGGCAAGATGAAATTTGCACGCCGCAAAGGTGGCATAACCCTGTGTTTGCCACTATCTTACATGCTTTATGCGTCTCCTTTCAACCGTCGGAGCCGTCGCTGTGATGCTCGGCACGCAGGTGATGGCGCAGCCTGCCACACGTCTCGTGTGGCAGCCGGTGCAGGAGTATTTCATTCATCGTGATGAAGGGCAGCAGGTGCTTACCGGGACCAAGCGGCTGAATTCATTCACTGCCTACACCCATATAGGTACCGACTTCGGCTTCCATGGGCCAGCGGAGCACGAGATCGAATGGCTCACAGACGAAATCGTGGTGCATCTCAGCCAGCAGCCGGAGGCATGGGCGGGCATGTGGCACAGTCTGGCCGGGCAGGCGCGCAATGTGAGCCGCGTGATGGATTTTACGCATGCCTATCCCGAGCCCGTCACCGCCAAATATCAGCCGCGTGTCACGGCGGTGATGATCGAGGCTGCCGGGCGCGGAAAGATCAAGCTCGAAATCAAATCTCCCACCGATGAAATGCGCTGGTCGCAGATGATTGAGCTGAATGAGCCGCAATACCGCATGTTTGTGCATCCGGTGGCCCCTGAAGCGGTGCGTGACGGGAAAACCATCGTATGGACGGCTGAACCTGGTGCTGAATTGAAGGTCTCCGGGTTGTTCCTTGGCATTGAGCTGCCCCAGATGCCGTGGGACGCCTATGCTTTCCTAGCCTCGTATGCGAAGATCGCGCGCAGTTATTCCATCGGGACAGGTTTTGTGCGTGATCGCGCCCACATTGAAGAGGGGGCGTTTGAGTCCGTCTCCGCCACTGGCATGTACGTGCTGGCCTCTGCGGCGGCCGCGCAGGAGCCGCTGGGCATCGTGACGGCAGATTATGCACGTTGGGTGCTCACGCGCACGCATGAGGCGATCAAGAAGCTGAAAACGGGGCGCGGACTGCTGCCGCATTTTGTTCACCAGCATGGGCATGAGAACGCCTACTGCATCCATCCGGGCACTGAATACAGTACCGTGGACACGGCGATCTACGCACAGTCCATGCTGCTGGCAGCGATCATGCTCGATGTACCTGCTGTGGCCGAAGACCTGATCCTGCAGATCAAAGAGATCGAGTACGCTCTGCTGCACCTGCCCGATGGCCATCTCTCGCACGGCCTTGCCGACGACGGCATCACGCTCCTGCCGCATGGCTGGCATGACTGGGGCGGTGAAACGACTCTCGTGATGCTCATGGAAGGCATCGCCAACCCCGCCCACCGCCCGCCACCCATGCGGACTCCTGGAAAGGCATGGCAGGGCACCGGGTTCATCACCGAGTTGCAAAGTTTGTTTCATCCAGACTTCGACAGTGATGTGCCCGATGCGCATGACGGTGTGCGCTGGCTCAGCGTGCGCCGTGCCATGCTGGGCGCGCAGCGCGCCTATATTCCGAAACGCTGGCCGCAGTCCCGTGCGGCACGCAACGGCATCTACGGTCTCTCCGCCGGCGAAAACCAGGCCGGCAATGGCTACTATGTGGGTGGCGTCGATCTGCCGGATCAAAAGCTCATCCATCCGCACTACATCCTGATGTCTTCCACGCTGAATCCGCAGGCACAGGAGACGTATGACCTGCTCGAACGCATGGAGAAGGCCAGCTACTTCCCGCCGTGGGGCTTGGTCGAGAATCTCAATGTCGATGGCCGCAGCTACCTGCCGATGGAAGGATCGTTGAATGCCGGCTTTGAGGCTCTCAGCGCCTACCATCTGTTCGCCAAACACCGCCAGATCCCGAACGCCATTCATGCTGCCAGCCTGAAATGCCCGCAGATCCGTCGTGCCATGCAGCTGTTCTATCCCCTTGCAGCCAAGACGGCAGGCGGGGACAAGGAAGCCGCATCGCAGTAGTAGCGACATGAAGCTAAGCCTTGCTCCCATGCCCATCCCCGGTTAACTGGACCGTCACATGTTTGTCGATCAAATCAAAGTTCAAGCGCGCGCCGGCAAAGGCGGAGATGGCAGTGCTCATTTCCATCGCGGAAAATTCCGTCCCAAAGGCGGCCCTGACGGTGGCGACGGCGGGAACGGGGGCAGCCTCATCCTACTGGTCGATCCCAGCACGGACAGCCTGCGCAATTACGTCTTCAACAACCGCCTCATCGCAGAAGATGGTGCCAAGGGCGGTGCCACGCAGTGTACCGGCCGCAGCGGCAAGGATGTCGTTTATAAAGTGCCCCCAGGCACCCTCATCAGCCGCGTCATTCAGGAATACGACAACGAAACCAATGAACTCGCCACCCGCTACGAGCCCGTGGCCGATCTGACCGAGACCAACTCCACCTACGTCCTCTGCAAAGGCGGCAAAGGCGGGAAGGGGAACGTGCATTTCAAGACCTCCACGCATCAGGCCCCGCGTGAATTCACCCCCGGCACCGCCGGTGAAGAAGGCGAATTCCATTTTGAGATGCGCTCCATCGCCGATGCCGGATTCGTCGGAGCCCCGAACGCGGGCAAATCGACGCTGCTCTCCAAGCTCAGCGCCGCCAAACCGAAGATCGCCAACTATCCCTTCACCACACTGCAGCCGATGGTCGGCGTCATTGAGTTCGGCCCCAATCGTCGTGGCAGTCTCGCGGACATTCCCGGGCTGATCGAAGGCGCGCACGAAAACATCGGCCTCGGCCATGATTTCCTGCGCCATATCATGCGCTGCCGCGTCCTGCTCTTCGTCGTCGATACCGCCGGTACCGAAGGCCGCGATCCCGTCTCCGACCTCGAAATCGTCCGCAAAGAAGTCTCCCTCTACTCCGAAGAACTCGCCAAACGCCCTTGGTGCATCATCGCCAACAAGATCGACCTGCCCGAGGCGGCGGAAAACCTCGTCCACTTCAAAGAGCGCTTCAAACGCATCAAAGTCCACCCCGTCTCCGCTGAAACCGGCGAAGGCCTCGACAAACTGCGCAAGTGGCTGGATGAAAAGATCGGGCAGGACATCGATTGGTGATCTGTCATGCGCCTGAACCGTTCCAATCTCTGCTGGCTGGTTCTGGCGTTGATCACTGCGGGCTATATCATCTTCTGGGCGCTGCTGCTCGGAGCCACGGCGTCATATAGCACACCGGATTCGTGGCTGCAGGTTCTGCGGTCGCCTGAGATCCGGCATGCGACTTTTTTGAGCCTTGTGACATGCTCGCTCGCCGCAGGCTTTGCGCTGCTGCTGGCGGTGCCCGTGGGGTATTTGATGACCCGCCTCGAATTTCGCGGCAAATCCTGGCTGGATGCAGCGCTCGATATTCCCATCATCCTGCCGCCCTTGGTGGTCGGTCTGTGCCTGTTGATCTTTTTCCAGACGAAGATCGGCAAGGTGATCGAGATGGCGATTCCCTTCACCTATCAGGTCAGCGGCGTGGTGCTCGCTCAGTTCGTCGTGGCTGCTGCCTTCGCGATCCGCACGATGCGCGGCACCTTCCAGCATCTCTCGGCACGGCCTGAGGACGTGGCGCTGACGCTGGGCTGCACGCGGTTTCAGGCGCTGTGGCATGTGGCGCTGCCTGCGGCGCGGCGTGGCATGGTGGCGGCGTTCTGCATCGCCTGGGCGCGTAGCCTGGGTGAGTTTGGGCCGATCCTCGTCTTTGCCGGCGCTACGCGCATGAAGACGGAGGTTTTGCCGACGACGGTCTGGCTGGAACTCAGCGTGGGAAATCTCGAAGCCGCCGTGGCAGTCAGCTTGTTCATGGTGTTGCTGGCCGTGCTGGTGCTGGTGGCGGTGCGTGCCACGGGGGAAAAAGTATGATTCAGCTCGAACAACTCACCTGGAAGGTCTCTGGCCGCACGATCCTGGAGAGCGTGAGTGTGGCCATTCCGGCCAACACCTACGCGGTGCTCATGGGACAAACCGGCTGCGGCAAAACCACCCTGTTGGAAATCCTCTGCGGCCTGCGCCACCCGACCTCCGGCCGCGTGCTGCTGGATGGCGTGGACGTGACGGATCTGGAACCACGTGAGCGCGGCATCGGGTACGTACCGCAAGATCTGGCGCTGTTCCCCGGCCTGCGCGTTCGTGAGCAGATTGGCTTTGCCCCGAAACTGCGGGGTATGGCCCCTGAGGAACTGAATCAACGCGTCAACCGTCTCGCGGAGCAGTTTGGCATTTCCCCGCTGCTGGATCGGTTGCCCGACATGCTCTCCGGCGGCGAAAAGCAGCGAGTGGCCCTCGCTCGCGCCCTGGCTGCACAACCCAAGCTGCTTCTCCTCGACGAACCGCTCTCCGCGCTCGATGAAAGCATGCGGGCGGAGGCTGTTTCCCTGCTCCAGCGCGTGCAATCTGAGCATGCGCTCACCGTTTTGCACGTCACCCACTCCAGCAGTGAAGCCGCCGCACTCGGTACCCTGCACCTGCGCATGATGGCAGGGCGGCTGGAGGTGGAATCCAAGGGATGAATTGCACTGTGCGGTTGGAATCCGTCCGAAGCTGCGTTTAGTGTGCTGAAAACACCCCCCCTGAATGGATTGGAATGACTGGCAGCGCGTGCTGAAATGGCGCGCACTCGAAGAAGGCGATGCCGATGGCGTTCTCGTCAATGCGGAGCGTCGTCGCGAGGCCACGGCCCACACGCGGGCCGGACTGGCTTCCGAGGAGATCATCGGGGATGTGCTGGAAGAGCGTTCAGAGTCGTTTCTGGACAAACGGGCCGAATGGCTGGAGCGCGAGGCCGTAGGCTGGCGCGGCGAGCTGATCCGTGTGCTGAATTTGTTGTGTGTGCCGCAGGGGCGCTGGTCCTGGGCTCTGGCGGGCTGGGCGCTGGCGCTGGTCGCGGGTTACTGGTTGACGGATCTGGGGCAGGCGGGCGAATTCAATCTACTGGCACTTCCACTGGTGGGTTTGCTGGCATGGAATGCGGTGGTGATTAGTCTCGGGTTGTTTTGCGAACTGATGCCGACTTCTGCTGTGGCCGGACGCGGCGGCTGGGTGGCAGAATTTCTCGCGCATGGCATTTCACGGATGGGCAAAGCCACGAAGGAGGTCGAGAGCGGTGTGGCCGAAATTGTGCGGGCGCGGTATGAAGAGCTCGCGTGGCCGCTGGCCTGGCGGCGCTTGCAGATGCGGTTGCGGATGTGGCTGCATGTGGCGGCGGCGTTGCTGGCCATAGGTGGTGCGGTCGCCCTGTATGCCCGTGGCTGGTCGCACGAGTATCGTGCGGTGTGGGAAAGCACGCTGCTGGGCGACATTGAAGCCTCGGCGTTTTTTGAGACCTTGTTCAAACCAGCGTCGAAGGTGCTGCGGGTTCCCGTGCCGCTGGACCAGATTGTCGGCATGCATCGGACTTCGGGCAAAGTGAACAAACCTGCTCCTGCGCTGCCGTGGATTCATTTGTACGCGGGCACCCTGCTGGTGCTGATCGTGCTGCCTCGCCTCCTGCTGGCGGGCCTAGGTGCGGCGCGCAGCTGCCGGGTTGTCTCACAGCCGGCCCGAGCGTTGAGCTGGGGCGGCTACCTGCGGACATTGCTGCGTGCGGTTGAAGGTGGCGGCGAGCGCATCCAGGTGCTCGTGCATGCCATTGAGCCCACAGCCACTCATCGCGAAGTGTGGGATCGTGGCGTACGGGAACGTTTTGGCGGTATGGCGCGTGCCGAGTATGTGCGCATCCCGGCCGGGGAGGAGGACGAGTTTGCCGCCGCCTGGCAGCCCGTGTGCGCGAATGTGGTGATGCTCTTCAACATGGCCACCACCCCCGAAGCCGAGGTGCAGCGTCGGCTGGTCTCCGATGTGCGCCAGCGCCTGCTCACGAAGCATGCCGAACCGGAGCTCATCGTGCTGCTGGACGGCACGAGTCTTGCGGGACGTTGGTCACCGGAAAAAATGGCCGGCCGTGAGCAGTTATGGGCGCAGATGGTCGAAGGACTGGCGTCTGAAGTGATTGTGGCCGTGCGCAAAGAATCCGCACGCGCCAAGCCTCCTGCGTCGTAATGTTCATGAAGTTTTTGTCTGTTGTGCCCGCTCTTTTTTCCAGAACCAAAACCTCCACTCCTCCTGGCCGTCAGGCGGCGGAACTGAACGTGCGTGATGCCTCAGACATCGTCACGCTGAGCCTCATTTCGCACACGAATGCGGGCAAGACGACGCTCGCCCGCACGCTGCTACGCCGTGATGTGGGCGAGGTGCGGGATGCGCCGCATGTCACACTGTTCAATGAATCGCACACCCTCCTGGAAACGGGAGGCTTCATGCTGCGGCTGTGGGACACGCCGGGATTTGGCGACAGCGCACGGCTGATGAAGCGCCTTCAGCGTGAGCACAGTCCGGTGCTGTGGTTTCTTTCGCAGACCTGGGACCGCATCACTGACAGGCCCTTGTGGTGCAGCCAGCAGGCCCTGAAAAATGTGCGCGATGAAGCGGACGTGGTGCTGTATCTCGTCAACGCCGCCGAACCTCCCGAGGCCGCCGCCTATATCGGACCGGAGATGGAAATCCTCGGTTGGGTGGAAAAACCCGTGGTCGTGCTGCTGAATCAAACCGGTCTGCCTGGCAGTTCATCCATGGAAGATGCGGAACTGGAATCATGGCGGACCCATCTGCAGCAGTTTGAGATCGTTCGCGAAGTGCTGACGCTGGATGCCTTTGCCCGCTGCTGGGTGCAGGAGGACATCCTCATGGACTCCCTGGCCCCCCTGATGCAGGGCTCCAAGATTCCGACCTTCCTGCAGATCAAACGTGCTTGGGCGCTGCGCAATGTGGAGGTGTTTCAAGCCTCGGTGCGCCTGATCTCAGAGCAGCTCACGGCAGCGCTGTTTGACGGCGTGGAGGTGCGCAATGAAACGCTGTTGGAGCGCGTGGGGTGGCAGCGCGATGAACTGAACCGCGAATACAATGAGGCGCGGCAAAAACTGGCCACGCAGCTCGCTGACCGCACCGAGCGGACGACCAACAACCTGATTGAAGCCCATGGACTGAAAGGCCAGGCCGGACACGAGCTGAATGAAATCGCGCGCGAGCATTTCCACCTGCCGCAGGCCGTCTCTGAAAACATCTGGGGCGTTCTCGGCAGTTTCGCCGGCGGTGCCATGGGAGGTCTCATCGCCGATCTCAAACTGGGCGGCATGACTTTCGGCGGCGGTGCGCTGCTGGGTGGCCTTGCCTCCGGCCTTGGTGCCTATGCTTTAATCCGCAGCTACAACCTCGTGCGCGGCAGCGACCAGCGCCTGCGCTGGTCACGCGAGCATTTTCGCGAGCAGGTCAAACTGGCGTTTCTCACCTATCTCGCCATCTGCCATTTTGGCCGTGGTCGTGGTGAGTGGAAGGAAAGCGCGCAGCCCCAGCACTGGCAGGAAGTCGTGGATGAAGTGACCGATCTCCACTCCGATGCGTTAGATCATCTGTGGAAATCCGGCGTGCAAAAAGACACCCAGCCCGCCACGCTTTCTCGTCAGTCCCGTCAGCTTACCGGAGACTGCATGGTGGCGCTGCTGGAGCGGTTGTACCCAGGTGTAGAGGCTGCTTCATGGCGTGCCTGAGATTCGTCTTCGTGCAGTCGCCGATCGAGACGTGACTGGAAGCTCTGCCAGCAGCGCACGGCGCGTGCGCGGAAGTCGGCGGGGGTGATGTTCAGACTGTGCAGGCAGTCGCGATGGTCCCAGGAGACGACGCAGGCGGTCGCGAAATGGATGGCCTGGAACTGCCAGCGCCACAGACGCTGCATGGCAGGTGTGAATGTCTTGAGGCGTTCGAATAAAAAGTCGCGCTGAAAGGAGAGATGGCCCATTTCATCGCGCAGGAGTTTTTTGGCAACAGTCTGGACGACGAGATCGCTGCAACGCAGAGATAGCAATCCGAAGTAAACCTCGGCGATGAGTTCCGCTGTGAGGAGCACCTGGATGTTGAACTCGAGGTTCACCAGATTGCGCATTCCGCGAAAGATGGAGTTGGTCCATTGCTTCTGCAGCAAGGTGCCGCGGAGATGGGAGACGGTGCGTGCTAGCAGCGCGGCATGGCTCTGCTCCTCGGCGACGAAGAGATCGACGGCACGCTGATAGCCGCGCAAGTTTTCCAGCGAGGCGATGCTGCGCGTGTAGCGGCGCAAACGCGTGCCACCACCACTTTCGCCGAGTTGAAAAATGGCGATGGAGCGGGCAAGGGCGGTGCGAACGTTTTCGGGCAAATCACCTGCGGTGTCTGGCAGTTGCAGTTCACGATTGAGGCGGGTGTTGGCTTCGAAGTGGTTGATCCAATGTTGGGTGTTCATAACGGTGGTTGGTTGGTTGGTGGGTTAGGCGGCGTGGAGCATGGAGCGGAGGAATTCGTGGACAGGGTTGGTGCGCAGTTCGGCGGCGATCTGGCGGAGGCGTTGCATGACGGCATCGACCGTTTCATCCAGTGTGGAAGTGCCAGCGGTGACACCGACGTTGCGGGCATCGCGAAACCAAACGGGATCGAGCTCGTCGGGGTGTTCGATTTGCAGCGTGTGCAGGCCTTGGTCCGAAGCTTTCTGCGCGAGCTGGCGCGTGTTGTTGCTGTTACGACCACCGATGACGACGATGTGGTCGCAATCACGCAGCAGGTCGTCCATCGCCGTCTGGCGTTGCTTGGTGGGATGGCAGATCGTGTCAACGAAACGCACTTCGGAACTGCGGTGGCGGCGTTTGATGGCATCCACCAGACGAAGGGCGATTTCGATCGGCTGCGTGGTTTGCGCGACAATGCCCAGCTGCGGATGCGCAGGAATGCGGTCAAGATCAGCCTCTTCAAGTACGACAACGGCTGAGGGAAAATCGCCGATGAGGCCGCGCACCTCGACATGCTGACTCTGACCAATAACGACAGGCTGGTAGCCCTCGTTCACCAGCATGGCGAGGGCGTGATGCGCCTTTTTGACGAGAGGGCAGGTGGTGTCGATCACGATGTGGCCGGCGCTTTGCCATGCCTGCCGATGTTGGTCGGAGGCACCATGAGCGGTGATGGCGACCTGCTGCGTGCTGGCGCTATGCAAGTCATCGAGGTCACCGCGCTGCGCCCCAAGAGTGGCGAGGTGGCGGTCCACAAGAGGATTGTGAACGAGCTGACCAAGGATGGTGAGTGGGGCGCGCTGAGCGGCCGCGTGGGTGGTGCGAAGGGCGTCGCGGACGCCGAAGCACATGCCGTGATGTTGAGCGAGGATGATGTTCATGGTGTTGTTAGCTTTGTGGGGCAAAGTGAATGGGCAAAAAAGGACATTATCAGGTCTGCTGGGCGGCTTTGACGATCTCACCGAGCACTTCGACGTAGTTTTTGAAGGCCGTGCGACCGGCGGGGGTGAGTTCGTAGCTGGTGCGTGGGCGGGTGCCGGATTCGTCGCGGGTTTCCTTGATGTAACCGGCAGTACCGAGGGTGCGGAGGTGGGAGATGAGGTTACCGTCGCTCATGCTGAGTTCTGCCTTGAGATCCTGAAAGGCCCATTCGCCGCGTGTGGAGAGCAGCGTCATGATGGAGAGGCGGCCCTTTTCGTGAATGAGCTTGTCAATTTGATCGAAGTCGATCATTTCGGCTGCACCTCCGCAGGTTGGGTGCTGAGGAAAACGGCCATGGCATAAACGACATGCAGCAGGCCGAAGGTAAGGCCCATGACAAGAGACGCGGGGCCGAGGTCGCTGGAGAGCAGGCGCACGTCGCTGCAAGCGGCCCAGACGAAGAAGGTGAGCAGCCCGGTGATCACGAAAGCCCAGCCAAGGCGGACCAACGAGCGTGGCGAAAAGCTGGCCGTGCTGAGCAGCGCGAGACCGTAGCAAAGCGCCCAAATGAGCGCGGCCAGAGTGAGATTGTGCAAAAACACGATCAAGCCAATGCCGACACAGCCACCCACGAGCAGCGGCGGTACAAAGGCGCGCAAAGCCATGCGCATGCCAGCGGAAACGAAAGGCTGGCTGCGGCGTCTGGCCTCTTTGGCTAGCAGAAAAACATTCAAGGCCGAGGCGATGGCGAGAATAAGGAGCCAGACCTCCAGGAAGCACATGTCGCACATTGCGGCGTCGCCCTGGTTTGCAACGGCATGCCAGACCGGCCATCCGGAGGCGACGAGTGCTAAAACACCACCAGTGAGTGCCGCAGGTGCGGAGACGGCGCGGTAGATGTGCGCCTTTTCCATCAGGGAACGGATGATGCGGAGATTCTCCAAGGCGGCTTCAGTCGTGCTCATGCGCTTTACTTTGCGCGCCAAAGTAAATGGTGCAAGTAAAACTTTGCGGTGCAAAGTGACGATTCTCGTGACTCTGAATGAAACAGGCTTGGCAGTGTGTTATAATTATTATAAGTTAATAGAAGTGAATCATTCCGCGTCAGTTTTGCGCAATACGACACACCACCTCGGGCGAAGCTGGTGCGCGGGCGTGCTGTGTGCAGCCGTGTTGCTGCCCGGCATGGCGGCTGGCGCTGATCCGACCGCAGAGCAGCAATACCTGCTGGAACTGACCAATCGCTTCCGCATGGATCCCCAGGGGGAACTCGCCAATCTGGTCAATTTTTCCTCCCCAGGGGTGTGGGACGGGACCAAGTCGAACGATCCCAGCATCGCGTATGCGTTGAACTTTTTTGGCACCAGCGCGTCTGATTTGGCCGCGCAGTTTTCCAGTCTTGTGGCAGCTCCACCGTTGGCATGGAACAGCGCTTTGAATGTGTCGGCCACGAATTATTCCAATCTGATGGTGACAGCCGACCAGCAGGCGCACTCATTGGACGGCATCAGCCTGGACCAGCGCATTCAGAATGGAGGTTATGGGGCCAACTGGTTGAATGTCGGCGAAAACCTATTTGCCACTGCGCAATCTCCGCTTCATGCCCATGCTGGATTCGTGATCGACTGGGGAGATGGCAATGGAGCGACGGCAGGTTACGGCAATGGCATTCAGAACCCCGCCGGGCACCGCGATTTGCTGCTGAATTCAAGCATGAAGGAAATCGGCATCGGTTTCCAAGACATCTCGATTCCAGGGACCAACGCCACCGCCACCGGGCCGTACGTCATCACCGAGCACCTGGCCTCTCAGTTCCGGTATGACGGTATCAATTACATATCAGATGCCATTCTGACAGGATCGGTGTTTCAGGACACGATCTTGGCGGATGCCTTTTACACGCCAGGCGAAGGTCTTGCGGGCAGGGCGATCAATGTTTACAACGACACCAGCGGAATTCTTGTGGCCAGCGGATTCAGCAACAGCGCTGGCGGTTACAACATCACCCTCATCGGTCTGACCGATGGCACGGTCTATCGTGTGGAGGCACCTGACACCGGGCTCGCGGCACAAACCTTCATCCTCACGGAGCATACGGATAATTATGGAGTGCCGGTGCTGGTGTATGACAATGTCTATGAGTCGTTTGTCGTGGTTCCTGAGCCGGGCAGTCTGTTGCTTAGCCTTATCGCTGGCCTGTCGTTGCTGGGGTTTCGATCACGCCGATTTCTTTGCTGATTCACATGAGATCCATCGTCCTCCTTCTGCTGTCCATCGTCTCCATCCTGGCTCAGACTCCGGCCTCACCGCTGGCCACGGAGATCCGCACGATCATTGATGAATACGAAAACTCAGTCCGCGCCAACACGCAGAAGCTCATCGCTGCGGCCACCGAGGAGGAGAAGAACCAGTATCGCGCCAGCATTCCTAGCGCCGGTCCTTATGCCACGAAGATGATGAAGCTGGTGCAGGCGAACCTGGACCAGCCGGATGTGGTGAATGGGGTGAACTGGTTGGTGATGGGCGCGGCGGGTTTCCCTGAAGGCCAGGAGGCGCTCAAAATGCTCGGCACGACCTTTGCGGATCGCGCGGGCATCGCCGAAGCCGTGAAGCAGCTCGAATACCACGGCCTGCCAGCCGAGCCGGTGCTCAAGGCCGTGATCGAGAAGAACACCCATCGCGACGAAAAAGCTGCGGCGCTCTATGCCCTCGGTGCCATCCATTTCAAAAACTTCGATGCCTCTGCCGACCGCGTCTCCGCCACTGCCTCGAAGAGCAAGGCGCTTGAGTGCTTTCAGCGGCTTTACGCCGATTATGAAGACGTGACCATCCAGGGCTTCAAGCTCTCTGATTCTGTCGCTAAAATGTTCTTTGAAATGACCAATCTGCAGGTGGGGTGTGAAGCACCGGAGATCGAGGGCAAAGATGCCGATGGCGTGGAGTTCAAGCTCAGCGACTACCGCGGCAAATACGTCATCGTCATCTTCTGGGGTGGCTGGTGCCATGCCTGCCACGGCACTCTGCCGCTGATGAATCAGGCCGCTGAACAGCTCAAAGACAAAAACGCCGTCGTCATCGGCGTGAACACCGACATCGAGACCGAGGCCAAAAAAGCGCTCGCTGATTACAATGTCAGCTTCCGCAACGTGCTCGACAACACCAGCAGCGGGCCGAACACGACGCTGTATAATTTGCGGAACTTCCCCACCCTCTATCTCATCGACCCCAAGGGCGTGATCGCGATCAAAAATGGGTCTTTGGATGCGATGGTGGCGCAGATATTTGCAGGGAAATAGAGGGGGATTAGGCATTGGCAAAAGAGTGCTTAGTCTATGAAGCACTAGGCTGTGGGCTTCATGGATTGAGCCCCAGGGGACAAAGACGGAGGTAACCTAGGACTGCGGCCGAATACGGCAGCCTTCCATCAATGTAATCCTGAATGGCTGTTTGGGCGGCAAGGCTCTTGGAAGCAATACTGCCGTTTGCGGCGAGGAATGCAGCGATAAATTTGGCCAGAGCCTTTTCACATTCGCTCTGCCTTGCAATTCGCAGCGCCTCGGCCTCGAGGTCGTAAACTTGGATGGAGGCCTCGCCCATGGGGCTGGCGTTGCGGGCGGCGACGATACCGAATTCCCCAAACACCAAGTGCTGCTCCGGGTCGTCGATGTATGGGTGCAGCAGTACATGCTGTTCGCGCAAGTCGAGATCCTCAGGGTGCAGGTAGTATACGTCAGCACGGGTGGGGCTGGGCGTTTGGTTGTGGCGAAGCGCGGTAATCTCTGCGGGGTTCAGGCGTGTGACGGCCACATACTTCCCGCCCACGGGGAACTGGTCGTTCTTGCCGCGGGCAGAATTACAATTGTTGCAGGAGGGCAGGAGATTCTGCCAATGGTAGGCGAGCCAGAAGTAGCCTGGATGATCCATCTCCAGGCCGTCCTCGTCCTGAGTACGGGCGCCTTGCAGGCGGCGTTTGAGGGCGATGCCCACCGCCTGAAAGCGCACGCGCCCTTTGGGCCGGAAGTGCTCGGCGTGGTAGGGGGAGCGGGCCTCGCGGGTCTCGCAGTAGGCGCACTTGCCGTGGAAGATGTTTTTCAGGAGCCACTCCTTCAGCTCGCTCCAGATGCCTTGCTCCCATTCATAGGCAAACTTGCCGGTGGACCCCTGAGCGCGCCAGTCCTCCCACGCATTGATCACACGCAGTGTGGCGGCCTCGGCCTTGAGCTGCCATTGGTCCCACTCGGCCTTGAGGGGCCCGGCGAGTTGCTGGGGGTTGAAGCGGACGGGGATCATGGCCTAGATTTAGCACGGAGAGCGTTTAATTTTGCCTCACAGGTTTGGAGTGATTGACAAGCTTTCTTTTTTTCTCGTTCCCAAACGGCTAATGATTTATGCAATAGTGGATGTATGCTAGGTCTTGCTTTAAGCCTAAGCTCATCCTGTATAAGAAGTATATTTTTTTCTATAGAAGCGATCTCCTTAGTTAAACTCTGATGTTGTAAGGCGAGTTGCATGGCCTCTCCGGGCTGTTGCTCGTTCATGGCGCTCACAAGTTGCGTCAGCTTTCCGGCAGTGGCGCGGCGCTCCTCCAGGCTCTCGGCGACAGGGGGGACGCGGGAATGGAGCAGGGTGCGCACCTGCTGGAAGCGCGCGTCTTCCTCGCTGGTGCGTTTCTTCTTGCCGAGCAGGGTCTGGTATTCGGCCATGAGGTCCTGGGTGTGCTGGTCCAGGGTGGTGCGGAGGCTGAAGAGGTCGGTGGTGAGGATTTGGTCGGTGCGGCCCATCGTCATGTCAGCATCGATGGGCACGCGCTGCACGCGGCCGTCGGCATCGCGGGAGAGGCGGATGATATGGTCCGTCGCCATGCCGCCGACGATGAGAGGGGAGTGGGTGCTGGCGATGAACTGGACCTTGGGAAAGATGGTCCGCAGCTTGGTGACGAGACTCTGCTGCCAGGCTGGGTGCAGATGCGCGTCGATCTCATCCATGAGGACGAGCGCGTAGCATTCGCGGGGGTTGAGGTTAGGGTCTCCGCAATAAACCTCATGTAGCCGCTGCAGCACCACACCGACCCAGCCGATGAGCGAGAGCGTGCCCTGGCTGAGCGCCTCTACGGGCAGTGGCCCGTCATCGGTATGGACGGTGATCTCGGAGGTCTGAGGGTTCACCTCTCCCCGCCGGATGGTGACGCCCTCAACGAGCTGGGAGATCATTATAAAGACCTCGTCCAGCAGGCGGGTGATGGGGCCTTCCCCGGAGTGCGGGGTGTCCTCCTTGCTGCGTTGAAGCTGCTCATCCTTGCTGCGGTGGTCGAGCTGGATGAGCCACTGTTTGAGTTTGTCCAGACGCGGGTCTACGCCGCCGGCGAGCAGGGGAAGGAGATCCTCCGAGGTGGGAATGTCCACGGTGCTGAGCTCCCACTTCCGGCGGTCCCAGCCGGCGGTGCGCAGCGGCGGAAAGCCCAGGGCCAGCCAGGTCTCCACCTCCAGCGGACGAAAGGGGATTGAGGTCACCCGCGTGTTGCTAGGCGACGAGCCAAGGGCGATTTCGGTGCGGTACGTGGCGTGGTCTGTTTCTATCGTCACGGCGGCGCGTGTGGCTCCGGTTTTGACGAGGTGGTGCGCGTGGCCCTGGGCGTCCTGCCCGCAGATGGCGAGGGCGACGGCCTTCAGCACAAAAGATTTACCCACGCCGTTGTCTCCGAGGAGGATGTTCCATTCGGGATCCAAGGCCAGCTCCAGACTTTCAAACGGGCCGATGTTTTCCAGCACCACGCGTTTCAAGCCCACGCCCTGCTGCTGGGCGCGGCTGTGCCTGCGCCTTACCTGAATGTCCTTCTCCAGAGTGGAGAGGAAAGCAGGTAGGCTGGCGGGGTTCGCATCCAGCGTGATGATGCCGTAGCGCTTCTCCAGCCAGCGTGCCTGGGCTTCCCAGCCATCCTGGGAGGGCCGTCCCAGCAGATAATGTGGGCGGCCTTCCGGACGCTTTTTCACCTGTAGCGCGCGCAGGTGCTGTTCTAGGCTTTCCGGGCTGTGGCCCACAAAGACAAATGTCTTGGAAAAGAACAGGTTGTCCAGCCAGGTGGAGAAGGGGCTGTCCCGCACGGCGTCCTCAAGCTGGGAGGGGGAGAGCAGAACGCTGTCTTTCCGCAGAGTGTCGCCCTGGAGCTTCAAAATTAAAAACTTTTTCTGCCGCAGCTTTTCAGTGAGATCCTCCAGGTCGAAGGGTGTTTGTGCCTCCAGGGTGGCATAGGCCTCCTCCAGCAGGCGGTCAAAGCAGGCGCTGAGTGCGGCGCAGAAAGGCAGTCTGAATAAGGACTCATGCAAGGGGGTGAGAACGGGCTGCGGTGATCTGAAAAAGTTCGCCAGATGGTCCCGCAGTGCGCGGGAATAGGGCTCCAGGTCGCTGATGATGCGGTCAATGGCTGGCCCGGTGTCTTTGCCTTGAAGCGCCTCGGCGTAGGCGGTGCCATCTGTGTGGCTGATCCAGTTGTGATGCACAGCCTCATCTAGCATGCGGCCCATGAACTCCCGGTAGGTGGGAAGGCCAGCCGCTACGCTCAGGCCCGCTCCCGCGTGCAGCACGCAGTCGCCGGATGCCATGGCCTGGGTCAGCGCCTCCGGAACGGGCGGAAGCGGGGGGAGGCGGAGTTGTAGCTCAAACTCCGGCGTATTACGCCCCTTTTCCTGACCCTCATTCCTTGCCAGTTGTTCCAAGATCCGCTTTGCAAACTGCTGCGGCATGGGGACAGGAGGGACTGGCGAGAGATGTCGTATAAACTCCCGGGTATAGTGCTCTTTATCCTTACCCTCATTGAGCGCAAGGCGCTCCAGGATCAGCGCGGCAAACTGCTTCGGCGTTTTGTCATCCAGCTCGATGAAGCCGCTGAGACCGCGGAGGCCTTTGATATCCACTCTGTCAAATCGGGAGAGCATGACCCGTTTCAACCTTTCACCGCCATCCTTGATGAACGAGTAGATCACAGGCCACTCCAGGCCGCACCAGCGTTGGCTCTCATAGCTCGGACAGAAGACGGTCACCACAAGGTCTGTCTCACTCTTGTAGAGTCGAGGCAGAATAAACGCTAGGTCTACAGCTGCAAACTCCGCCTCATGATAACTGTCATAGAGGATCCTGTCTTTGCCAAAGCCCTTCGCCAAAATCCCTGCCACCTCGGCGACGAACTCCCGTTTCTCTCCGGCAAAGGAAAAGGCGATGCGAAAGCGTGATGTGCTCATGAGGTGGAAAAGGCGTGCCCCACATCCAAGCAACGTCCCCAGCTTTCTCCAGAGATTTCCGCTAGGAATGTGGATACATGGTGTGTTGCCCACGCCCAGTGATGCACGGAGCAAGAGTGCTCTGATCGCGTGGGCCTTTGCAGTCTTGATCTAGATATACCCCCTTGTCCGCTCGCAGTCGGGTGGTGGGGGAGAATGAGGACCGGTATTGGAAGAGGCGAGACCTGTTTTGAAGTGGCGTGGTGGATGCGAAGCGCAGCACATAGAACTGTGCGAACCACTATGTAGAACTGAATTTTCGGGTCTATAAATGGTTTAGATGTATTAAAAACTTGCCATTTCTATGAAAAATCATAATTATACGGTATTATAAGGCCGAATTTAGGCGCTCAGCCCCCATGCTTCCACTCATCGATCAGATCCTCAAAGACTCGGGTTGTGCCGATCTTCCTGCTGTACGGCAGGCGGTGGAAGATGCGTGTTTCAATCAAACCTCCTTTGTGGACGCCGTGCTGGATTGTGAAGGCGTGCGCGAGCGCGATTTCTTAGCAGCCCTAGCCAAAACGCTCAGCCTGCCGTGGTGGGAGCCAAAGGATGAAGATCAACCGACAGAGCAGGGGATGCGCCGTATGCTGCCGGCGGAGATCGCCCTGCGTCATCGCTTGCTGCCCGTGTTCACTGAAGAAACGAAAAACGATGACGGCTCGGAGACAGAGCGCACGCTGCACATCGCCACGTTTGATCCGCTTAGCCTCGTGGCACACCAGCGTGTGGCCGCGAGTCTCTCGATGCCTGTGGTCTGGCATGTGGGGCAGCGCACGCGCATTGTCGAAGGTCTGCAAAAACTCTACGGCCTCGGCGCGGACACCTTTGAAAAAATCCTGCGCGGTCGTGCCGACTGGGGCGCGGAAGATTTGAAGGATGAAGTCACCGTGCTCGATGAACCCGAGGACGAAGAGGCATCTGTCGTGCGCTTCGTGAATCAAATCATTCGCCGTGGTCTTGAGCAACGTGCCACGGACATTCACGTCGAGCCACAGCAGGATCGCCTGCGCATTCGCTACCGCATTGACGGACGTCTCGAAGAATTGCCGGTGCCTGAGAACATCAAGTCATTGCAGGCCTCCGTGATCGCCCGCCTCAAGATCATGGCGCGGCTCGACATTGCCGAGAAGCGTCTGCCTCAGGATGGCCGTATCAATCTCGAACTCGACGGACTCGCCATCGACGTGCGCGTGGCTACCATTCCATCGGTCGAAGGCGAAAGCATCAGCCTGCGTCTTCTCGCGCAGCAGCAGGTCACCGTGAATCGTCTCGGCCTCACCGACAACATTCGTCCTGTCGTCGATGAACTGCTGAAACTGCCGAACGGCATCATCCTCATCACCGGCCCCACCGGCAGCGGTAAATCGACCACGCTGTACGCGTTCCTGACGGATCTCAATCAGACGCATCGTCGCATCGTCACCATCGAAGATCCGGTGGAGTACAAGATGCCCGGCATCGTGCAGATCGCGGTGAAGCCCGAGATCGGCCTCACCTTCGGCGCGGGACTGCGCAGCATTCTGCGCGGCGACCCAAATGTGGTCATGATCGGGGAAATGCGCGACCTCGAAACCACCGAGATCGCCGTGCGCGCCGCTCTCACCGGTCACCTAGTCTTCAGCACGCTTCACACGAATGACGCCATCGGCGGCATCACACGACTCATCGACATGGGCGTGGAGCCCTTCCTCGTCTCCAGCGCCGTGCGCGCCTTCTTCGCGCAGCGTCTCGTGCGCAAACTCTGCCCAGTGTGCAAGACACCCACGCAGGTGGAGGAGAGCTACCTCAAGTCCATTGGCTTTCCTTCACACCTCTCCGGCAACATCATGCGCGCAGTGGGTTGTGAAGCCTGCCGTGGCAGCGGCTTCCAAGGCCGTCTCTCCATTTACGAAGTCTGCCTCGTCACTCATGCGTTGCAGCATCTCATCAACAGCCGAGCGCATCCTGCCGAGTTTCACAAGCAGGCGCTCAAGGACGGATACATCCCCATGCGCGGCTACGGCTTCCAGAAAGTGCTCTGTGGCGAAACCACCATTGAAGAAGTCCTCAGCGTCACCGCCGCCAGTGATCGCAACCACGCGCCACAGACGACCACCATCCCTTCCACTCGTTTAGCCGCCTAACCCATGCCCACCTTCGTTTACAGCGCCCAAGGTCCTTCCGGTCTCATCACCGGAGAGCTGGCTGCGTCGGATCGCAGCGAAGCGTTTGCCCTGCTGGGCAAAAAGAAAATTCAGCCCATCAAGCTGGAAGCTGCGGGTGAAGTCAAAGTGCTGGCCAGCAACACCACCAAGGCCAAGCAGAGCGCGAAGGCCGCCGAAACAATCCCGGGAGGCCCCATCAAGCTCAAGCTCCCTCAGGTCGTGCTCTTCATTGAGGAACTCTCAGACCTCGTCGGCGCAGGCATCCAGTTGGAACCTGCACTCGCCACCATGGAGCGCCGCCGTGAACTCTCCGGCATCAAGACCCTCGCCACCGTCCTGCGTGGCAAAGTGCGCGATGGCATGGCGTTCTCGAAAGCCATTGCGGCCACGAGCCCCAGCTTTGGCAAACTCTTCTGCGCGCTCGTCTCGGCAGGTGAAGCCAGCGGTTCGCTGAGCACCATCTTGAAGCGTCAGGCGCAGTACATGCGCTCTTTGCAGGCGCTGAAGTCCAAGGTGCTCTCTGCGCTGCTGTATCCGGCATTTCTCATCGTCGCTGCGGTTGCCGTCACCCTGCTGTTCGTCGTCTATCTCATTCCGAAGCTCACGGAAATGCTCGACTCAACCGGCGGCTCGCTGCCGTTTGCCGCGCAGATCATCCTGAAGGTCAGCGACACCTTCAAGGCCACCTGGTGGATGCTCCTTCTTGGCGGCATCGTCACCTACATTCTCGGCAAGTCGTGGATCTCACGCCCTGAGTCAGCCATTCCCTGGGCTCGCTTCAAGCTGCGTCTGCCCCTTTTCGGCGGCATCTTCCGCGCACGCTTCTACGTCCAGTTTTTGGAAACGATGGCCAACCTTCTTGGCAACGGCCTCACCATGGTGCAGGCCATGCAGCTCACCCATCAGGCCACGGACAATCCCTACCTCCAGCAGGAGTTTGAAAGCGTCATGCGCAACGTGGGCGAAGGGGTTGCGCTGTCTCGTGCTCTGGACCGCAGTGCGCAGTTCCCACCGTTGCTTATCGACATGGTGAACGTCGGCGAGCAGACCGGCGACATGCCTGCGGCACTTGAACGCGCCGCCGAGCGTTTTGACCGCGAACTCAGCAAGAAGATCGACACGCTCGCCGCGCTCATTCAGCCCCTCATCGTCTGCCTCATGGCGGGCATGGTCGGCCTCATGGCCTACCTCATGATGACCACCATCTTCCAGACCATTTCCAGCATCAACAAATAGCCGCTTCGTTTCCATCCACACACCCACATGAAACACACCCAAACCCAACCACGCCTCCCGACGTCCGGCTTCACCCTCGTCGAGATGATCCTCGTGCTCGCCATCGTGGCGCTCCTTGTGGGCGCAGCCATCGTCAATTTCGGCGGCGTGCTTGAAGGCGGCAAAAAAACCACCACCAAAGGCAACATCAGCAGCATCTCCTCGGCTCTGCGTGCCTATGAAGTGGACAACATGTTCCTGCCCACCACCGAACAAGGCCTCTCAGCCCTGGTGGAAAAACCCAGCAGTCGTCCTGCTCCGCAAAGCTGGAGTCCGAAGCTCAAAAAACTCCCCATCGACCCGTGGGGCAACGCCTATCACTACCGCCGCCCCGGCGTCAAAGACAAGACCGGATTCGACATCTATTCGGCCGGCCCAGACGGTGTGGCCGACAACGCTGACGACATCGGCAGCTGGGATCAATAAAGACAAACCAAACGAGAATGACGAACTGCCAGTCCATCACAAAGACCGTGCAAACCACGCTGAAATGTCAGCGTGGTGTTAGTCATTCCCGCGCCGCAGGCTTCACCCTGCTGGAGATCATCGTCGCAATGTCGCTCACCTTGCTGATCATCGGCATAGCCACCGTCAGCATCTCCGGCGTGCGCGCTGAAGACAAGCTGCGCCGAGCGGCGGCCATGATCGAAACCACGGCCCGGCAGAACCTGCTGCAGGCGCTCAACAGCCAGCAGACCGTGCGCATGGAGCTTACCGCCGGTGCGTTTGGCACGAGTGATGAATTTAGCGGCATGCTGCAGGTGCGTCGCGTGGGGGAGAAAGTTTTCCGCAAGCCCGGTCGTGGCGAATCCTGGGAGTTCAGCCCCAGCGGCATCTGCGAGCCCATTGAGGTTCGCATCAGCGGTCCGGCGGGACTGATCGAGATCGGTTTCGATCCGCTCACCGCGTGTGCGAAACGCAAATCCATTCAGGTCAAAGGATGAAACACACACGCACATCCTCCTCCTCTGCCTCGGGTTTCGCCTTGCTCGAAATCATTCTCGCACTCGCGTTGTTTTCCTTCGTGGCCGTCAGCATGACGCAGGCGATTGAGCAGATCGCAAAAGCATCCACCTCCGCGCGTCAGGAGGCGCAGGTGCTGCGCGTTCTTGAGTCCGTGCTGGCCGAAGTGGCCCACCAGCCTGATTTCAAAGCCGCCAGCATCTCCTTCAATCCCACCGCTGACCACATCGACGCCAGCGCCACTATCGAGAAGGTCAAACTCATCAACAAAGACAAGGTCGAACTCGACCACATGTTTCGCATCCGCGCCGAGGCATGGATCAATGACGGGCGCACGCGGCGCATGAAACGCAGCATGGAAACCTATGTGTATTCGCCCCACAGTCCGATCTGACGTGAAACAGCCTGCCAGGCTGTTCCGCAGGATGCAGGCTGGCAGCCTGCACCACGGCGGATTCACGCTGCTCGAAGTCATCATGGCCATGGCGCTCATCGGCTTCATCCTTAGCGCCGTCTATGGCGTGGCGAATGGTGCCCTGCAGCTGGGTAAATCCATGAGCACCGCACGGGTTGCGGAGACGCGTATCAGCAACTTCGTCACGCAGTGGCGTGATTATCTGGAAACCATGGATCCAGGCATCCAGCTATCCGCCGGGCTGGAAAAGGTGGCTCGCGGTGCCTCGGGCAATCTGTTCATCGCAGGAGGTCACATGCCCTTTGCCTGGGAGCGTCATCTAAAGCTCGCCGACGCCGTCGAGTTCGGCGTCGTGCGCCACCGTGAGACCAAAGATCTCAGCCTCATGGTCCGTCACTTCAAGCTCAACCCCAAGGCCCGCACGCCGGATGAATTCAACCTCATCGCCGAATTGCCGATCCTTGAGGGACTTAAAGAAATGCAATGGCAGTTCTATGAACCCGTGGAAAAGAAATGGTTCACCAGCTGGGATCCGAAGAAGCGCCCGCAGCCTCCGCTCTTCATGAAGCTCAAGTTTTCCTTCACCGCCGACCCACGCGAGCACGAGTACATCTTTTGGATCGCGAACGACCTCGCTCAGACCAGCGTGCCGCAGGCACCTTCGCCGCAATGACCAATGAACTTCCAATGACCAAAGACCGAATGATGGGCAGCGATGTTCGTCAGGAAGTCCACGCTTGTCGTTCGGGTTTCGTCATTCCTTCCTCATTCACCCTTCGTCAGGCGTCTTTGCAGCGCGGCTCCGCACTCATCGTGGTGTTCTGGATGATCGCTATTCTTGGGATGGTCATGTTTGCGGGTGCGAAGTCTCTTCAGGCTGACTCGCAGTACACGCGCATGATGCGAGGCCGCATTTTTGCCAAACGTTATGCAGAAATGGGCATCGAGGTGGCGCGTCATCCCGTCATGCGTGAGGACGATCCGCTGCTGCACTTCAACGCGAACGACGGCGGGGGTTACAACGTCAAGCTCGTGGCCGAAGAGGCACGGCTGAACGCCAATCATCTCATCCAGACGGGAGACAATGTTCTACTGCGCCGGTTGTTCACCAGTTGGGGCTTCAAAGAGCAGTTTGTCTCCGCCTTGTGCGACGCCCTGAAAGACTGGGTGGATGCAGACGGCCATGTTAGCCTCAACGGTGCCGAAAAACGCGAATACGAGAAGATGGGTTTCGAGGGCATGCCGTTCAATCGCCCGTTCAAAGAGGTCGAGGAAATGCTGCTGGTGCGCGGCATGGAAATCGTCAACATTGAGCGGCCCGACTGGCGCGAGTGGTTCACCGTTTTTGGCGATGGCCGCGTGGATGTGAACGACGCGCGTCCAGAGCTCATCGCTCTGCTGGCCAATGTGCCGATGGAGCGTGTGCAGCCGCTGCTCACTCTGCGTGCCGGCCGCGATGGCGCGCTACACACACAGGATGACGTGCGTCTAAGCAGTGTGCCGCAGGTGGCGCAGTTGCTCGGCGTGTTTCAGCCGCAGATCGTCGCACAACTTTCGCAATGGATTCAATTCGCTGGTCCCATCCGCCGCATCGAGAGCATCGGATCGCTTGGGCCTCTTCACCGCAAACTCATCCTCATCACGCAGGACGGCAAGGCCGTCTGGCGTGGTGAAATCCCCGCCCATGGCAAAGACACGTAAAACACCCTGCGAGCTGCTGCTCCCCGGCGCACAAGTCTGGCAAAGCTGGACCGGTGCAGAGGGCGCTGCCTGCCTCCTAAATGCCGAACAAAGCGCTGAAGGTGCCAGATTTGGCAAAGACGCACAGCGTCGTGTGCTCGCGCTGCCTGCCGTAAGTTTCTGGGCGCTGCCCGCTTGGCTCAAAGGGCAGCCCGAGCATCTGCGCAGCATGGCACTGCTGCACCTCGAACGCATGGGCATCAAGGCTGCAGACGACGAGTCCGTCGTGCAGGTCCGCAACATGCAGGGAAAGGAAGGCGCGTATCTCACTCGCATCCTCGCGCTCAAAGATTTGCCGACGCCGCTCACTGACACCACTCGGCTTCCGGATGAAGTGACGCTGCACGCCTTGTGCTACCAGATGGTGCAAAACAGCCTCACGATTTTCCGCGAGCTGGGTCGGCTCGTCGTCGCCATCACCAGCGGTTCGCAGTTGATCTACTGCACGCCGCTGTCCGCGAACAAACTGGATGGCAATGCACTCGCGGAGCTCAACAACATCTGCCTGCAGCTCGGTTTTCAGGGCGTGCTTGGACGTCTCGAAAGCATCGTGCTGTGGATTGACGAAGGTGATGTCACGCAGATTCAGCGCGTCACCGGTTTGACCGCCTACCGCTGTGACATGCCCGCACCGACGATGCCGGAGCGTGGCTCCAGCCTGCTTATGCCGCAGGATGTGACCTCCGAGCGTCAAAGCCAGACGCGCCGGTCAAAGACACGCTTCATGGCGCTGGCTGCCGGCACGGTGATCGCTGCGGCGATTGCAGTCGTCGCCACCCTCACCTCGCTGGCCTTGCAGGAGCGCAACATGCTGCGTGAGAAAGTCGCCAATCTCACGCCGCGCGCCTCACGGGTCATGGACCACAAGAAGGCATGGCATGAGGCCGCACCTGCCGTAGATCCCACCACGTGGCCACAGCAATTTTTGCTGCACTGCATGGAGCCGGAATCTTCCAAGGAGGCCTCCATCACGCATTGGGAATGGACACCGGAGCGCATGAACCTGCGTGGCCGCATGCCCACAGCATCCCTGGCACTTGAGTACACCCAGGCGCTCAAGTCGATCGAAGCACTCGCTCCTTTCGCATTAAACGGGCCGCCGCCCGTCATCGCCAGCGACAACAGCGCCACCTTTGAGCTGAAGGGAGGGCCGGGCGAATGAAGAAGAGCGAGAAAGTACTCCTCGGCGTCTTCGCCTTCCTGTTTCTCGCCATCATCGGCGGTGGCGGGCTCATGTATGCCTTCAACAATTACATGGCCATCCGCGAAGAGAACGACACGCTCCGTGACCGTCTTGGCGATATGAACCTAGCCATCTCGCAAGGCGCGGACTGGGCAGACAAGTACGGCTGGCTCGAAGAGCGCTGCCCAAACTTCACCAGTCGGCAGGAGGCATCCGCCAAGCTGCTGGAAGTCATCACCGGCGAGGCGGAAAAAATCGGCCTCAGCATCGGAGGCAAGGAATTCATCGAAGCCGCACACGTTCTTGGTCCCGACGGTCTGCCGCTGGAGGAAAGCCTCGGCTACTTCGACCAGGCCACCGTGAAGATCACACTCGCCGGCGTGCCAGAGCAGGCCTTCTTCGGCTGGCTGCATGCGTTGCAGCAGCCGCAGAGCTTCCTTGGCATCACCCGCATGCAGATCAATCCCAGCGGCACGAACAAGACCATCAATGCCGAGGTCGAGTTCACGCAGTTCTACCGTCAGAAATCGGCCCCCAAGGTCAGCAAAGCGAACTAGCCATGAAACTTTCCACGTTATCACTCTCTCTGCTTGGTCTGGCGATGTTTTCGACGCACGCCTCTGCCCAGGAGTCGAAGAAGCAGGACGACACACCCGTGCCATTCCCAAAACTAGAACACTTCACCCCTTTGTGGGAGCGCTCCATCTTCACCACGAAAGATCTACCTTCGCCCGATGCACCGACGGGGCCAAATTTTGCCGACAATCTCAGCCTCTCCGGCATCTACGAGATTGATGGCGGCGTCGTCGCCGTGCTGGTGGACCGCATCACCTCGCAGGTCATGGAGGCACGCATTGGCTCCGAAAACGAGATGGGCATCAAGATTCGCGCCGTCAAACCCGGCGAGACCGTGGACAAGACCCGCATTCAGTTGCAGAAGGGCGATCAGGCTGGCTGGATCAGCTTCGCCGATCTCACCGGCGCTCAGCCCGCCGAGGTCGTGCAGCGCGCCGTAATTCCCACACAGCAATCGTCTGCTCCAAATCAAGGAATGCAGCAGCGCCGCAACATGAATGTCCCGCCCGCCCAAACGGGTCTGCCTCCCAATCCGATACTTCCCCCGCCTTCAACACCCATCCCCGGTGGTGCCCCCAAGCCCAAGATCAATGACGTGCCTCTTCCGCCGCCGTGAAGTAGTGCCTTGGACTTGCTAAAAGACTGTCTGACGGAGAAGGGTGTCTTCATGCCACACATCCACGATCTCCGCAGTTGCTACGCCAAGGTCGGCCGCTTGATCTATTTCGGTCGCATGCTCGACAAGATCCGCTTGCACGCTGCTGCCAAACTGCCCGCCGATTATACCGCGCAGTTGGGAGACACGCAGTTTTACACGCTGGACGGTCGTTGCTGCCGTTTTCTCGGAGTCCCGTATTCAGCGGTTCAAACGCGCGCCCTCGCGGGCGGCACCGATGAAGAAATTCTCGCCTGGGTGCATGCCTGCGGGACTGCACGCACCGATGAAGAGTGCCACATGTGGAACCGCTTCATTGCCAAACTCGGCTGGCGTGACGAACGCTCCGCCGTGCTCCCTCAGCGCATTCAGGACAGCGGCCTCAGCGGCAAGCCAATTGAGACCCTTATCGTCCACATCGAGTACGATGAAGGCCGCGACCCAGTCAGGGAACGCGCATGGGAAGGAATTTGAGGGAAAGGGGCGGCGCGAATACCAATGGCGCTTTTATTCGCGTGTAATGGTCTCGTCGAGATTGAGCATCACGCGGGACACTGCCTGCCAGGCTTGAGGCTCGGTCGCTTTGGACTGGCGTTCTACAGTGAGCAGGCGAGAGAGGGCAAGGCGCTCGTTGTCGAACGGTGGTCGGGAGAGACAGAGCTGGTAGGCAAGGGTGATGCGGGCCTCGTCGGATTTGGCTTCCTTGATCAGGCGTGCGGCCAGTGCCTGCGCGAACTCGACGTAGGCGCTGTCATTGAGCAGGGTGAGGGCTTGCAGCGGCGTGTTGCTGCGGATGCGGCGGGTGCAGGTGCTGAAGCCGTCGGGGGCATCGAAGACGCTGAGCGCGGGCGGCGGGGTGGCGCGGAAAATGAAGGTGTAAATGCCGCGCCGGTAGCGGTCACTGCCTTTACTGAGTGGCCAGGCACGTTTGACCTGCCCCAGAGACATGACTCCCTCGGGAATGGGCGGATAGACGGGCGCACCACCCATCTTGGGAGAGAGCAAGCCGCTGGTTGCGAGGCAGACATCGCGCACGATTTCGGCATCCAGGCGCAGGCGGTTTTGCCGCCAGAGGAGTTCGTTGTTGGGATCAATTTGGGATGATGATTGTCGAACGACGGATGACTGCTGATACGTCGCGCTGGTGACGATGAGCTTGTGCAGGTGCTTGAGGCTCCAGCCGTGCTCCATGAAATCGACGGCGAGCCAGTCGAGGAGTTCGGGATGGGTGGGCAGGCGGCCCATGGTGCCGAAATCATTTTCCGTCGAGACGAGGCCACGTCCGAAGTACTGCTGCCAGACGCGGTTCACGATGACGCGGGCGGTCAGCGGGTTTTTAGGATCAATAAGCCAGCGTGCAAGCGCGAGACGATCAGCTTGGGCACCTGCGGGCAGCGGAGGCAGCACGGCAAGGACGCCGGGTGAGACTTCTTCAGACGGACGGGTGAAATTTCTTGAAGATGTTGTCGAGTTCGAGGTGGCGGTCGTAAAGCGGATTGAAGACGCTGTCAGACGTGCCGGTCATGGCTTTGAAAAGTATGCGCAGATCTGCGGCTCCGCGTTTTCCAGCGGGCTTGGCCAGGGACTTGAGCGCTTCGGCATCGACCAGCTTTTTGGATTGGTCACCGAGGGTCTTTTCCCATTCCTGCAGCACGGCGAGGCGTTCCTTGATGTGAGCGTCGATCTGCTTGTTTACCTGCGTGTGCTCGGCCTTCAGTTTGTCGAGATCTTGGCTAGGATCAGGCACGGGCAAGGTGGGCTCGTCCTGGTTGTTGAGGAAGGCGAAGAGCTGGTAGTACTCGCGCTGGCTGATGGGATCGAACTTGTGATCGTGGCACTGGGCACAGCCGATGGTGAGGCCGAGCCAGACCGTGCCGGTGGTGGCGACGCGGTCGAAGATGCTCTCAATACGGAACTGCTCCTTGTCGATACCGCCCTCCTGATTGATCTGCGTGTTGCGGTGAAAACCGGTGGCGATGAGCTGATCGCGCGAAGGCTTCGGCAGCATGTCCCCCGCGAGTTGCTCAAGCGTGAACTGGTCGAATGGCATGTCCTGGTTCAAGGCGTTGACGACGTAATCGCGATACGGCCACATGCTGCGTGGGGCATCGATGCTATAGCCGTTGCTGTCACCGTAGCGTGCCTGATCGAGCCACCAGCGTCCCCAGCGTTCGCCGTAGTGTTTGGAGGCGAGCAGCTTGGTGACCAAATCCTCAATGCCGGATGTAGGCTGCTTCAGGAAAGCAGCGACGTCAGCGGGCGTCGGCGGCAGCCCGGTGATGTCCAGGTGCAGACGGCGGATGAGCGTGGCTGGAGCGGCGGGCGGCGAGGGTTCCAGTCCGGCTTTGGCAAGACTCTCGCGAATGAAGGCATCTATGGGATGCGTGCTGCCACCGTGCGGCAGCGATGCTTTGACCGGCGCGATGAAAGCCCAGTGCCGGTCATCGCTTGGAGTTTCCCCAGTGGGAGCGTGCGCACCTTCAGCGACCCACTGCCTGATGAGCGCGATCTGTGCTGAGTCCAGTGGCCCGCGCTTGTACGGCATCTGCGGGATTTCAGCATGGGAGCCAGAAATGACCTGCACGAGGAGATCGGGCAGCGCGGAGCCACGCTTGCCGCCGGTGCGTGCAGCGGCGGCGGTGTCGAGCCTGAGCTGGGACTTCTGCGTGTTGGTACCGTGGCATTTCACGCAGTGCTGCTGCAGCAGCGGCTTGATCTGAGTGGTGTAGTCCACTGCGGCCTGACTGGTGGCAGTGAAGAGCAGGAGTGTGATGAGCGTGCAGCGGAGCATTCGAAAAAGAGAAGCAGAGACGATCACAAGGTACGTCAGGCAGACAGGGGCTTCTTCCGCATTCTGGCGAACGCAGCCACAAAAAAGCCGCACTCGCGTGAGGCGGGTGCGGCTGGATGACTGCTGAAAGTCAAAGCGTCAGACGGCTCAGGCGTCCTTCTTTTTCTTCGGGGTCATCTCTTCCAGGGTGATGGAGCCGTCGCTGTTCTTGTCCATCTTGCCGAAGCGCTCGGTGGCCTTGGCTTCGTCCTTCTTGGCCTGAGGGGAGGCCATCCATTCCGCCTTGGAGACTTTGCCGTCTTTATCGGTGTCGAGCTTTTTGAGCATTTCCTCAGGATTCATCTTGGGCTTGCCCTTGTCGCCTTCAGGCTTCTTGGGGGCATCACCTTCAGCGGCGAAGGAGGTGACGGCGGAAAGCGCCAGGATGGCGAGGAGAGAGGTAATAACTTTCATGTGGGTCGGTATTGGGTTGTTGATGTAAAAGCGCGGGTTTCTGGGGGTTCCAGTCCGGTGCGTGGCGTGTTAAACGACGAGACGCCCATTCCGTACGAGACGCCCATTCCGTTTCGATAAATTATCAATGTTTTTTGATAACAGGTCTGGAGTGCCACCCAACGCAGACATCAAAACGCCGCACTCGCGCGGGGCGGGTGCGGCGTGGGTGACTTGTTGGAGTCAACGAGTCAGACGACTCAGGCGTCCTTCTTCTTTTTCTTTGGAGCAGCAGTGAACTCTTCCTTGGAAAGAGATCCGTCCTTGTCCTTGTCTTTGGCGGTGAATGCGGTCTCAGACTTGGCAGCGTCCTTGGAGCCCTTGAGGAATTCTTCCTTGCTGATTTTGCCGTCTTTGTCGGCGTCCTTCTTGGTGAACATTTCTTCCGGGCTCATCTTGGGCTTCTTGGGGGCATCACCTTCAGCGGCGAAGGAGGTGACGGCGGAGAGCGCCAGAATGGCGAGGAACGAGGTGATAACTTTCATGTGGGTCGATGTTGGGTTGTGGATATTGAGCGCAGGATTCTGGGGTCCCAGTCCGGCGCGTGGCGTGTTAAACGACGCCATGCTCATTCCATTTCAAAAATTCTCAGAGGAATTTTCTAAGCGCTATTTTCTGTAATGAATACAGCTTACAGCAATCGCGCCGCCGCCTCCGCCAAGGCACTGCGTTCTCCTTTGACCAAGGGAACGTGTGCCGCGAAAGTCTGGCCGCGCATGCGCTGGCGCGTGTACACGAGGCCGTTGCTGCGGCTGTCCACGTAGGGGTTGTCGATCTGCGCCGGGTCGCCGACGAGGACGAGCTTGGAGCCGCGTGACATGCGGGTGACGATGGTCTTGGCCTCCAGCGGTGTGAGCTGCTGCGCTTCATCCAGGATGAAAAAGCGGTCCGGGATGCTGCGACCACGGATGTAGCAGAGCGCTTCCACTTCGATGACGCCCTGCTGAATGAGCGGATCATATGGCGCAGCAGGCGCGGCGATCTGCTGCTGCGGTTCAGGCATGAAACGGTTCTTCTTGCGTGCCGGACCCTGCTGCGTGCCTTCCATGGGCCGCATCAGGAGATCGAGCGCGTCATAGACGGGCTGCAGCCAGGGGCGCATTTTTTCCTGCAAGGATCCTGGCAGGAAGCCGACGGTTTGACCCATGGCAACGATGGGGCGGCTCACCGTCACACCGTGGTAGGTGCGGCTAAACACCTGCTGCAAGGCGGCTGCGACGGCGAGCAGCGTCTTGCCGGTGCCCGCCTGGCCGTAGCATGTGACGAGGCTGATCTCAGGATCGAGCAGGGCATCCAGGAAGCACGCCTGACCGAGGTTCATCGGTTTGATGGCGCGGCCCTGGCCGACCTTGATCGACTCCGGTGTGTGGTGCAGACGGACGAATTCACCATTCGTGCTGAGTTTCGCAGGCATGGTGGCCTTGTCCCCGGCGGACAGCAGGGCGTAGTCATTGACGACCATGCCCGCAGTGCGGTTTTCTGGCAGGGAAAGGCACCCGCTGCTGGCGAAGCGCTGCAATTCATGCGGGCTGACCTCGACGCGTGCGATGTCGAAATTGGCGACCTCACGCGGCTCCACTTTGTCATGCAGGTAATCTTCGCACTCAATGCCCACGGCACGTGCCTTGAGCTGCATGTTGAGGTCTTTGCTGACGAGGATGACGGGCGGGGAGACTTGCTCGCTCAGCCAGAGAGTGCAGGCCAGGATGCGGTGGTCGGCTTTCTCCAGATCGTGGAAAATACGCTCAAACCCCTGCACGCTGGCGTGCTTGCGGGCCTCAGCAGGATCATAGACCGCCACGCGGATGCTGCCGCCGCCGTCAGTTGGGACGCCTTCGGTCACCGAAGCGCCTTTATTGGCAAAAATTTTCATCAGCGCCCGATGCACCTCGCGGGCGTTTGAGCCGCGTTCGGTCATTTCGTTTTTGAAGCGGTCCAGTTCGCTGAGCACATCGACTGGAATGCAGATGTGATGCTCGGCAAAGCGGTGGATGCAGGCGGGGTCGTGCAGCAGTACGTTGGTGTCGAGAACGAAGGTCTTGGTAGCAGTGACGGGGCTGGTGCGGCGGCGTCGGGAGGGGGTGGTGGAAGGAGATGATGAGTTCACAGAAACAGGACCAGGTTCGGAGGCGCGGGTGGAGGAGATGGCTGAAGAGATTACCGATGCTGAGTGGTCGTCACGGTCCATGGTAGTTTAGTGGGTGGGGTGGTTGCCTGAGCTGAAAAAGGCGGGGACAGCTTTTCGTTGGCGCGGGGGAGAGCCAAACGTACCGATCCCGAAATGTGATTATTTGAATGAATCACGGTAATTGCCGGAGAGTGTCAGAGCGTGGAGATGCTGGCAAGGACTTATTCACAATGATGAGGTTTATTCACAATTGGCAGTCCCCTTGAACACTCATTCCGCATCCCCACACGCCTCCGGTAGGGCAGCCTCATGAATGCGCCGCAAGCGGCACTTCAAAGTACTCCAAGGCCCACTCTCGCATATACCGTGCCCGGTTGGGGACGAAACGATAGATGATGAGTTCGGGATTGTCGATGCTCCCGAGGTAGCCGCGCAGCAAGGGACTGGCAGCCCAGATTTCCTCCAGCAGTGCGCGCTCGGTGACGACCTCTGCCGTTGCCGTGATGCGGACCTGATGGTGATCATCATCTGTGTAGCAAAGCTCGGCCTTGGGATTGACCTCCAACTCATGCGTCTTGCCATAGCGGCGCAGATTAGCGACATAGACCGTGAAGCCATCCGTTCGCACAGGGGAGACGGGGCGCAGCCTCGGCTGGTCGCCATCCACCGTGGCAAGCATGGGAAACTTAGCGGCACGCATGGTGGTCTGCGCGAGTTGCGGGAGTTCAGCGGGATCAACAGGCTGGGGTTGAGGGCGGGACATGGTGGAGGACGATACGCGGTGTGTCAGAGGTGTCCAATTTGAGGGCATTTTTGGAGTACCCAAACTGCGGCGACTGGCTAGTCTGCACCCCATTCTCACGATGAAGAATCTCCCCACCGTTTTTCAGCGCAATGCGTTATGGGCCGCCATAACTGCCATGTCGATCACCGTCATCGGAGCGCTGGCCATTGGACTGATCTATCTGGCGACGCAGGTGATGGCCTTTCTGCAGCCCATTCTGGTGCCGTTCGCCGTGGCGGGGGTGTTGGCCTACCTGCTGGAGCCCGGCGTGGAGTGGCTGGAGCGGCGCGGACTGAACCGGCAGCGTTCCGTGCTGCTGGCGTTTGGGGTGTTTACGCTGGCCATCTTTGGTCTGGGCTGGTGGATCGTGGTGAAGCTGGATGATCCTGCTCGCCATCTCGCTGATCGCGTCCCGGTCTATTATACGAAGGCGCAAAAGGCGGTGGTCGATTTTTCAGCGAAGATGGAAAAGGACTACGACATCAAGCTGCTGCCCCACGCAGCGCCGCTTGCGGCTGCGCCTGGAGCAGAGGAGTCAGCTCTGGTGGTCAAAGAGGGAGGCGACGGACCCGATGCCGACTTTCAGGCCCTACTGCGTGGTGACTGGGTGAAGACGACGCTGCCCAAAGTGCCGGGCATCGTCTGGGCCTTCCTCAGGTCCAGCGTCGGTGGTTTCCTCGGTGTCTTTGGCTTTCTTCTCTCCTTCATCATCGTGCCGTTGTACCTTTACTATTTCCTGATCGAGAGCGCCAAGATTCAGCAGCAATGGTCGGATTACCTTCCGTTGCGGGCCTCCGCCTTCAAAGACGAGTTGGTGAGCTGTCTGAACGAGATCAACAGCTACCTCGTGGCTTTCTTTCGTGGCCAGCTTTTTGTCAGTGTGATCAATGGCATCGCCACGGGCATCGGTTTGGTGATCGTGGGCCTGGATTTCGGCCTGCTCATCGGTCTGGCGCTTTGTGTGGCGGGCATCATCCCTTATCTGGGCATCGCGTTGTGCTGGATTCCGGCGGTGATCATCGCTTCCGTGCAGGGTGGCAGTGCGCTTGTTTCTGCGGACCCATGGTGGGTCATGCCGCTGGTGGTGACGGGCGTCTTCGCCCTGGTTCAGCAGATTGACGCCCTCTTCATCACCCCGCGTATCGTCGGGGAGGCCGTGGGGCTGCACCCGATGACGGTGATCGCCTCAGTCCTCGTGTGGGGGCTGCTGCTGGGTGGTCTCCTCGGTGCTATCCTGGCGGTACCGCTTACGGCCTCGGTCAAAGTTTTGTTCCAGCGCTACGTGTGGCGTGCGCGCATCGCGCCGCAGACGATCGGCGGCTCCAGGCGCGAGGAGGCTGCGGCATGATCATGCCCGGCAAGCGCGTATGAAAAACCTTCTGCTCGTCTTTCTAGGTGGCGGCTTCGGTGCGGTGCTGCGGTATGGCACTGTGATCGGCATGGCACGTCTGCTGCCGAAGGCCGTCTTTCCGTGGGGGGTGTTCACGGCCAATATCCTCGGCAGTTTTATTCTGGGCTTCCTCTTTGCCCTGCCTGCCATGAAGGAGAAAAGCGCCGGGCCTTGGCTGTTTGCCGCCACAGGGGTGCTGGGAGGCTACACAACGTTTTCCACACTGGCGAACGACTCGTGGCTGCTGCTGCTGAACCAGCATTCCTGGCTCGCGCTGCTCAATGCCGTAGGCAGCGTCCTGCTGGGAGTCACCGCAGCAGCCTTCGGCTGGTGGGCGGGCAGCAAGCTGGCGTGATCAGCTCACTCTTCAGATTGCGGTGCCACTGTGGCGGCTTCCGCATCCTCCTCTTGTGAGGACCCCACCTTGAGGGAAATCTTGATCCCGTGTTTGGCGGCCGCTGTGTTGAGCAGGGAGCGGATCGCACTAATCGTCATGCCATTTTTGCCAATGACATGACGCACATCTTCCGGTGCTAGCTGCACACGATAGGCAACAGCACCATTAATATTGGTGCCAATGGCAATCGTCGCCTGCTGCGGGTGGTCGATTAGATTCGCCACCACATAGGAAAGGAACTCGCGGAGGGCTTCCGGCGCGTCCATGGCAGCTTATGCTGGAACTGCGGCAGCGGCGTGCTTGATGAGGCTCTTGACCGTGTCGGAGGGCTTGGCTCCTTGGGAGATCCAGGCATTGACGCGGTCGAGTTTCACGGTTGCACCTTTGACGCCCTTTTGAGGATCGTAGGTACCGAGGATTTCGAGGAAACGGCCTTCTTTTGGGAAGCGTTGGTCAGCCGCGACGATACGGAAGACTGGACGGCCTTTTTGGCCTTCTTGACGGAGACGGATGACAACTGCCATGATACGGGTACGGGAATGGGGTCAGGTTTTGGGGAGGGGCATGGTGGAGACATTGGAAAGGAAATCAAACGATTTTTCCCCCATCTTTCACTGGCAGGATCACGCCAGCACGTCCTTGAGCACATGTCCATGGACGTCCGTCAGCCGCCGTTCGATGCCATTGTTGTAGTAGCTCAGGCGCTCATGGTCGATTCCCAGCAGGTGCAAAATCGTCGCATGCAGGTCGTAAATGGTGCTCACGCGCTCGGCCGCTTTGTAGCCAAATTCGTCCGTGGCTCCGTAGCTGAAGGCCTTTTTCACCCCGGCACCCGCCAGCCAGACCGTGAAGCCCTTCGGATTATGATCACGGCCATTGGCACCCTTCTGGAAGGTCGGCATGCGCCCAAACTCCGTCACAAAAGCCACCAGCGTGTCCTGCAGCAGACCCCGTGCCTTCAGATCCTTCAGCATTCCAGCCACCGGCTGGTCGAGAATCGGCCCATGCACCGAGTACTGTTTCTCGATCGTCTTGTGCCCGTCCCAGTTTCCCACGCCCTCGCCCATGGCGTAGGAGCCGTTGAAAAGCTGCACAAACCGCACGCCGCGCTCGATCAAGCGCCGCGCCAGCAGGCAGTTCTTCGCGAAACCAGCCTTCGTCTCGTTGCTGTCGTTCACGCCGTAGAGATCCAGCGTTGCCTTGCTTTCGTTCGACATGTTGCCGACTTCAGATGCGGCGATCTGCATTCGCGCCGCCAGTTCATAAGACGAAATCCGTGCCGCCAGATCACTGTCCGCCGGGTGCTCCTTCGCCTGCCGTTGATTGAGAAGATTCACGAAAGCGCGTGTGTCGCGGTCCGCTGCCTCGCTCACACTGGTCGGGCGGATCAAATTGGGGATCGGCTTGCTCGCGTTGAATGCCGTGCCCTGAAATGCCGCTGGCAGGAACGCCGAATTCCAGTGTCGTGGGCCGATCTGCGGTACACCACGCGGATCGGGGATCGCCACAAAGGCCGGCATGTCATCGCACTCCGAGCCGATATGAAGCACATGTCATCCGCGAATTCGGCGATGTTCGGCAGCAGGTCACTGATCATCTTGCCGCTTTGACCGCGCGGCTTGAACTCCCACAGCGGCTTTACCAAATTTCCCTGCGCTCCTTGAAAGGTGATCAAATCCGCGGCCCCCGGCAGTGGCATTCCGTGCCGCTTCACCAGTTCCGGCTTGTAATCAAACGTATCCACATGGCTCATCGCCCCCGAGCAGAAAATCACCAGCACGTTTTTAGCGCGCGGTTCAAAATGCGGTGGTCGCGGCGCATAGGGATGCGCCGGATCAATACGCGGACGAATGGGGTCGTTCGCCAGCAGGCCCTTCTGCGCCAGCAGCGATGTCAAAGCGATGCTGCCCAATCCGCTGACGCCTTGATTGAGAAAATTCCGACGGGAAAGAAGATGGTTTTGCATGGCAGGAATCAATACAGGGTCATGAACTCACTCGTGTTGAACAGCGCGCGGCAGAACATCGCCAGCCCGTGCTGTGAAATCAGCTCTGTGGAGGCTGCCAGTTCGTCCGCATTCGGCTCGCGTTGGTAGGCCAGTTGAAACGCCCGCTTCACTTGTGACGCTGCCGTCTTGCCCGCCTCCTTTTCAAGCCTTGCGGCCAGCAGCTCGCTCTGTTGCATGGCAAACGTGCTGTTCAGAAAATTCAGCGCCTGCAATGGCGTCGTGCTTGAGGTGCGACGAGGGGCGATCTGCCCCGCATCCGGCACGTCAAACGCCCCAAACGTGTCATCCAGTTGCACGCGCGGCTTGCTCTGGTACACCATGCGCCGGAACGTGTCGGGACCAAACTCCTGCTTCGACTGATACACCTTCACGTAGTTGTCATTCGGCACGAACAGATCGAACCCCGGTCCTCCCATGGTCAAATCCAGCACGCCGCTCACGGCCAGGATCGTGTCGCGCAGGGGTTCTGCTTCAAGTCGTCGCGTCGGGAAGCGCCACAGCAGCCGTGCGCCCGAATCCGCCAGCATGCCTGCATCATTCGCAGTGCTCGACTGCCGGTAAGCCGCTGAGTTCATAATCAGCCGGTGCATCTCTTTCATGCTCCATTTGCGCTGCATAAGCTGCGCGGCCAGCCAGTCCAGCAGTTCAGGATGTGACGGCTTGCCGCCATTGAAGCCCAGATCGCTCGGCGTATCGACGATGCCCGTGCCGAAATGATAGTGCCAGAGGCGGTTCACCATCACCCGTGCCGTGAGCGGATTCTGCGGATCGGTCAGCCACTTCGCCAATGCCATGCGCCGCTCGGCTTCCGGCGTGTCTTTGGGCAGGTCCAGCTTCGCGCCAAATTGAGCCAGCGCCCCCGGCGCGATTTCCTCCTGCGGCGTCATCGGGTCGCCGCGTTGCAGACGGTAGGTCGGCCCCGGCTGCTCAAACTTCCCCAAGTAGGCCATGGGGAAACTCGTCAGTTCCTTCAGTCTGCGCTGCAGCACGGCACGCTGCTCGCTGTGTTTCTTGACCGTGGCAGCATTGTCAGAAGAGACTCCGCTCAAGGTCGGAATGTCGCGAATGCGGTCCCGATACTCCACAGCCAGCCGGTCAGCCGATGAAGCCACCGCCTGCCACGTTTTCCCATCCAGCGAAGTCTCAATCACATAATCCGTGGCGAGACGATCCTCATAGAGCTTGCCCTTCTTCTCTCCGCGATCCCGGCTCCATACCACGCTGCTGATGCTTTCTTCACGCTGCAGTTCGATCTGCAACCAGCCCTTGCCTGCGTTCTTCGAAATCCAGCTCTTCGCGTTGCCATACAGACCATCGTTCGCATGCGCGATCTGATGAATCGGGTTCGTGCCGTCGCTATACACATCCGAAGCCGTCACCTTGGCTCCATTCTTCGCCAGCGCCACATTGCGTGGCTGCTTCCCGGCGGAAAACACCTCCAGTTCATCAATGCACGGTTGCCCGCCGATCGTCGCATGGATCGTGAAGCGCAGAAACTTCGCCTTCACCGCATCAAAGCTCTCTCGGTTCGCCAGATGCGTCACCGGCGCGCGCAGATGCGGCTGTGATGCAGGTTGAGTGCCGTCTGCCTCTTCAAAAAGCACCGCATCCGCAACAGTAGGTCCGCCGAGTTTGCCGCTGCGCAGAATGAGGATGGAGTCCTTGGTCAGTGCATACGTGCCAGCATATTTAAAGCCGCTCCAGCGTTTTTGTCCGGGGATCGCACCGCTGCCGTCGGCAAACTTGCTTTGGTTCACAGTGGCGATTTCTTTTTGATCGTCCTTCGTGTTCGCATCGCCATCGAGGTCGAGGATGTAGCGGGCATCCATGGCGTGAGTCGTCCATGCGGCCCACGAAAGCCAGATGCGCTGCTTGCCCGTGACACGTGGATTCCAGGAGAAGAAATCTTGTGCGGCAGCATCCTTCTCCGCCTTCCAGTAGCGGTAGCTTTCGCCGAGATTGGGCAGCCGTGTCGCATCTCCCGGATCAGCAGCCTGGCCTAGTTCCGTGCCCGGTGAATATTCGATGGGCTTGCCATTCGTGGGTTGCTCGATCTGCACACAGCCGATGGCCTCCGGCTTCGTTGGCGGGGGAAGATCATCATCCACCAGCACCCGCCGGGTTAGCTGGGCGCGTGGTTGGTAGCGTGCGAGTGCCGCATCCACCGTCGCGATTTCCGCCCGCATGCCATCCGCCTGCTTCAGGCGTTTTTCGGCGTCCGTCGGACGCAGTTCACGCTCCGCATGCTGCACGCCTTCAAAAATGGCGCGCACGCGGTAGTAGTCGGTCTGCAAAATGGGATCGAACTTGTGATCATGGCAGCGCGCGCAGCCAATCGTGAGACCAAGAAAAGTGCTGCCCGTGGTGCTCACGAGGTCATGCATTTCATCCGCTCGTTGATTCGCCCGCAACACCGGGTCCTGGCCCTTCACCTGATCCCATGAACCAGCCACGAGAAATCCCGTGCCTTCATCGGCATGCAATTGATCGCCTGCGATCTGTTCGCGCACAAACTGGTCATAAGGTTTGTCCTCATTGAACGCACGAATGACGTAATCACGGTACGGCCACGCATTGGGCCGCACACGGTTCATTTCAAAACCGTGGCTTTCGGCAAAGCGCACCACATCCAGCCAGTGCCGTGCCCAGCGTTCACCGTAGCGCGGGGAAGCCAGCAGGCGGTCGATCAGCTTCTTAACCGCCGTTGTTTGATCCCGGCTAAAATCCTTTTCAAATGCAGCCACTTCTTCCGGAGTCGGCGGCAGTCCGGTCAGATCAAAGCTGGCGCGACGGATGAACGTGCGGGCATCCGCCGGCAGATTCATCGTGAGCTTTTTCTCCTTCAGTTTTTCGGTGATGAACGCGTCGATGGAATTGAGCTTGGAGGGCTTCAGTGGCAGCAGGGACCAGTGCGTGACATCCCCCTTGGATTTTTCCCTGAGCACGATTTCCTGCGGCCACGCCGCACCCATGTCGATCCAGCGTTTGATCAGGTCGGTTTCAGCGGTGGAGAGAGCGGGCTTCTTCTTCGGCATCTCCGGCTTATCGTCTGCGGATTCCGGCACAATCATTGTGTAGAGTGATGACTCGGCTGCATTGCCTGGCACAATGGCCGGGCCGTCGTCACCGCCTTTAAGCACATCGGCCAGAGTGCCCATGTTCAGGCCACCTTTAGTCGTCACATCATTGTGGCATTCCACGCAGTTCTTCACCAGGATCGGTGCCACCTGCTCATGAAACAGCTTGGCTGCATACGTTTCGGCGGAGAGGGCGCTTGTGCCCGCGAGGAGCAAAATGAAGTAAGGAAGTGATTTCATGCTCAGGCGGCTTTCTTGGCTTTTGGCAGGGCCAGATCGGCCTCGGCGGTGATTAGATGCTCGCGCATCGCTTTGGCGGCGGCTGCGGGGTCGCGTTTCTCAATGGCGGTAAGCACTGCCGCATGCTGCCGTACGGCATTGTCAGTCGAGGTGCGGCTGTAACCATGCTTGAGGCTCGTCTGAATCAATTCAGAGAGCGAATGAAGCAGCAGATTGGCAATCTGATTTCCCGACGCCGTAGCCAATTCCCGATGGAACGCCATGTCAGCTTCCACCGCAGTCTCAAAATCCTGCGTCTCCGCCAGCTCCTGCAAAGCCGCGCGCAACCTGCGAATCTGCACCGCCGTGGCGTTTTCGGCGGCGAGCCTCGCATTCTCCGGCTCCAGCATGAAGCGCACCTGGATGAGCTGCCGCAGCCGCTCCTTATCATCGGGAATCAGCAGTGCCAGCGAGCCGTTCAGCGGCTTGTGCAGCTTGTCCACCACCTTGGTGCCGACCCCATGCTTCACTTCCAGCAGACCCTGCAGCTCCAGCCTCTTCGTCGCCTCCCTCACCACGGGGCGGCTAACGCCAAGTTTCAGCGCCAGATCTCGTTCCGGCGGCAGCCACCCATTCCCCCGGCCACCTTCGTCCCGAATCTCAGATGCAATGCGTGCGCACACCTCTTCAACAAGGCTGCGCTGCGGTTTGATGGATGAAAAAGCCATGTGGTTAGAGGTCTTACCTCTGGCTTATACGCGGCTAAATTTGCGATTCTATCGCGAGGGGTTAAAACCTCAGATCGTCTGCGACGAATACCCGCCATCCACGACCATCTCATGGCCGGTAATGAATGAGCTGCCCGCACCCGCTAGCAGCAGCGCTGCGGCGACGAGTTCCTTGGCTTCGCCGAAACGGTTCATCGGCGTGTGGCCCATGATCTTGGCAACGCGGTCGGGGGTGAGCACTTTCTTGTTTTGCTCGGCAGGGAAGAAGCCGGGTACCAAGGTGTTCACGCGAATGCCGAGAGGGGCCCATTCGCGGGCGAGGTTCTTGCTGAGATTATGCACCGCACCTTTGGACATGGAGTAGGTGAACACACGGCTCAGCGGCAGCAGGCCGGACATGGAGCCGAGATTGATGATGGAGGCGGGGATCTTGTTATCCACGAAGTATTTGCCGAACACCTGGCAGGCGAGGAAGACGCCCTTGGTGTTGATGGTCATGATGCGGTCGAATTCTTCTTCGGGGATGTCGAGGAACGGGGTCGCTGAATTCACGCCGGCACCATTGATGAGAATGTCGCAGCCGCCGGAGCGCTCCAGCACCTGATCGAGCAAAATTTGCAGGTCTGCTTTTCGGCTGGCGTCTGCGGAAACGAAGTAGGCCTGTCCACCTGCGGCTTGAATGGTCTCCAGGCGTTTGTCGGCCTTCGTTTGATCCCGTCCGACAAGCACTACCTCCGCACCTGCAGATGCATAGCCTTCGGCGATGGCACCGCAGAGTTCGCCGGTGCCGCCGATCACGACAGCGGTTTTGCCTTGAAGAGAGAAGAGTTCGAAAATGGAGGACATGGTGTGGAGCCCATCTATGGCGTGTCATCCCGCCGCCGCAAGCGGGCTGTCTCGCCACTTTCGTCATCTTGACACCCGGCCTGCGGTGCTCTCCCGTACCAGCATGCCTTGGGGCCACATCATGACCTTTCTTGCCGGCGTCCTCGTCGGCGCTGCGTCGATCGTGATCTGGAAGCTCCTGCGTTTCGCCGCCGATCTGCGCGCGGCACAGCATGCTCTGGCAAGTTATGTCTATCCCGAATGCGGTCTGGCGGATGAAAAAGCCCATGCGGCCGTCGAAGCCTGCAAAAACCGCGTGCGCTGGCAGAAGAACCTGAACCCCGAATGGCTGCCGCCGCTGGTGGACGAAGTGCCGAAACTGGTGCGCGAAATTGCGGCCATTTACCATCCTGGCAAACAGGAGGCACTGCTCGCCCCCGGGCTCAGCCAGTTCTCCCGCGCCGTGCATCTTGCCGCTATGGATGTGGCTGATTTTCTGCAAACACGCTCCATCGGCCGCCTTGTGGATGTCAGTGCAAGCACAGCACTGAAAACCTGGGAAATGACCCACAAGATCGCCAAGCACGAGAGAGTGCAGACGGCGAACAAATGGTACAAACGCCTGCTGCCCTACTGGCAGGTGCTGCGCTTCAATTCTCCCATCATGTGGGCCAGCATGGCCGTCTCCAACGTTGCCGCCCGCACCCTGCAACCCGCCGTGATCGACATCATCGCCAAGCGCGCCATCGACCTCTACAGCGGACGCCTCGGCAAAGGGACAAGTACACCTGCCATGGCGCTGATCACCCTGCCGGAAAAGGAGCCACCGCCGGGGCCGATGTGATTACTTCTTCTTTCCCTTCAATGCAGCCAGATACGCCACGACATCACGAATTTGCGGCTTGGTGAGGATGCCGAGCATGGGGGGCATGACGGTCATGGGTGGGGTGATGGTGGCGATTTGGTCGCGGGGGATGGTTTGTGTTTTGCCATCAGGGAGTTTCAAAATGACTTGTTTTGCGTCTTCTTTCTCCAAAACGGCGGATAGTGCCTTGCCATCCTTGGTGGTGAGGGAGACGAGGCCGAAGCCGGGGGCGATCTGGGCGAGGGGATTGAGGAGGGATTCGAGGATGTATTTGCGGTCTTTTTGGCTGCCGATGGTTTTCAGATTGGGGCCGACCTGGCTGCCTTCCTTGGCTTCTATGGTGTGGCAGGCGATGCAGTTGGCGCCGAGGTTGTTGGTGACGATGTCTTTGCCGCGGGTGGCATCGCCACCTTCAAGGAGTTCCGTGGAATTGAGCTGCAAGGTGGCGCATTTGGCCTGCAAATTTTCGCGGGTGGCGGCGGCTTCGAGGATGTCGAGTTGGATGGCGGCGGGGGCTTTGTTCTCGATGAGGCGATCCAGCCACTGGGTGATGACGGTGTCGTCTTTGGACGTGGAAAGGAGAGAAAGTGCAAGTTGTTGCGAGGTTGTGTCAGCGTTGGCAAGGACGGCGGCGGCTTCGGTGATGGCGCGGTTGGGCTGGTGGGTGAAAAGTTGACGCAGGGCTTCGCGGCGGAGTTCGGCGGGGGAGGTTTTGGCGAGGGAGAGGTCGAGGGTTGCGGAGAACTCGGGAGTGGCAGCGTGTTGCGAGGCCATGAGTTTGAGCGCTTCAGAGCGCAAGGAGGCGCGTGCGGTGGCATCGGTGATGATCTGCTGGAGGACGGGGGCGGCGACTTGGAGCTGGAGCTGGGTGAGGAGTTCGACGGCTTTGGTTTTGAGTTCTCCGTCTTGAATGGCGAGGAGGGCATCGAGGTGGGGTTGTAGCAAACTGGCGAAGGCTTTGGCATCGCGTGGCAGGGTTTGGTGAGCCATGCCGTCGATGTGGTCGAGGCGTGGGGGATGGGTGAAGGTGAGGAGGGTGTCGAGTGCTTCTGCTTGCAACGGGGTGCGCTTCAGTGCGGCCTGGATGATGGGTTCGGCGATGCCGAGGCGGAGGCAGGCGTTGAGGCCGCGGCTGGTGGGGCGGTGGGTGAGGGCGGGGAGGGCTGCGGGGATGCCGGCGTCGTCGTGGATGGCGCGTTCGGCTTCGGCGGCGAGGGTCGAATTTTGGAGGAATTTGGCAACGCGTGGCGAATTTTGGCGGGAGAGTGCAAGGAGGCAGCAGAGGGACTGTTTGTCGTTTACGTGGGAGGCGAGGGTGGCTTCATCGGCGCATCCGGCGAGGCCGGTGACGATGGCGTGGCGCATGTAGGGATCGGCGCTTTCCTTGGTGGCAAGTTTTAGCAAGGCTTGGACAGCGGTGGATTCTTGGAGCTTGCCAAGGGCAATGGCGGCGTGGAAGCGCACGCGTTGGGAGGGATGGGAAAGGAGTGGAACGAGTGGGGTGCCGCTGGTTTTGACATCGCCGAGTGATTTGAGGACATTGGTGACGATCTCTGTGTCGGATTCAGCAAGAAGCGGGGTCAGAGCGGTGGCTTCGACTTTGTTGGAGCGGAGGCCTTGGCCGAGACCCCAGATGGCGTGGATGCGGGCGAGTTGGGTGGCCTTTTTGTCGGTGGCTACAGATTGCAGCAGGGCATAATCACCTTTTTTCACGAGGGTGAATTGGGTGTGGAGGCGGACGCGTTGGTCGGGGTGTGAGAGGTGGGTGGCGTCGAGTTCGGAGTTGAGGAGTTTTTGGGTTTCCTGGCGCTCGGTGCTGTTTTTGCCGGTGGGGTCGTCGGCGAACCAGATGGCGCCTTTTTGATCGAGGGGGTAGCCGCCGTCCCAGTCGGCGATGATGAGTTGGCCGGTTGGGGCGAGAGCGAGGCCGATGCCCATGAGGCCGGAGTGGATGAGGCGCTCGTTCTGCATTTTGAAGGTGCTGCCGGAGGGGACGACCTGGAAGGCGGTCATCTGGCCGGAGGGGAATTGATCGAGAATGAAGTGGTTGCGCAGGGAGGTGCCGAGGGCGGTGCCGGGTTCGTGGATGAATCCGGCGGGGCCGTTGGAGTAATTGGCGAGCGGGGGTGTGATGAAGAGGGGCTGGCCGGGATGGGCGGGCTGCCAGATGCCGTCGCGAATCCAGCGGCTGTGTTCTTTTTGGTACTGATGGCTGCAGCGCCAGCCGGAGTCGCTGCGCTCGGTGATGTAAACGAAGCGTTCGCGCTCGCCGGGGAGGTCGGCGTCGTTGTCCACGCCGAAGAGGTTGCCGTAGTTGTCGAAGGCGATTTCTTGGACGTTGCGGAGGCCGTGGGCGAAGACTTCGAAATTGGTGCCGTCGGGTTCGCAGCGGAGGACGCAGCCTTCGTGGGGGTAATAGAAGTGTTTGCCTTCCTTGCTGGTGACGTTGACGCCTTTGTCGCCGATGCTCCAGTAGATGCGGCCATCGGGGCCGATGCGGGGGCCGTGCATGTCGTG
>NCCR01000083.1 GCA_002279765.1 Verrucomicrobia bacterium 12-59-8 | reverse complement strand
GCAGCAGATCAGCTACATGTTTGCACTTCGCAACGCCACCGCAGGCTGGAACCCTGAGCATCGCAAAACCTTCTTCTCCTGGTTCCCCCGCGCCCGCACCTGGAAGGGCGGGAACAGCTTCAAAGGCTTCATCGAAAACATCCGCAAGGACGCCCTCGCCACCTTTGCGCCCCAGGAAGAACTCGCCGCGCTCGACGCCCTCAGCAACAAGGTCGAAGCCAGCACCTCCATCCCCAACTACGTCGCCCCCAAAGGCCCCGGCAAAAACTGGACGGTCGATGAAGTCGTCGCCCTCACCACCGACGGGCTCAAAGGCCGCGATTTCAAAAACGGCGAAGACATGTATCGCAGCATCATGTGCGCCACCTGCCACCGCTTCAATGGAGATGGCGGCAGCATCGGCCCCGACCTCACCGGAGTCGGCAACCGCTACACCATGCGCGACCTCATGGAGAACATCGTCGATCCCAGCAAGGTCATCTCCGACCAGTATGACAGCCACGAGATCACCAAGAAGGACGGCAGCATCATCATCGGCCGCATCGTCGTCGAAGAAAACGGCAAGGTCTTCATCATGACCAACCCCTTTGCCCCCAATGACCACATGGCCATCAACGAAAGCGACATCGCCAAGAAGGGCACCCGCAAAGTCAGCATGATGCCGCCCGGCCTCATCAACTCACTGAATCAGGAGGAACTTCTCAATCTCGTCGCTTACCTCGTCAGCGGCGGCAATGCGAAGGACAAGGTGTTTCAGAAGTAGCAGCGTCGAGACTCAACGAAAATCACTTGGGGCTGACGCTTTGCCGTAGGCCCTTTTTTCCTCGCAGACATCACCTGTAGCGTTTTGCGAAACTGATTTCCGGGAGGCGATCCTGGGGCCGCTCCATGGCGCTTGGAGGACCAAGTGCCCTGCCAGCGTTGGGCAATCGCTTTTTCAAGCGCGCGCGGGCTGCCCTCACCCCGTCGAAGCCCATCACTTTCGAGCAAGGGGAGAACCTGCCATAATGGCTTGAATTTCGCTCATCAAACGCGTGCTGATCAGCTTACAGCTGATGCTCACGGCGCTCTCTCATGCACCGTCCGGGAATGCCGTCACCAGTATTGCATTCCAAGAGGCTGAAAGCCTGAGCGATGATGCCCTTTACCGCCGCTTCTTCTTTTTCCGGCCGGTGAGGATGGCGCGGGCGCGGTCTTCATCGTCGAGTGCGGTGGTATATTTGTAGCTGAAGCCATCGAGCTTGCGGCGCTCAATTTTCTGACTGATGAGACGCTCAATGGAGGCCACGTTCATGAGCTCGTCGGCGGCGAAGAGAGTGAAGGCATCTCCCTCTTTCTGCGCACGACCGGTGCGGCCGATGCGGTGGACGTAGTCTTCCGAATGCTCGGGGACCATGTAGTTGATGACGTGGGTCACGCCGCTGACGTCGAGACCGCGCGCGGCGAGATCAGTGGCGACGATGATTTCGAATTCGCCGTTGCGGAAACCCTGCAGGGCACGTTCGCGATCTCTCTGGCCGATGTCTGAGTGCATGACGGCAACCTTGTATTCGTTGAGCTGATTGAGCGCGGAGTAGATCTGGTCAGCCTGCACTTTGGTGCGGGTGAAGATCATGACGCTCTCAAAATGGGTCTGCTTCAGGATGGCGAGCAGGAGCTCCATGCGCTGGTCGCTGGCCACCGGATACATGTAATGGCTGACGGTTTCCGCAGCGGAGAAGCGGATGCCTACTTCGACGCTTTCGGGGTCTTTGAGGGCAAAATCCGCGAGGCTCTTGATCTGCGGCGGCATGGTGGCCGAGAAAAACAGTGTCTGGCGCGCAGGCGGGGTTTTTTCGACGATGCGGCGCACGTCGGGAAGAAATCCCATGTCGAGCATGCGATCGACTTCGTCGAGGATCAGAACTTCTACGCCGCGCAGGTCGGCGATGCCTTCCTGCATGAAGTCGAGGAGACGGCCGGGAGTGGCGACGACGATATCGACGCCCTCCTGCAGGCCTTTGCGCTGCTTGTCGTAGCCGACGCCACCGTGGACGAGGAGTACACGCAGGCCCGTGTGCTTGCCGTATTTTTCAAACTGCTCGACCACCTGCGCGGCGAGTTCGCGGACGGGTTCGAGGACGAGAACACGGAATTTTCCAGGGGCACCCATGCGGGTGAGCGTGGGCAGAGCGAAGGCTGCAGTCTTACCGGTACCGGTCTGTGAAGCTCCGACGACATCCCTGCCGGTAAGGATGATGGGGATGGATTTTTCCTGAATGGTCGTGGGCTTTTCGTAGCCGGTTTCACGCACGGCTGCAAGCACAGCCGGGGAGAGACCGAGCACTTCAAAAGCCTCCGGATAGGGGCCTTCAGGAACGGGGGGAGGCGGAGGTGCGGCAACTGGCGCGTGATTTACACGCTCGGGCTTATCCTCACGAGGGCCACGAGGCGGACGCTTGTCATCACGGTCACGACCACGCGGCGGGCCACGGCGGCCGTCACGTTCCGGACGTTCACTGCGTTCGCGGGGCGGGCGGGCTTCACGCGGCGGGCGGGGGGTGTGCTCACGGGGCTTATCGTCATGCGTACGCTTGTGTGCGTGAATGGCGGCGGGATGGTGATCTTTCGAATGGACATGCTCTTTGGCAGGCACCGGAGCCGCTTCCTTTTTGTTCCCTCCGCCGATGACACGTTTCAGGCCGGCCTTGAAGCGGCTGAATAGGGAGGTTTTCTTCGGGGCGTTTTCGGGTCTGCGTGGGGTGGTCACAAGCGTTTCTAGAGGTAGGAGGCAGGGTTTATCGGCCAGTTTGGGGGACAATGCAAACCCGCAGACATCCAACGAACGGGGTCAGAGCTTCATTGCATAGTGCACCTGACGGGTGACTTCCTCAAAGCCACAGCTCGGGTAAAGGTGCTGGCCGATGGCATTTGAAGCCATGGTTTCGATCTGAGCCAGCTTCATGCCCTCCGCCCGCATGTAGTCGAGCGCGTGCTGGATCAGGCGGCGGCCAAGCCCCAAACCCCGGGCGCTTTCCACCACGGCGACGTTGGGAATGCGACCCCGCTCATTGACGCGGTCCAGCCGGGTGGTAATATAACCGAGAATCTCGTCGCCGCGCTCGGCCACGAAACATCCCTCAGGGCACAGCGCCACGTCGTCGTCGATGTGGCTGGCCTTGCGGACCTTCCAGTCGCGCTCATTCCAGAGGCCAAATTTGTGCTCCAGCATCTGCTCCAGGGCGACGCTGCCAAAGGATGCCACAGTGATCTGGCGCAGTTGCGGCAGGTCCTTGTCCTGATAAGGGCGGATGAAAAGAAACGGTTCGTCCATGTTGGCGGGGGTTGAAAAGTGGAGAAAAGAGTGGCAGGCTGCTCCGTAGAACAAGCATCAATCGCGCAAATGGCACGGGTCTTGCGAAATAGATGTTTGGTTACTGACGTTATTACAGTAATAGTTCAGAGTTGCGAACATCTTAGTTTATATCATTCTTCTGGCCCATGCTGCTTTATAGCCGCACTTCTAAAAACCCCCATTTAGCTGACTGCCTCTGCAAGGCAATTGGGGGGGTCTTCCTAGCTGGAGCGCTCAGTCAATGCACCACGCCGCCTAAAGGTGATGTGGTGGTGAGTGTCAAAGATCAAAAGCTCGGCATCTACAGCGAAGGCAAACTGACCAAGCAGTACGTCATCTCAACTTCGAAATTCGGCCTCGGCGACCAGACGGGCAGCAACCGGACGCCTTTGGGCCAGCACGAGGTCATCGCTAAAATTGGCCAGGGCCTGCCTGCTGGAGCAGTATTGAAAAGCCGCCGCTGGAACGGCGAGGTGCTCAAACCTAACGCTCCAGGACGTGACCCTATTGTCTCGCGCATTCTCTGGCTGCGTGGCATGGAAACCACCAACAAAAACGCCTTCCACCGTTACATTTACATCCACGGCACGCCCGAAGAAAACCGGCTTGGCAAACCGGCCAGCTATGGCTGTGTGCGCATGGGCATGAAGGATGTGGTAGATCTGTTCAACAACGTAAACATCGGAGCCAAGGTGGTCATCACCAAAGGTCCCTTGCCGCCTAGCGGAAAAGAAAAACCTGCCGCAGTTACGGATGATATTGACGGTTCTCCTGCTCTCAATTCCCCCGCGACACTTGCCTCCCAGCCGCTCGAAGTGGCGCGTATCCTGCCCTCCGAGGGAGAAAAGAAGCGGGCCTGGACCTGAAACTGAAAAACCTGGACTCAAGTCGAAGTCATCCAGATCGAAATCCGACACCAAAGTCGCGGGCCATGCCGCCCCCAGGTCCAAGGCCAAGGCTTGAGCCGTGGCAAAGATCAGGCCTGCACCAGTTCGAAGGCTGGCATTTTTTTCAATAACGACGGATTTGTCTCCTGAGTCATCCTGCGCATGACCTGTAGGAGTTTGGGATCGAGCGTCAACCGCTGCTTGTGGATGCCGCTCTCATGGATTTCAGCCTCATTCCACCTTGGAGCATCGCGGAACGCCGCCTGTGAAGGAGAATAAATAGCCGTGCGGCCCACATTCTCATCGATCAACCCGGCGTCAGCCTTACCCGTCAGGTGACACACGCCGACGATGCAGCCCAGTTCCACTGCGCGTGCTGAGGCGCAGCGATCTACCCGTTCGACCCCCAGCACCGTTTCCGTGGCGCTCGGAACCAGAATCACATCCACCCCAGCCCCACGTAGTCGCGTGCTGATTTCAGGAATCTCGATGTCGAGGCAGATCACCACCGCAAAGCGCAGCCCGGCAAACTCCCACAGGTGCAGTTCGGTACCCGGCGAAAAATCCGACTCCCACGGCGTCAGATGCAGCTTGTCCTGGTGCAGGATTCGATCTTCCACCAGGATCGGCGCCCGGTTGCGCAATTCCTGGCGTTCTGCATCCCAGAACGGCACCGTGCCGAGCACGACCGCCTTGCCGGGACGGATCAGCAGCGATTTCAGCGCCGGCAGGACTTCCCCCCAAAAAACCTCGGCCACCCGTTGGAGAGTTTTAGGTTCCACCAGCGGCTCCAGCCCCACCCAGGTGAACTCCGGCAGCAGCACGAGATCTGCCCCGTTGTCCCAGGAGGCCTCCACACAATCCACGACCACCGCAGCAAATGCCGCAGGCGATTTGGCGGCAACACCAGGATCGAACGTACAGAGATCAATCGCTATCATGGCAGTGCCGCACTCTGTGCCTCATTTCCCGCAGCCGCAACTGCCACCGCAGCCCGGTTTCTTCCGGCGCTTGGCGGAGCGGACGATGAACAGCGTGATCGTGATGAGCACGACCGCCATTGCTGCGATGGATTGAGAGTCTGCGTTCATAGGGTGAAGTGGTTAGTAGCCCAGCGCAGTGCCGATCTGGAAGATCAGCAGGCTTAGTACGTACGCCGTACCGGTCATGTATCCGAGCTGAAAAAGCGCCCATTTCCAGCTGCCCGTCTCGCGCTTCACGATGGCGATGGTGCTCACGCACTGCATCGCAAAGACGTAAAACACCAGCAGGCTGATGCAGACGAGCGGTGTGTAAACGGCCCGGCCATCAGGACGGCGCTCTGAGGCAAGTTTGTCGCGCAACGGCGTCAAGTTGTCGTCATCTTCGCTTTCCACCGCATACACGACGCCCATCGTAGAATTGAACACCTCGCGGGCGGCAAAGCTGCCAATGAGCCCGATGCCGATCTTCCAGTCATATCCCAGCGGAGCAATGGCGGGCTCGATCAGTTTACCAGCTCGACCCGCAAAGCTGTTTTCAAGCTGAAGCGCTTTGTCCTCAGAGTCGGTCTTCGGATAAGTCGAAGCCGCCCAGATCATAATGGAAATGCCCATGATGATCGTTCCGGCACGAACCAAAAACATGCGCGCACGCTGCCACACATGCAGCAGGATGCTTTTGATCGCGGGCATCTTGTAAGATGGCATTTCCAAAATCATCGGACTCGCCGCGCCTTTCATGACGCACTTGTTGAACAACCAGGCAAAGAAGAACGCACCAAACGTGCCCAGTGCATAGAGTGCCAGCATGATGCCCGCCTGAGTCAGCGCACCGACTTCCCCCACCGGAAACAGCACCCCAATCAGCAGGGAATACACCGGCAAACGCGCTGAGCAGGAAGCTAGCGGCGCAATGAGAATGGTGATCAGTCGGTCCTTGGGACTGTCGATCGTGCGCGCAGCCATCACGCCGGGAATGGCGCAGGCATACGAGCTGAGGAAGGGCAGGAACGACTTGCCGTTGAGTCCCACCTTGCTCATCGCCCAGTCCATGATGAACGCGAGACGCGACATGTAGCCCGTGTCTTCCATGATGCCGATGAAGAAGAACAGGATGAGAATCTGCGGCAGGAAGATGACCACGCCACCGACTCCGGGCACAACGCCATTCACAATGAGATCGCGGAAATCCCCGGCAGACATCAGTCCCTCCACCCAGGTCCCCAGCTGTCCGAATCCAGCCTCAATCCAGCCCATGGGGCCCTCAGCAACCTTGAAAATAAGAAAGAACAGAAGCCCGAGTACGAGCAGCAGATTCACGAATCCAAGCACCGGATGCAGCAGGATGCGGTCAATTTTCGTGGTGATGGTTTCGATCTCCTGGTCAGGCCGTTTCAAGACCTGCGCGCACAGTTCCTCGATGCTGCGATAACGCTCGGCGACGAGTTCGTCCTCCCAGCCCGGAAAGCTCGCTTCCATGCTACGCCGCAGCTCCTGGATGTGCCCGATCTGCGTATCAGCGATGCCATCGTGCGTCGGATTGTGATCGGACAACAAATACAGCGGCTCAAGCAACGAAGCACGGCTGTGAATAGCTCCCGTCTGGCATAAGGGGCCTCGGCTTTGTTCCAGTGCGACTCGCACCCCTTCAGGCAGCTTCGCGCTCTGCCACTTGGGTGGCGTAAGGTCTTCACGACTCAAGGCCAGCTTGAGCTCGATCAGCCCCTGACCGCTCACAGCCTGCGTTTGCACCACCACGACTCCGAGCAATTCTGACAACTTGGCCGCGTTGATGCGCCACTCGCGCTGCACCGCCACATCCATCATGTTCAGCACCAAAATCGTCGGCAGGCCGAGTTCCAGCACCTGGCTGACCATGTAAAGATTGCGCTCCAGATTGGCCGAATCCACCACACACACCACCCGGTCCGGGCGCGGCGTTTCAGGTCGGCGCCCCAGCAGGACATCACGCAGCACGGCTTCATCCGGTGAGCGGGCATTCAGGCTGTAAGCACCCGGCAGGTCGATCAGCCGCAGCTTTTTCCCATGCTGGCTGTAACACTCGCCGATCTTCTTTTCGACGGTCACCCCAGGGTAGTTCGCCACCTTCTGCTTCAGCCCCGTGAGCAGGTTGAAGAGCGTAGTTTTCCCGGAGTTCGGGTTCCCCACAATGGCGATGAGTGGCGGTTCAGACGTGGCTTGGCTCATGCGACTGCGGGGGAGATGGCGATGAATGCCGCCTCATGATTGCGCATGGAGAGATGAGAACCGCGCACGCAGATTTCGATGGGTTCGCCCAGCGGCGCACGACGCGTCACACGGACGCGGGTTCCTGGGACAATGCCCATTTCTCGAAGCCGTGTCAGCCCCGAACGCCCGGTGGGCATGGCTTGGACGATGGCATCTGTGCCAACAGGAAGTTCAGCAAGGGTGGCGGCGTGCATGAAAGTATAACGGTCCTGCAACTGAGACTCTGTCGCAGAACGTCGATTGAGATTAACAAGAACTAGGATTCTGGCAAATGCGTACTTTGGGCCGATTTTGCGCATGGGCTGCTCGCGCAGCCTATTTTCGCCCCCTGCCACAGTGGTTGCACCGCCTCTGAAAGCCGCTAATCTGCGCGCCCTCGAAATTATGTGGAAAGGTCGTTTTGCTCAGGAAACCAGCGCTCTCGTTCAGCGCTATGGAGAATCCGTGTCGTTTGACTGGAGGCTCTACCCCCATGACATCGCCGGCTCGATCGCGCACTCCAAAGGACTTCTCAAAGCGGGTATTTTGACCGCCGAGGAGCAGCAGCAGATCGAAACGGGCTTGCTGGCCATCCGCCAGGTGATCGAATCAGGGAACTTTGAGTTCAAGGAGTCGCTGGAAGACGTCCACATGAACATCGAGTCGGAGCTGACGCGGCGCATCGGCCCCGCCGGTGCCAAACTCCACACCGCCCGCAGCCGGAATGACCAGGTCGCCACAGATGTGCGTCTCTACTGCCGGGCTGAAATCAACCGCATCCTCGATCTCATCTCCGCCATGCAGGCGGCTCTCATCGAATGTGCTGAGCGCGGTGGCAATACCGTCATGCCCGGCTACACCCACCTCCAGCGTGGCCAGCCTGTCCTCTTCGCCCATCACCTGCTGGCCTACGTCGAGATGCTGGCACGTGACTCTGACCGGCTGACGGACTGCCGCAAACGACTCAATGTCATGCCGCTCGGCTCCGGCGCTCTGGCAGGCAGCACCATCATCATCGACCGCGAATTCGTGGCGCAGCAGCTTGGATTCGCCTCTGTGACGCAGAACTCCATGGATGCCGTCAGCGACCGTGATTTCGTCGCCGAGCTGCTCTTCACAATTTCCCTCCTCGGAGTCCACCTCTCCCGCCTCAGCGAAGACGTGATCCTCTGGGCCAGCGCCGAATTTGGCTTCGTCTCCCTCAGCGATGCCCACACCACCGGCTCGTCCTTGATGCCGCAGAAGAAGAACCCAGATGTCGCTGAACTCACCCGTGGCAAATCCGCGCGCTTGATTGGCAACCTCATGAGCATTCTCACCCTGCTCAAAGGTCTGCCCATGACCTACAACCGCGATTTGCAGGAGGACAAGGAACCCCTGTTTGACTCCATCGACACCATCGACATCGCGCTGAAAGTGTTCACCGAAATGATCACCGGTATGGACGTGAACCGGGCCAATACGACCGCCGCAGCCAGCGATCCGATGCTGCTGGCCACAGATCTGGCCGACTACCTCGTCAATCACGCCGTGCCGTTCCGTCAGGCCCATGAAGTCATCGGCAAACTCGTCGCGTACTCCATCGAACAGCAGCGCTCGTTCGGTGACATGACCTTGGAAGAATTCCAGCGCTTCTCGCCCGCCTTCGAAGCCGATGTGACCGCCTGCTTAAACCTGGAAACCGCCATGGCGGCCCGCAAGGGCATCGGCGCACCATCGCCCCAGAATGTGAAAGCGCAGCTCGCCCGCTGGCGCAAAGCTTTGACCCCAGAGTGACCGGCATGCAGATCCCGGATTTTGAACTCTACACCCCCGGGGCCGAATCCGGCTGGCAGAAGACCCGCAGCGAGTTGCTGTTTGCCAATCCGCACGTGGGCGTCGAAAAATCCTTTTTTACAACACCGAACCGCAAGACCGAAGTGCCCTGGATGGTGGTGCAGCGCAAGGCCGCCGTGGCCATCGCCCCCATGCTGGAGGACGGTCGTTTTGTTCTGGTTCATCAGGAGCGCCTGCCTGTGATGCAGACCATGTGGGAATTCCCCGCCGGTCAGATCGACACCGCAGTGACCCGTGAGTCCATCATCCACACCATTCAGAATGAACTGCGTGAGGAGTGTGGCTGCGCCCTCCACCCTGATCTGGGAACCCTGCAATCCCTCGGCTGGTTTTTTCCTTCGCAAGGTTTTACCGACGAGATCGTTTATCTGTTTACGGCGAAGCCCGTGTGTGTCGTCAGCCGTCCTGAACCGGATGGAAGCGAACACATCAGCGACGTGCGGTTTGTCAGCGCGGGAGAACTGCGTGGGATGATTGCTGCCAATGCGATCACCAACGCCTTGACGCTGGCACTCTACGCGCGGATCGCGGCCCAAGGACTGCCGTAGTCCTACGCACCCGCAACTCCCCTTCCCCCCTCTCATTCCCATGTGGTCCGGCCTTCTTCAAAAAGTCTTCAAAGTTCGCGAAAAAGTCGCCATGAACCTCGGCGGCAAAGGCGACGAGGAAAAACCGTTTCTCGATCATCTCGAAGACCTGCGCAAAATGATCGTGCGCATCGCTATGACGCTGCTGGTGTCCACGCTCGTCACGTTCTGCTTCTACGACAAGCTCTTCGAGATCATCAAGTATCCGCTCTGGGCTACAGGCGTCATCAAAACGCCGGAAGAACTCAAGGCCATGCTTCAAATTCTGACGCCACAGGAAGGCTTCCTCATGGTGATGAATTTGTCCTTGATCGCGGCGGTCATCCTCGCGTTTCCACTGCTGCTTTTCTTCCTGCTCCAGTTCATCCTGCCAGGACTAAAGCCGGCGGAAAAGAAGGCCATCTTCCCCGCCATTGGCATTGGCGCGGGATTGTTTCTGCTCGGAGCCTGCTTCGCTTTCTATGTGGTGTTGCCCAAGGCTTTGGAATTCTTCTACACGTTCAATGAAAGCCTGGGCATGTCCAACGGCTGGAGGCTCGATGGCTACGTGAAGTTTGCCACGCGCTTCATCCTGCTCTTCGGCGTCGCGTTTGAGCTGCCAGTGATTGTCATGGTGCTCGTGAAGCTCGACTTCCTGAACTACAAGCTGATGAGCACCACGCGCTCCTACGCCATCGTCGCCATTGCAATCTTCGCGGCAGTTGTCACCCCCACGCCTGATCCGTTCACCATGCTGGTGCTGGCCGGTCCTCTGTATGTGCTCTATGAGACCTAAGGAACTGGAGAAACCAGGCGCCGACGACTGGGACAACGAGAACTACAATCCATGGTCGTCCGGTGATGATGACGAAGATGACAAGGACGACTACCAGGCCCCTGCCGCCAAACCCTCCGCACCACCGCCCGAGATCGAAAATTCTGACATCGAAGACCATGGCGAGGACCAAAGCTCGCAGATGCCTGATGAAGATGCGGCGGATGTGCCGCCCCGCGAAATGACGCTGGAAGAACTCGCCCGCGAGGATGAGAAACGCTCCAGCGAACCGCCAAAGGACTCATAAAGCCGGGCGGGTTTAGTTAATCAACATGTGGAGACACAGGTGAATAGCCTGTGTCTCTTCAGCGTTCAGGGGCACCTTCACAGTCGATCACCAGCAGACAAGGAGCATCTGATTGAATGTCGAGTCTGCGCACGAGCAGGCGCGCGAGATACGACTTCCCCCATTCGGTTTCGCGATCCAAGAAGCGCCCCAGCGGCGTGTCGCGCTCGACGCACGCCACGAAATGAGGATCACTGCCAGCCGACACCTGCACGTCAAAGGTGATGTATTTGGGCCGCAATTCCGCTGCAATATCCAGGCCATGGCTGGGCCGCAGACCGACGTGAAACCATGCAGCTTCAGCCACCGGCTGTTTCTGAAAGGCGACCAGCGTCGCGGCATGCGTTTCAAACAGCAGCGGCCAGTTGATGCGTCGCTTGCCGTCGGCACCCGTTTCGAGACGAATCAGCGCGCCATTGGCACACGCCGAGGTCACCAGCTTGAACAGCGGCACCGGCTGGCCACCCGGCAGCGTCTGAGGCATGCCGGGAATGCGCGAGAGCAGCCGCAGCTCGGTTTTTTTCGCTCCTGTCTCACCAAACTGGGCTTCGATTTCTGCTCTGTATTTTTCAGCATCCTGAATGCATGCAGCCCGGCGTTCAGCGGTATCAGCGGCGAACAATTCCGTGACCAACGCTTTCGTGTCCGCTGTGACAGCCCCGACATCTGGAGCCGGAATCAAAGCACGGGCGATCTGCGTTTTGGGAACAATCGGATCATTCCGCACCTCCATCTTGGCTGGGGTAAGTGCCGCGACCACGCCTGGTTTAACCGCCAGCGCATTGACGCTGTCCCACCACAGCCAGAGAGCGCCACCGCACACAACTATAAAGGCCAGCAGGATGAACGCACTGCGCCAAGGCGAGGTGCGTAGATGCGGCGGTGTCTTGAATTCTTCCGGTGGCGGTGCCCCCGTGGGCATCAGCGCCTGCGAAGGCTGCAACGTCTGACGTGCCGTAAAGTTCGCAGGGGCCAGAGGCGGCAGCGGCGGCTGCAAGTCCGGCCAGACTGCCAGCTGAGAAACGGCGTGAATGTCCTGCGGCGGTGCGGGTGCCGGCGGGCTTTGCACCGGCTGCGCCTGCGACACCCGCCGCCGAACCTGCGCCACGCCCGCCACCTGGGCCTGCGTGCCGAAGTAGCCGCGCAGCGCATTGTGCGCACAGTGCGGGCACTGCACCATGCCCTCCATGCTTTGCTGCATGGAGAGAAAAGCCTGGCCGCAGGCCGGGCAAATCAGACTGGCTGTGCTGCCGGGATTCATCGTGCGCAAAAAACTTAACTCATGTGCAACTTCTTGCGCGAGCTGATTGCAGCAATCCGCCACAAGAGCAGTACGCACGCAGAACTTTCTGGCGCAGAGAGCGGCATGCAGTAGATTTTCCCCTTCGCATGAGTCGCCCTAATGATGATTTGAAACCCATCCCCCGCCATATCGCCATGATCATGGACGGCAACGGTCGTTGGGCAAAAGAGCGCGGGCTGCCGCGTACCGAGGGGCATCGTGCAGGTGCGGATACCGTGCGCCGGGTGGTGGAAGGCTGCAGCGAAATCGGGGTCGAATTTCTCACGCTCTACGCCTTTTCTTCCGAAAACTGGAAGCGCCCGAAACGCGAAGTCGAGGCACTGATGAAGCTGTTGGAGATCTTTTTGCGCGGCGAACTGCCGCTGATGATGAAGCAAAACGTCCGCCTCCAGGCCATCGGCCGCCTGCATGACCTGCCACAGTCCTGCCAGAACGAGCTGCACCGTTGCATCGAAACGACCGCGCAAAACACCGGGCTCACGCTGATTTTGGCGCTCAGCTACGGTGGTCGGGAGGAGATCATCGACGGCGTGAAGAGCCTGCTGCAGAGCGTGGAGAGCGGCCACCTCGACAAGGCCATGATAGATGTCGAAATGTTCGGCAAACATCTCTACACGCGCTACTATCCAGATCCTGACCTCCTGATCCGCACCTCCGGCGAAATGCGGCTGTCAAACTTTCTGCTCTGGCAGGTCAGCTACACCGAATTTTACATTACTGAAAAGCTCTGGCCGGACTTCTCCAAGGAAGACCTGAAAACCGCCATCCGCGCCTTCCACCAGCGCCACCGCCGATTCGGTGGCGTGTGACGAATGTTGACCTCCCCACCAATTGCTGCGATAACGCAGTTCCAACCAAAAAAAACGCTCTAATGCCAGACAACCCGGACACCCACCTCATCATCGTGGATCCAGATGCCGACTTCCTCGCATGGGCTGCCGCCCATCTGAAAGCGCCGGGCGTTTCCATCAGCACTTTTGAGCGGGGCGAAGATGCCCTGGCCTCATACGTCAAAAAACGGGCCGACCTGCTGCTGTCGGAGGTCCGCCTGAACGGCACCACGGGAATCGAACTGCTCAAGCGCCTGCGCCAGACCGATCCGCAATCGATGGTCATCCTCTTCAGCGGCACGGCCACAACCAGCCACGTCATCGAGGCCATGCGTCTCGGTGCCTACGATGTGCTCGGCAAGGAACGCCTGCCCTACGAACTGCGCACCGTCGTCGAAAGCGCCCTCACCTCCATCGAGGCACGCAAGGCAACCCGCGCCCAAACCGCCGAGGTGCCAACCGAATCGATTCAGGAAACCATCATCGGTCGTTCCGCGCCGATGCAGGAGGTGTTCAAGCTCATTGGTCGTGTCTCCCGCTCAGACGCCCCTGTTATGATCACCGGAGAAAGCGGCTGCGGCAAGGAGCTCGTCGCCGGTGCCATCCATAAGTTCAGCCCGCGTGCTCAGAAGGAATTCGTCGCCATCAACGTCACTGCTATTCCTGACAACCTGCTGGAAAGCGAAATCTTCGGCCATGAAAAAGGCTCTTTCACCGGTGCGGTGAATCAGCGCGTCGGACGTTTTGAGCAGTGCGACGGCGGCACGCTCTTCCTCGACGAAATCGGCGACATGCCGCTCGCCGTGCAGAGCAAGCTGCTGCGCGTGCTGCAGGAAGGCCAGTACTCCCGCGTCGGCAGCAACCAGACGCTCAAGACTGACGTGCGCGTGCTCGCCGCCACCAACAAAAATCTCGAAGACGAAGTCGCGAAGGGCAATTTCCGCGAAGACTTGTTTTACCGCCTCAACGTCGTGCGCATCCACATTCCGCCGCTGCGTGAGCGCCGCGAAGACGTGCGCACGCTGGCCGAGTTCTTCCTCCACCGCCTCTCGGCCCGCCGCCGCGGGCCGCAGATGCGATTCACCGATGATGCGCTCGACATGCTCGACGCCTACGACTGGCCCGGCAACGTGCGCGAACTGGAAAACACCATTCAGCGCGCCTGCGCCCTCTGCAATTCCGACGTGCTGCTGCCCTCTGACATCCCGCTCGGCAGCAAAGGTGCCCGTCACATGGACCCTTCGAGTACCGTCACCCGCATGCGTGATGCTTTGAGCATGCTCGTAAGCGTGGCGGAAAAAAGCCCTGACATTGAGCTGCTGCCCTGGGTGGAGCGTGAGCTTTCCCGCCTGGCCTACCGTCATTTCAGTGAAGATGCCGACCGCACCGCCAAATTCCTCGGCGTCACCAACGCATCACTCGAAAGCCATCTCAGCGCTCCCGCCGTCAAAAAGGCGACCATTGAAGGACAGCTCAGCGCCACGCCAGCCGTGAAAAAGGCCAAGAAGGCCAGCTGAGAGCTATCTTACAGCGGCAGATGCGCTAACTCCCACCATTTCAGAGCTGGTCTTTCGAGTTCACTCGTTAGACACCCCTCCGACTTAACGTTAAACCGTTCCCTCTATGCTCAAACAACTCACACTTACCGCCCTAGCGGCGCTCGCATTCACCTCCGCCCAGGCCGCCGATGACGGCTGGATCTCCATGTTCAATGGCAAGGACCTATCCGGCTGGAAGTCCAACGAAGAAGTCCCCGGAGTTTTCACCGTGGAAAATGGCGAACTCAAGGTCAGCGGCGGACGCGCGCACCTGTTCTACGTCGGCGAAAACGGTGAAGCCAAGTTCCAGAGCTTCGAACTGAAGCTCAAGGTCAAGACCACCCCGGGTTCCAACAGCGGCGTTTACTTCCACACCCAGTATCAGGAAAAAGGCTGGCCGGACAAAGGCTTCGAGTGCCAGGTCAACAGCACCCACACCGACCCCAAGAAAACCGGCAGCCTCTACGGCGTCATCAACATCCTCGCCCTGCTCGAAGGCCAGAAAGAACCCGAAGGTGGCAAGCACATCAAAGTGCCACTCGCACCAAGCACAGATGGCGAATGGTTTGACTACACCATTAAGGTCGAAGGCAAGCACATCACCCTCGCTGTCAATGGCCAGACCACCGTCGATTTCATCGAGCCCGAAGGATGGGATCCCGTCAAGGAACTGAAAAACATGCCCGGCCGCAAGCTCAGCGAAGGCACCATCGCCATCCAGGGCCACGACCCCAAGAGCACCACGTATTACAAGGACATCTTCATCAAACCGATTCCTTAATTCGGCAGAAAACAGATTTTGTAGTACAGCGGGCGTCTTGACCAGACGCCCGCTTTTTTGTGCTGATTGGCGTGTCTCGTCCAAGTTGTCCGACGATTCATTTGACGACGTGCTCAGCGCTGAGCACTGAGCATCATGCTTCTCAACCACGGCATCCATCTCGGCTACTGCACCAACATCCACCGCGGCGAAACATGGGAGGAGACTTGGGGCGGGCTCAAGAACTACACACTCCGGGTGAAGGATCGCGTGAGCGGCGGGAAGCCCTACGGCATCGGCCTGCGTCTCAGCCAGCAGGCGGCGGTGGAACTCAGTGCGCCGGGGAAAATCGACGAATTCAAAGCCTGGCTGGATGCCAATGGCTGCTACGTTTTCACCATCAATGGCTTCCCCTATGGCTCGTTCCACGGCACCCGCGTCAAAGAACAGGTGTTCAAGCCAGACTGGAGCACCACTGAACGGCTCGACTACACCAACCTGCTGTTCGACATCCTCGCTAAGTTGCTGCCACCCGGCGTGAGCGGCAGCGTGAGCACGCTGCCCGGATCCCACAAAACCTTCGGCGTCGGCGCGGATGAGCTACAGGCCATTTTCACCAACCTGCGTCTGTGCCGCGAGCACATCGAAAAACTCGCCACAAAGAGCGGTCACGACCTGCATCTCGGTCTCGAACCGGAGCCCCTCGGCTTGTTTGAGACCAGCGGTGAGACGCTCAAGTTTTTCGGCCTCTACCTCGACCGCAATCCGCGTGACCTGGACTTTTTCAAATTCGTGGGTCTCAATTACGACACCTGCCACCTCGCCATCGAATTCGAAGAGGCGCAAAAAGCCCTCGATCGCATCACCGGCGCAGGCATCCGCCTCAGCAAGCTCCACTTCAGCTCCGCCCTCAAGCTCAAGCCCACGCCTGAAAACATCGCGAAACTCCCCTCCTTCGATGAACCTGTCTATTTCCATCAGGTCATCGCCAGCTACGGCAAGGACGAACCCCTCCGCCGCTTCAAGGACCTGCCCGATGCCCTGCAGTTCGCTCAAGCCAATCCCAACAGCCTCGGGGAAGAGTGGCGCGTACATTTCCATATCCCCATCCATGCCCAGCCCGGCGGCGGCTTTGACAGCACCCGCGATCACCTGATCGGCGCGATGGACTGGCTGGCCAAAAATCCCACGAAATGTCAGCACATCGAGATGGAAACCTACACCTGGGAAGTCCTGCCGCAGGAGATGCGCAGCGGAGACGTGGTGGATCAGCTCGTGCGGGAATATGATTGGACGCTGGGAGAGATGAGAAGCCGTGAGCTTGCCCCCCGTTGAGAGGGAAAATCCCCTTGCACAGGGACGCATCCATCGGAAGTCTGGCATTCCCAATTTCCCAACATGCAATCCCTCTGGAACGACCAAGAAGCCGCCACTTTCGGCACCGATCTGCTCGGGCAACGCGTTTACACCTCCCGTCTGCTCGGCCGCAATCCCTCCCTCGTCCTCCACGGCGGCGGCAACACCTCGGTAAAGGTCACGGAAAGGGACTTTTTCGGCGACTCCGTTGATCTCTGCTACGTCAAAGGAAGCGGCTGGGATCTGGCCACCATTGAGCGTGCTGGCTTCTCCCCTGTGCGCATGGAGGCATTGATCAAGATGTCCAAACTCGCCACGATGAGTGATGAGGACATGGTGCTCCAGCAGCGTGCCGCCATGACCAACCCCAATGCGCCCGCCGCCAGCATTGAGGCGATCCTGCACGCCATCCTGCCCTTCAAATTTGTCGATCATAGCCACGCGAACGCCATTTCCGCCCTCACCTGCAACGCCGACGGCGAAGCCCGTGTGAAGGAGATCTATGGCAAGCGGGTCATCATCGTCCCGTATGTGATGCCCGGCTTCATTCTGGCCAAAACCATCGCCGACCTCATCGCAGGCCGCGATCTCCGCCAGGAAGGCATCCAGGGCATGGTGCTGCTCAAGCATGGCCTTTTCACCTTCGATGACGATGCGCGTAAAAGCTACGAGCTGCACATTGAGATGGTGACGATGGTGGAAGATTACCTCGCCCAAAAAGGCGCCCAAGCAGCCATAGCTGCGGCCACAGAAGACCTCCTGGCCCTGGCAAAACTGCGCCAAGCCGTCTCCAAACGTCGTGGTTGCCCGCAGATCGCCCGTCTCAATGCGTCGCCGGAAGCCGTGGGATATGCAAATCTCGCCAACGTGGCTGATTTCGGCACACGCGGCCCCCTGACCCCCGATCACAGCATCCGCACCAAGCGTGTGCCGGCATTCATCGGCGATGACCTCGAGGCCAGCGTGCAACAGTTTGCCGACGACTATGCGGCTTACTTCAATCGCCACGCCAGCGGCCAGACGATGCTGGATGCGGCCCCACGTTTCGCCATCTGGCCGAATCATGGTGTCGTGAGTTTTGGCGACACCCTGAAGGACGCCAAGATCGTCGCCGACATCTCCGAATCAACGGCTGCGACGGTACAGCTTGGCGAATCCGTCGGTGGCTGGGAGCCGCTGCCAGAAAAGGACATCTTCGAAATCGAATACTGGGATCTGGAGCAGGCCAAACTGCGCAAAGGCCCAGCACGCAAGGTGCATCAGGGCAAAGTCGCCCTCGTCACCGGCTGTGCGGCGGGCATTGGCTTCGCCATTGCTGAATCCCTCGCCGAGCAGGGCGCGCAGGTCGTCGGTCTCGACATCGACAAGGATATCCCCGACATCATGAAGAAGATCGGCGGCATCGGCATCGTGGTGAACCTCACCGAAGACCAACCGGTGCAGGACGCCATCGAATTCACCGTGCGTGAGTTCGGCGGCATCGACATCGTCGTCAGCAACGCCGGTATCTTCCCCAAGAACGACTATCTCGATGCCATGGCACAGGGCGACTGGGATCGTACGATCATGATCAACCTCACCAGCCATCAGAAGCTGATGAACAAGGTCATCCCCTTTGTGAAGCAGGGCATCGATGCCAGCATCATCTTCGTCGGCAGCCGCAATTTCAAAGCCCCCGGCCCCGGCGCCAGCGCCTACTCATGCTCCAAAGCCGCGCTCACACAGCTCTGCCGCGTCGCCGCCCTTGAGCTGGCCACGCACAAAATCCGCGTCAACATCGTCCACCCCGACGCCGTCTTCGACACCAAGCTCTGGACCCCCGAAGCTCTGCAAAAAAGCGCCACGCGCTACGGCATGACCATCGAGGAGTACAAGACGAAGAACCTCATGAAAGTGGAGATCAAATCCAAGGATATCGGCAACATGGTCAGCGCCATGGCCTCCCCCTTGTTTGCAAAAGTCACCGGTGCTCAGATCCCTGTGGACGGCGGGAATGACCGGGTGATTTGACCTGTGAAAGGGGCGAGCCATGACAATGCCAGAACTTCCCCTCTCCACCCCTTCCCTGCTCTTTCCGGCGATCTCGTTGCTGATGCTGGCCTACACCAACCGCTTCCTCGGGCTGGCAGCCGTGGTTCGCGGGCTGCATGCGAACTGGCAGACCACGCAGGAACCTGTGCTGCTGGCGCAGATTCGCAGCCTGCGGAAGCGCATTCAGATCATCAAGCACATGCAGACCATGGGAGTGCTGAGCCTGATGTTTTGCGTAGCAAGCACGACGCTGCTGTTCTTTGGGCGGCAGACGGAAGGACAAATCACGTTCGGCGTGAGCCTGATCCTGATGTTTGCGTCTTTGGCTCTGTCCCTGATGGAAATCCAGATGTCAGGCACAGCGCTCGATCTGCAACTGAGAGACGTGAAATGCCGCGAGCAGTGAGCGGCTGCATTTCAGCCTGCGATCAACCCGCTGTGCTCGGGTCTTTAATAATGCGGCGCAGCAGGGGGAAGAGGGCGTCCTCGCACTCCTTGCGCTTGAAGCGCAACTGGCGCTTCACCAGCGGATTGCCAAACATGCGGTGGCTGTCCGCCACACGCCCTTCGAGAATATCCAACCACGTCGCGTTCGAGGCATCCAGCGCAGCGGCGAGGCTTTGATCCAGAACCGGCATGCGCAATACCAGATCCTGCGGTCGGACGATTTCATCCAGCAGTTCAGAGGAGACTGGACCATCTTTTAGACTGACGATCACAATGGAGGGGGCTTCACCGAAGATGGATGTGCGCCACTGCTTGATGGCGGGCCAGGTCGCGGCCTTGGCCGTGACTGGATGAATAGGCAGCCAGTGGAGTCCGTCATCCTCACGCAGACTCTGAATGATTTCAGGATTCAGATCACGGCCCAGGATGTCCTGGCAACTCGCAGGCAGATCGGCGAGAACGAGCTTACCTTCCATCGCCGTTTCCACGATGCGACGCATGGAATCGATGTTGTCGATGGGCATGGATTCGATCTTACTGGGTGAAATTTTTTGAAAGTCCCTATTGCCCAGAGCATCGCAATCAAACATCGCCACATCATCACGCGTTTCAAAGTTGGCAAGTTCGTAGATAAGGCGGGCAATGGTGCTCTTGCCGGTGCCTCCGCTGCCAGCGGTGATAAGGATCATCTTCATAGGGTGTTGCGGTAGCTTATCGAGGGATTGGTTAAAAGGAAAAATGGAAAGTGATTTCACACTTTCATCCACCAAGGGAATTTGCGTTTCAGCATCCTGAAGCGGAGGTGACAATTCCGGTGTGCGAGGTGCAGCCGGAGAGGCAGACCCGGCGTGGGATGGCTGCGGGCCGACGACACGGCCCGTGCGTTGGAATGCATTCCCCAGATAACAAAAGAACTGTCCCGGCAGCTCACGATTGCCAATAGATTCCATATTATAGCCGGACAGGCTGAACGTACCATCCTGCAGCGTCTGCCAAAGTCGGCTGAGCTGTTCATCAATATCTCCACGCAGATCCGAAAATGGTTTCCCAGGTTCCACCGCTTCCCGGATGACGACGGGAGACCGCCCCAATGACAGGCATTCGCTGGCAGACTCCAAAGCAACCGTAAATTCCGGCAGACTGTCGAGGCGGATATCCAGCATTTTGGAATCATTCGCGCTTTCCCGAAGCCCTGGGAGGCGCAGGAGTATGTGCTCTGGGTCTAGCGCCAGACCCAACACAGGGACAGCGGTCGCCTGCTCGCGCAGGCGGTTGTGCAGCATTAAAACTTCGACCTCAGTCAGCCGGTTCCGATGGGCCAGCAGGCGGGAAAGACGAACGGAAATGACAGGCATGCGCGATCCTTCCGAGCGCCCATAAATTCGCGGGGTGGACCGAGTGGATGGCAGCAGTGGGTGCCAGCGTTCATTGGCAAACAGCTGCGACATCATGTTCGAGCCGCGCAGTCCGCGCGTCACGGCGGCGGTTGCCATCAACATCAGACCTTTGATCTGCCCCAGCGTCAGCATTGTACTTCCTGAAATCTGCCACTCCCGCAGGTGCGTCAGCAAAGATGACGGCACTTTGGCCGCCACGGCGGCGCTGATGGGCTCAGTCGGATGCCCATTGATCAGCATGGCATAGACCTGCAGAACTCTGGAGGCAATTTCGGCACGCCCAATAGGACGCGTTTCAAAACGGTCCACGAAGAGCTGTAAAAAATCCTGCTGCCATAGTCCCACCCGGCAGTTCAAGGGATCAACAAAAGAAACAGCTTCAGGCAGGAAGGACTCCAGCGCCTCAAGCTCCACCGCCAGCCGCCACACCATGACGCAGGCGATGCCGATCGGCAGCGGCCCAACCCGGCTGCAGTACTGCCGCACCGCTTCTCCAGGTGCAGTGCCGAGCATAACATTCGTCTGCGTGCCCTCATTAAGGATGTCCAGCACACGCGGAAGTGAAGGAAAATAGGCACCCAGCAGTGAGGAAAGCCAGACCGTTTCTGCCCGCATAAATGACTGTCTCACCAGCCACGGACCACCCGCCGGGTTGAATTCTTCACACCCAAGTCCTGCGTTTGAAGACGCTGATGGTTGCGATTTGACCGGAATAACTGTTTTCACGATCAAAGATCGGAGCTGGGACATTGCAAATACGACGAGAGAAGATTTAGGCCAAAGTTAAAGCAGACCTTGTTCCATTACACGCATAAGATTAAACAGAAGAAGATTGTTCTGTAACAAAATCTGCGGGAATTTCTTGAAATCCCAAACAGCATCCGGCTTTCCAATGAATCGCTGCTGCATGAAGCCGGAAAACCCTTCTTGCAAGGCTGCTCATCAAACTCAAATGCAAAAAAACAGACTTTCCGATCATACTCTCAGCTCAGTGATTCGATGCATGACTTCATCTGCCAGGGTCTGATAAAGTTCTCTGCCAGTTTCAGTGTAGCTTTTCAAATCTGGCTGCCAGAGATCGCCGACGACGAGCGTGATCCTCGCTGGCCGCAGGGTTCTGGCACCTCGCGGATATGCCTCGTAGGCTCCGAAGAGACGAACCGGTAGTACCGGTGCCCTGCCTTTGGCTATGAAGAGACCCACCCCGGCCTCGGCAGATTGTGGCAGGCCATCGTAACTGCGTGTGCCTTCGGGAAACATCAGCACCTTCCTACCAGCGCGCAGCAGGCGAATGGTGGCCTTGAGTGAGCCTGCGTCAGGTTTGTCACGATCAACAGACTGCACCTGCCAGCTGCGCAGAATCATGCCGCCCAGCGGATGATCAAAGAGCGTCTTGCGAGCAAAGGAATAGACAACTTCATCAAAGGCGATACTCACCAACGGCGGATCGAGAAAGCTGACGTGGTTGCAGGCGATGATGGCAGGACCGGAGAATCGGAGTTTTTCCGCACCGACCACGCGAAAATCAAACAATCCACGAACAAGTTCGCCAAATAAGCGATGGCCGAGCCAGTAGGAGAAGTTCATTTCCGTTCGCGGTTAAGTCAGTTGGAGCGCCGAGATCACCTGTTCAACGGCTTGATCGAGCGTGATATGGGAATTGTCGATGACGATGGCACCCGCCGGAATGACCAGCGGACTGTTTTTGCGTTGTTTGTCAATACGATCACGTTCAGCAATCTGATCAGATAGCCCCTGGGCGCCACGCCGACTGGCACGCACTTGCTCGCTGGCATCAATGTAGATTTTATGGGGACTGTCGGGAAACACTACCGAGCCAATGTCGCGCCCTTCCATGACCAGCGGGCCGATGGCGGCGAGCGCACGCTGATCAGCCACGAGACGGTCACGAACTTCAGCAACGCTGGCAATGAACGACACCGCACGATTCACGGGATCGCTGTTGAGTTCGGCCTCTGTGGGTGTGCGCCCGGAGAGGCAGACCTGCGTTTTCCCCTCAACGATGGGAAATTCGATGACAATGTCTGCGGCAGCGGCACTCACGGCTTCGGCATCACGAGGGTCCACACCGGTTTGCAGCACCGCCCAGGTCATGGCGCGGTACATGTTGCCGGTGTTGACATAAGTGCGGCCCAGGCGCTGCGCGACCCGGCGAGCGATGCTGCTTTTGCCGGAGGCAGCCGGACCATCAATCGTGATCACGGAATGTGCCGCATTCATGATTTGGCACGGTTCATTTTATCCACCAGCGGTTGAGGGACGGTGGACATGACCGGAATCGGACGTGCACCGGAATCTCCGAGAAGGAACAGATCCAGATGTCGCTCAAAGCCAGGATAGGAGGTGGAGATGCATTCGGTCCCCTCAAGCGTGGTGGTGCCTTCGGCAAACATCCCTGCAACGAGAAAAGCCATGGCAATCCGGTGGTCACCATAGCATGGCAACGTAGCTCCCTGCAATTTGGCCCCGCCCTCGATCTCCATACCATCTGGGTGCTCGGTCACCGTGACACCCATCAGGCGCAAATTGGAAGCGACGGCGGCAATGCGGTCGGTCTCCTTCACTCGTAGCTCAGAGGCGTCACGGATCAGCGTCTTGTCACGAGCCAGCGCAGCGGCAACCGCCAGGATGGGCAATTCGTCGATGACATTGGGGATTTCTGCCCCACCGATCACCGTGGCGTTCAAATCGCCACCGCGCACGGTGATGTTACCACGCGGTTCACCGTCGGAGTGCGTTTCGGAACTGGTGACCAGGGCACCCATGCGCAGGAGCACGTTGATCACGCCTGTGCGGGTTGGATTGAGCCCGACGTTGTTGAGGGTGATCTGGGCTCCGGGCGTAGCCGCAGCTGCGACCATCCAAAACGCAGCACTGGAAATGTCTCCCGGCACCATGATGTCATTGGCCTGAGGCTCTTGGCCGCCATAGACACTGACGCAGTCGTCCTCACGCAGCCATTTGATGCCGAAGTGCGTGAAGAGGCGCTCAGTGTGGTTGCGAGTGGCCACCGGCTCCACCACCGTCGTCTTGCCCGAGGCATAGAGTCCCGCCAGCAGGATGGCGCTTTTCACCTGCGCACTGGCAACGGGCAGCTTGTAGTAAATCGATTTCAATGGAGCGCCGGTAATCGTGAGCGGAGCACAGATTTTCTCCCCCTGCCCGGTGATCATCGCTCCCATCTGGCCGAGAGGATCAGCCACTCGTTTCATCGGACGCTTCGAAAGTGAAGCATCACCAAACAGTTCCGTTTTGAAGTCCTGCCCGGCGAGGATGCCGGAAAGCAGACGAATCGTGGTGCCCGAGTTGCCACAATCGACGGGCTTATCTGGCGCGTTCAGTTTCATGCCGTTCCCGGTGATGGCCAGTTTGACGAGACCAACGCCTTCCGCTTCCTCCAGCGGCTCCATCGTGGCGCCGAGGGCCTGCATGGCATGCACGGTGCAAAGACAATCCTCACTGGGCAGAAAGCCGTCAATGATGGTGGTGCCCTTCGCGAGTCCGGCAAACATCGCGGAACGGTGGGAGATGCTTTTGTCACCGGGGACGGTGATTTCGGCGGGAATGCTTTTGAGTTTCTTCGACTTGAGGCTGGCCATGATCTTCAGACCGCCGGGAGGAGGTCGCGCAGGGCTTTGGCCTGGGCGAGAAAACGGCGGAGGGCTTCTTCGTCCATACTCTGGAGCATTTCAAGAAGCTCTCGCAGGGCAGAAGAGACATCTTGCAGGGCGGCCATGACCTCCGTGCGGTTTTGCATGAGAATACCTGCCCACATGTCGGGATCGCCGCTGGCGACTCGGGTGGTGTCACGAAAGCCACCAGCGGAGCTGTCGAGCACCCGGGTGTCCTTGCTGAGGGCAGCCAGAGTCGTCAGCACCGCCATGGAATGCGGTAAGTGCGAAATGCGCGCCACACAGCGATCATGTTGCTGCGGCGTCATTTCCTGGATGCGGCAGCCCAGCTTGACCCAAAAAGTGCGCAGTCTGCCAAGATACTCCGGCCTGGTATGCGTGGTCGGCGTCAAAATGCAGGCGGTCTGATGAAACAGATCCCCCCGCGAGTGCCCCAGGCCGGTGTGCTGGGAGCCTGCCATGGGATGGCTGCCGAGAAAGGCCGCCCTAGTGGGCATAAAAATGGCCTCCAGTTCCCCCACAACCCCGCCTTTCACACTGCCGACGTCCGTGACGATCAGATCATCCGCCAGGTCGCAGGCGGCAATCTGCAGCGCAATTCCCGGCATATGCTGGATCGGCATGCACAGCACCGCAAACGAAACGCCCTGGATGACAGCGGCGATGTCGGTGCTGGCGGTGACGCCGGGAAGCACACATTTGACTTCTTCCACCGCCTCGGCGCGTCTGGCCCAGACCCGAACCTCCACGCCAGGCATGCGCTGCTGGATTGTTTTGATCAGAGATCCGCCCAGCAGGCCAGGGCTAAAAATGGCAATGGAACGTTCGACGGACACGAAGTGTAGAAAAAAATGCCCTCCTGTCGTGCCGCCAGACTCAGGCAGGATGAACAAGGCTGACAGACACCAAGCTCAGTTCGGCAGCAGGAGATGGAGCGATCAGCTCAAAGGCTCAAGGCACACGGAAGATTTTGCCGGTGTAGGGGCAGCGTGCCTTTTGGCCCGGCTGGAAGTCACGCACATCAATGGCCTGGCCATTCGGATCAAACGGGCTTTTGACAAAGCCCGGCTTGCCGGTGATGCGGGTGGCGGATGGGATTTCGGCAGGAGCTGGAGGCGGAGTCGGTGCCGCAGGAGGGGGCATGGACACTGGCGGCGGCGTATTTTCAGTCGTAGTCGGCGGAGTGACGTAGTCACCCGTCACCGGGGCGTTGGGATTGGGGGGCTGCACGGCTGCAGCATTGGGATCGCCCATATTCACCTCGTTGAAATACTGGGTCTGCTCCTGAGGGACACCAAAGCGAGGCGGAACATCCAGCGAGCGCCCACGCCCTCCGCGCGGTGGCGGCGGATTCGGGTAAAAACATGCAGTGAGGCCGGTGGCGAGCGCGATCAGCAAGGAAGCCTGCAGGAGACGTTTCATGACGGGTTCAGTGGGGGAAAAATCGGCAATATCAAGCGTTCACTCGCATGGGCATCAGCACATAAAGAAAATTCGTGCCGCTGCGCAGCACGCCTGGGCTGATTTCATCGATGAGATGCAGATGCACCTCGTCGGCGCTTAGATTGCGCAGCGGGGCCATCGCGAATTCCGGATTGAACGCGATGGTGATGGACGCACCCTTGTAGTTGATGGCCACCGTTTCACGCGCCTCCCCCACATCTGGAGATGTGGCCACAATTTCCACACTGCCGGGCGTAAAGATGAATTTGATCGAGTTCGACTTTTCGGTGACCAGCAGGGAAACACGCGAGATGGCGCGGAGGAAGGCTTCGCGCTCCAGCGGAATGCGTTCCTTGGACTCGCCAGGAATGACCTGCCGGTAGTTCGGGTAGTTGCCGTCGATGAGCTTGCTGACCAGCAGGCTCTCCCCCAGATCAAACCCAACCTGGGAACCAGTGACACGAATGGAGACCTCGCCAGAATCTCCCAGCAGCCGGGAGAGTTCGTTCACGGCCTTGGTGGGCACAATGATGTCGATCTCCTGGCTTTGCGGGAATTCCAGCTCCTGCTCGACCATGGCCAGGCGGCGGCCATCGGTGGCGACCATCGTCAGGGCGTTGTCCTTGAAAGAGAACAGGATGCCGTTGAGCACATAGCGCGTTTCGTCCGTGGAAATGGCATAGCTGGTCTTGCGCAGGCAGTCGCGCAGCACCTGCTGCTCAATTTTGAATTCACGCGCATCATCAAAACGGGGCAGCGCTGGAAACTCCTCACTGGTGAGACCCAGTACTTTGAAATAACTGGGGCCGCTGCGGATGGAGGCGACGTTTTTTTCATCAACCTTGACTTCAATTTCCTCCGCCGGCAGTTCGCGGACGATGGTGGCCAGACGGCGTGCCGGGAGAGTGGTCGCACCCGGTTCATCGACTTCGGCAGGAACCGAACACGTCACCCCGACATCAAGATCTGTAGTGGTGAGTTCGAGCATCCCGTCCTTCGCTTTCAGCAGCACATTGGAGAGAATGGCGAGCGTGGTACGCGAACTGACCACGTGCTGGACCTGGTTGATGGCGTCCAGGAAGGATTCTTTGCTGATGGTGAACTTCATATAAAATGCCTGCTGTGGGTCGATTTGTTAACAAACCCCGATGAAACGGCAAGGATATTGAGCGGAAAAATCCGGGTGTCTAACTGCAATCTGAGTTCCTTCACTTTACTGGCAC
>NCCR01000082.1 GCA_002279765.1 Verrucomicrobia bacterium 12-59-8 | reverse complement strand
GCCGCGAGAAATCATCACCCTTGAATGCACCGAAGCGAAAGCCGCAGGTATGCCGCCCTCCCGCTACGTGACCACGCGCAACAAGAAAAGCGTCCGCACTCCGGGCCGTCTTGAGAAGGTGAAGTTTAATCACTTCATGAAGAAGCGCACCCTTCACCGCGAAACCCGCTAATTTTTACCCCAGACTGCCATGCAACCGAAGACCAAAGAACGCATGTCCAATTTCCGTCGCGCGAATCGCAAGATGCCGCGTCGTCGTGTGGGCATCCCGGTGGAAAAGATTTCCTACACCAATCCTGAGCTGCTCGCCCGTTTCACCACGGAATCCGGCAAGCTCATCCCCCGCCGCATCACCGGTCTTCCAGCATGGCTGCATCGCGTGGTCGTCCGCGAGATCAAGCGCTCCCGCGCTGTGAACCTCATGCCTTGATTTGCGGGATCTGCCCGTAAAGGTTATCTTTTGATCTGCTTCCCACTGTTGCATGCGCGGCAGTGGGAAGTTTCATTTCCAGCCCATGTCCGCCCTTACCGACACGCAAAACGAACGCGATGACCGCCGTCTGCCCATCGACCGCGTGGGCGTGCGCAGTCTGCGTTTTCCCCTGAGCATCCGCGACCGTGATGCCGCAGTGCAGCACACCGTCGCCACCGTTTCTCTGGCCGTTGATCTGCCGCACCAGTTCAAAGGCACGCACATGAGCCGCTTTGTCGAGGTGCTGCACGCCCACGGCACGGAGCTGACCGTCTCCAACATCGTCGCCATGCCGCATGAGCTGATGAAAAAGCTTCATGCCGACAAGGCGCACGTGGAGATGCGCTTCCCCTATTTCCGCGCCAAAAAGGCCCCCGTCACCGGCGCAGAAGGTCTGCTCGACTACGGTGTGATTTTTGAAGTGAACTCGGACAAGGACAAGACCGACTTCGTCCTCACCGTCGAAGTGCCCGTGACCACGCTCTGCCCCTGCTCCAAGGCCATCAGCGCTCGTGGCGCCCACAATCAGCGTGGCACCGTCACGCTCGCCATTCGTTTCAGCGAACCCGTCTGGATCGAAGACCTCCTCGAACTCGTGGAATCAAGTGCCAGCAGCGAATTGTACAGTGTCCTGAAGCGCCCAGACGAAAAATTCGTGACCGAAGCTGCCTACGACAATCCTGTTTTCGTTGAAGACCTCGTGCGCAACATCGCCGTGAAAGCCAAGGCGCATCCACGCATCACATGGTTCCGTGTTGAGGCGGAAAATTACGAATCCATCCACAATCACAACGCCTGGGCGGTGATTGAAGGGGGGGCGGTTCCTCCGGCGATGTAAATGTGTTGTTTGAGTGGTGCCCTCGGCTCTTAATGCGCTCAGAGATTGTAAACTGAGAACTGCAAAATGTCCTGAGCCAAACCGCCCGAATATCGTCCCGACTTTCCGCATCACATTCTGCTTCTGGATCAATTTAAAATTTTCAGTTTTCAATTCTCAGTTTTCAGTCCCCCTTCGCTTCCATCCCACCACATGCCCACCTACGTCACCGCCGTTCTGCCCACCGACCAGCCTCCGCTCATGCACCAGGCGGTCGATGAAGCCGTTCGTCTGCTCCGTGAGGGTGAAGTCGTCGCACTGCCGACGGAAACCGTCTATGGCCTCGCGGCAAACGCGCTCGATGCGGAAGCCGTCGCGAAAATCTTTGAAGCCAAGGAACGCCCCACCTTTGACCCGCTCATCGTCCATCTGGCCAGCAAGGAGCAAATTGATCTCGTGGCTGACGTGCCGCCGGAGATCGCTGCGACGCTGAAGAAAATGGTCGAACGCTTCTGGCCCGGCCCTCTCACGATCCTGCTGCCCAAGAAGCCGATCGTGCCTGATCTCGTGACCGCAGGGCTGCCGACCGTCGCCGTACGCGTCAGTTCCAACTCCATCTTCCGCCGCGTCATCACCGATCTCGGCAAACCCATTGCCGCCCCCAGTGCGAATCGTTTCGGCTCCATCAGCCCGACGTCCGCCAGTGCCGTACTTTCTGAGCTCGATGGCCGCATCCATCTCATCGTTGATGCTGGTGCGTGCATGTTTGGACTGGAGTCCACCATCATCAAAATCGAGCCCGGCAGCCCGAAGATGTTCATCACCATCGTGCGCCCGGGCCCCATCACGGCGGAAGATTTGAAACTCTACGGCAAGGTGCGCTACGCCTCACGCAGCGTCGTGGATGAAGCCACCGCCGCCCCCGGTCAACTCGCCTCGCATTACGCACCGAAGACCCCTCTGCGCCTGCTCGAACGCCCCTCTGATTTCATTCCCGAAGTGGGCAAGCGCTACGCCCTCCTGAGCTACCGTGGCGAAGAAAAGGACGGCTACCTCAATCTCTGTGAATGGGAGGAAGTGATGATGCTCAGCCCCGGCAACGGCAAGCTCCCCGAGGCCGCCGTGCGCTTCTTTTACGTCCTCCGTGCGCTCGACAAGCTCGGCGTCGATGAAATCATTGCAGAACCGTTGCATGAACATGGCATGGGAATCGCCATGATGGACAAACTGCGGCGCGCCAGCGGCCGCTACTCGTAGTGCAACCGTCCCGGTTGCTGCATCATTGAACAACCGTCATCATCGCTTCGATTGCAAACGTCCCAGCTTAACATCTTCGATGATTTTACGTATTTCGATCCGCGAGCGGACATCGACATCTCACGTCGCAATCTGCCGCACTGGCGGCAGGAGGGCCGCACGTACTTCGTCACTTTTCGTCTTCACGACTCTCTGCCTCAGGAAAAGCTCGCCGCACTGAAAAAGGCCCGTGGCGAATGGTTGGACAGCCATCCAGAACCCTGGTTGCCTGAGCAGAGACAAGAATACCGGGCGCTGTTCTCGGAAAAAATCCAGCAATGGCTGGATGCCGGCCATGGTTCCTGCATTCTTCAGGATACTGCGCTTTCGCAAATCGTTGCCAGCGCCTTGAAACACTTTGACGACCAGCGCTACGATCTTGTCGCCTGGGTGGTGATGCCAAACCACGTTCATGTGTTGCTGACTCCTCGTCCCGGCTTTGATCTCGGCAAGATTTTGCACTCCTGGAAATCGTTCAGTGCCCATGAAATCAACAAGATGACGGGGCGTAAGGGCGAAGTCTGGCAGCATGAAACTTATGATCACATCGTGCGTGATCCAGATTCCCTCTGGCACTTCGCGAAGTACATTGTGGACAATCCACGTCAGGCTGGTGTGCAGGTGGATCAGATTGAATCACGCATTAAACTCACATGAAAGACGCTAATTCATCAGGTCCTGTAGGGCGAGCCTCCGGCTTGCCTGCCCAGGAGCCAGCATCCGCAGAGGGCAAGCCAGAGGCTCGCCCTACGGGGGAGAAGGGAAGCAAGCCGGAGGCTTGCACTACGGCACAGAAGCCGGACTCCGCCTCTCAAGCACGATCCACCGGGGTCGTCTCCATTGCCATTCTCTGCAGCCGAGTCCTCGGCCTCGTGCGGGATCAGATGCTCAACGGCTTCTTTGGCTCCGCCTTCACCGGCATCTTCACCGCTGCTTTCCGCACGCCGAACATGCTGCGTGATCTGTTTGCCGAAGGCGCGCTCTCCACAGCCTTTGTCACCACCTTCTCCAAGAAGATGAAGACCGAGGGCGATGAAGCCGCCTGGGTGCTCGGGCGCAAGATGATCTCGCTTTCGATGTGGTTCATGAGCATCGTGGCCATTGCAGGCGTGCTGCTCTCGCCGATCATCTTCCGCATCCTGACGCCCGGACTCAGTGAAGAGGCCAAGGTGCTCGGCATCTGGCTGGCGCAGATCATGTACCCTTTCATCGCGCTGGTGTCCGTCACCGCGCTGGTCATGGGCATGCTGAACTCGAAGAAGGTGTTCTTCATTCCCGCCGTCGCTTCTGCGTTTTTCAATCTCGGCTGCATCGTCGGCGGTGTTGTGCTCGCCTGGTTCATTGATCCCGGCTTCCGCGATGGACATGTCAGTGAAAAAGGCCTGACCGGTTTCGCCATCGGCACCTTGATTGGCGGAGTGCTGCAGCTTGCCGTGCAGCTTCCAGCGCTTCATCGCGTTGGGTTTCGCTTCCGCTTCGACTTCGGCTGCAAAGACCCGGCGGTGAAGGAAGTGCTGCATTTGATGTGGCCCTCCATGCTCGCCGCCAGTGGTACGCAGGTCGCGGTGCTGCTCAATTCCATTTTCGCCTCCTACACACCGGGCAAGGAGTCCGCGCTCGCCTGGCTGGCAAACGCCCAGCGCCTCCAGCAGCTTCCGCTTGGCCTCTTCGGCGTCGCCGTCGCCACCGTCACGCTGCCGATGCTCTCCCGGCTTGCCACCGAAGGCATGAGCCCGGCGTTTCGTGCGGCTCTGGCCAAAGGTCTCCGCCTCGTGCTGTTCCTCACACTGCCCTGCGCGGTCGGCCTCACCCTGCTTTCACAGGAGATCATCTCCGTCATTTTCGAGCATGGCAAATTCACGGCCGAGGACGTGCAAAACACCGCCGCGCCCCTCCAGGCCTATGCCTTTGGCCTGATCTTCTACGCCGCTATCAAAGTGCTGCAGCCCGCGTTCTACACCATCAACCGCCGCTTCATTCCCATGATGGTCAGCATCGGCGTCATCGTGTTCACCGCGACGGTGAACTCCATCACCGTCTTCGTTTTCAAATGGGACCACACCGCGCTCGCCTGGGCCACGGCGGTCGGACTCTCGCTCAATTTCTTCACGCTTTACGGCTGCATGCGCAAGTTTGCCGCAGGACTGGAGACACGTTCTCTGCTGCAGGCGCTCATCAAGCTCATCGCCGGCATTGCCGCCATGTCCGCCGTCTGTCTGGTGGCGAAGTACACGATCATGGCTGACTGGTCGCACCTGAATTTCATGCTCCGCTGCGCCGGGCTCGGCGGCAGCATCAGCGTGGCCGCCGCCGCCTATTTCGCCGTCACCAAGCTGCTCCACGTGGATGAAGCAGGTGAATTTCTCTCGTTGCTCGGCCGTCGCTTTGGCAAGAAGTAACCGGCCATGCCGCTCCAACGCTTCTGGTTCCAGGTCGCCGCCTTCCTTGCTCTCGTGTGGGCCGGTGTAGGCGTGGTCATGTGGGTCACTGAGGACTCAGTTTATTCGCCGGAAAAGACCCTCGCCCTCATGGCGAATGCGCCCTGGCTTGCGGATGAGGACCTCGCCGACGCGCCGCGCAAAGCGTACCTCGACAAGCTCACCAACTCCGTCATCAAACTCGACTTCAACCAGCGCAGCACAATGCGTGAAGACGGCCTGGAAACCATGGACTGCTTCTTCAAATCCCTGACCGATGAGGAAAAAGGCGAATACGTAGGCCGCACCGTGGAGGAAAACTTCAAGGCCGTGATGAAGGGCCTGGAAAAACTGCCTGCCGAAGACCGCCGTCGCATCATCGGCGGCATCCAGCGCGAGATGAAAAAGAAAGCCGCGCAGAATCCTGAGATGCAGATGATCCTGGACCAGGACGCCGCCAGCTTCGAAAAATCCTTCACCAAAGACATGGGCCTCTTCTTCAAAGAAGCCCCTCTTTCCATGAAGCTGGAAATGGCCCCGATGCTCGAAGCCATGCAGGGTCGCATGCAGGGCATGCGAATCCACTGAAGTTGACCAGTGGTGCCGCAACGGGTCCTCTTGGTTTGTCGCACAGCAACAAGGCTACTTTTTCCAACCCATCGGCTGCGTCCACGCCATTTCCTTCTGCCCCTCGAAAGAAGGTTTGTCATACGGCTTGGAGGAGGTGATGACCGCGCGGAAATACAATTCCTTGCCGCTGGGTTTCCACACCACTTCTTCGCCTTCGACGGTCGCCAGCGTCTTGCCCACGTCATCCGAATACAGCAGGCGTGGCGGATGCAGATCGCCTGCCACGGCGGGCGCGGCGCGGGTCGCGGCGTCATAGCCCTGCAAGGTGCCGCGAATCTGCGTGCTGTATTTGACTCCAGGCTCCGCATGGATGCGGATGCGCAGTTTGCCATCCTTGAAGCTCACATCGTCCAGCGTCACGCCAGAGGAGGCATAGAAATCACCCGCCTTCATGGCTTTGACGATCTCGGCAGGATCGAGATTGGACGCGCGCACCATCACCCAGCCACGGCCGGGGCCGTTTTCCTCACCGTGGTAGCGGTGTGAGTCATCCGTGCCGACGCCATACAGCGGGGGTGCCTTGAACTCGGCAATGCGCAGCGTGTTGGCAATATCCCACATCATTTCATGACCTACGCGCGAGGCATCTCCCTGCCAGTTGATGCCCGGGTGGCCGTTGTAGATCTCCCAGAAGTTTTCCTCCAGCACCGCCGCGAGGTCCTCGGCGGAGAGCGCCCATTGGAAGTTCGGATGATTGATGTGCGAGAACATCGGTACGCCCAGCCGCTGAGATTGCTCGTTCACCATTCGCAGATTCGCCCGCAGCACCTCCTGAATGCTGGCCAGGTCTTTGACCGGTTTGATCTCCTCCCGCAGATTCACCGCGTTCAGATGAATGGGCACCTTGCCAATGCCTGCGCTGATCTCTTCTGCCTGGACGATCAAGAATTTCCCTGGCTCCTCAAACTTGGGCCGGTACTCCTCCAGCTTCTTCAGCCGCACTTCGGTCACACCGTCTTTGACACGAGTCGTCACCCAGTCATCGCCGAAGCGGGCGCGATACTTTTCCATGGTGGTCTTGCCCAGGATTCGGCGCCGCTTTTCGATCGCCGGTTCACTCGTCCACACCTCTTTCGCCTGGAGCACGTTGTGGTCTGAGATCGCCAGGAAATCGTAGCCGTGTTGTTTGTACCAGTCGGTGATCATCTCCGGAAAGTCATTGCCATCACTCCAGAGCGAATGCGCGTGCGTGTTGCCCTTGAACCATTGCGGCTGCTGGGCGGAGGCCGTTGAAATTAAGCCGAGTACGAGGAGACTTAGGATGGTTGGGCGCATTACGATTGAACGCATGTTGCAAGGCTCATCTCGCGGGAATTGCTCGCGCTCCTAATCCTGGCAACCCAAGCAAAACGCGTCCGGTTTCTGAAATGCACTCTGTGACTATGGCTAATCGTTCGGACTGAGATCGCACCTCAGGCGGCGTAGAAATGCGTTGTTAGCCTAATGAGTATGGCCGACTTACAGTATGCGGTTATCTCCAATATCGCGTGCCCAACTGATCAAGCGCCTTCGCGTGCTCGGCTGGGATGGCCCCTATGCCGGAGGCAAGCACCAGCACATGGTCAAAGGATCTGTGCAACTCACCATTCCCAATCCTCATGGCGGGAAAGATATTGGTGTCAATTTGCTCAAGCTGATTCTCGATGAGGCGGGCATCTCCCGTCAGGTGTGGCTCAAGCGCTGACCATGGCACGCGCCCGGACTTTCTGGGATGAAACGACAGCAGGCAAACCCAGGCCGCGCTTCAACGCCAGGCTCATCCAGTCATCAAGCGCGGTTTCCAATTCGGAGAGCACGGCTTTTTTGCTTGAACCCACTGCCAGCAATCCGGCAAATCCAGGGATTTTGGCCGCATAGCCTTCATCTTCGCCGAGATCAATGATCTCAGCTTTTTTCAAAGCCATTCGGCGGTATTTGAGAAGGTGGTTCACAGTGGAAAGTATGACCGGAGCAAGATGAAATGCAAGCTGCTGAAATACCCCTCAATCTCACTTGGAATCTCGAGGCACGACCATGATGGCATTGCGCACCGCCCAGCCGGGCTTTTCGAACTGCACCGCCCCGGCTTCATTCCGGCACCACAGGCCGGTGGAAGGACCGCCATCGAGATTCAGCGCACGGTTCACCTTCATCTCACTGATGATGCCGGGCGTGACGAGGATATGGGCGAGCTCCAGCAGTCCGGTGCGTTTGCAGGTGCCGATGGCCCAGCGGCCTTCGGCATCCGTCATGATGAAGGTGCGGTTGTTGCGCGGTTCCAGCTTTTTGCTGGGTGGCACCGGCCAGACGCGGCCCTCACTGACCAGCCAGGGACTGCACTGCACGAATTCGGTGATGTCTGTCGCGTCCTGAAACTCATGGCTCCAGACGAGGGAGGACTTGCCCTGTTTGACCATCAGTCCGCCTACCCATTGACCTGCAATGAACTTGTCGCTGCGAGTTCCTTCGGCGATTTCCAGCCCGGACGGGCCAAAGTCACCGCTGGGGTTGAAGTAACCGCCGTTGCAGACGGCCAGCGCTTTCTTGGCATGGCCGATTTCCTCCAACTTCCAGGCGGTTCTGGGATCGCTATTGGCCACCACGTGCAGTTCGCACTGCTTCTCGTCGAAAAAGATGAGCCTCATCTCCGCCTTGGTCGGCCCGGCGATTTGTTTGACGACATACTCAACCTTATGGCCCATGGGGGCGGCTTTGGATGATGATGTCAGTCACTACTGCTGGACCCGAGCACTGCACGTCAGCACCAAGAGGCAGAGCAGCAGTTTCATCGCACTTTACTGCTCCACCCGGAAGATGTGCATCGACATCCCGTTGGGATGCAGCGCGACGTAGTTGTCCACGCCGTTCCACTCGTAGGTTTGATTGTGCATGAGGTCGGTGACTTTGAAGGGGCGTGTGCTGTTGAGGCCGAGGGCGGCCAGATCGAGATGCACCATGCCGATGGCGGGCTGCTGGGCGTCATGGCTGATCACGCAGAGGATGCGGTTGCTGAAGCCGGGCGAGACCTTGCTGTAGCAGAGCATCTGCGGGTGGTCGGCACCGTGGAAGCTGAGATTGTCGTAAAGGTGCAGCGCCGGATTGTCGCGGCGTATCAGGTTCAGTGCGCGGATGAAGGCGGTGATGTTGCCCAGCTGGTTGTAGTCGCGCTGCTTCAGTTCGTACTTCTCGCTGTTGTCGTACTCCTCTTTGCCGGGGTACGGATCGTTTTCACAGAGTTCGTAGCCGGAGTACATGCCCCAGCTTGATGACATCGTGGCCGCGAGCGCGGCGCGGATGCGGAACATTTGCGTCGTGGCATTTTGCAGGTGGCCTGGCAGGATGTCAGGCGTGTTGGGCCAGAAGTTTGCGCGGTAGTACCAGCGCATGTCGCTGCGCGTCAGCTCGGTGGCATATTCAGTGAGCGCTTTGGGATCTTCACGCCAGGTGAAGTAGGTGTAGCTCTGCGTGAAGCCCACCTTGCCCAGTACCTGCATCATCTTCGGTTTGGTGAAGGCTTCGGCGAGGAAGAGCACATCGGGGTCCTTGCGCTGAATCGTGGCGATCAGCTCCTCCCAGAACGCGACGGGCTTCGTGTGCGGATTATCCACGCGGAAGATCTTCACGCCGCGATCCACCCAGTACTGCACCACTTCGATCAGCTCCTTCCACAGGTTGCGCCAGTCGTCGCAATGGAAGTTCAGCGGGTAGATGTCCTGATATTTCTTCGGCGGATTTTCAGCGTAGCGGATGCTGCCGTCCGGGCGCTGATAAAACCACTCAGGATGGTCTTTGACATAAGGATGATCGGGCGAGCAGTTGAGCGCAAAATCGAGCGCGATCTCCAGCCCGCGCTTCTTCGCCTCTTTGATCAGCCAGACAAAGTCCTTCTCTGTACCGAGCGCCGGCTCGATCTTGTAATGCCCGCCCGTCGGGCCGCCGATGGCCCACGGACTGCCGACGTCGTCAGGCCCGGCCGTGAGCGTGTTGTTTTTGCCTTTGCGCGCCGTGATGCCGATCGGGTGAATCGGCGGGAAGTAGATCACATCAAAGCCCATGTGGGCGGCATGATCGAGACGGCCCAGGCAGTCGCGGAAGGTGGAATGCTTGTCACTGCGGCCTTCGGCACCACGTGGGAAAAATTCATACCAGGCGGAATAGCGGGCGCGTTCGCGCTCTGCAGTGGCGCGCAAAGTATCGGACGTGGTGGACTGCGAGCGGTCCGGGTACTGATCCATCAGGTTCTGCATCTCGTCGGAGAGCAGTACGTCCATGAGGTCCGCAGCCTTCATCGTCGTGAGCAGCTCGGCACAATCTTCGAGCTGAGTCCCCGCTGTGGGCACACCCGCAGCGCGTGCGCGCTTGGCGGCATCACGCAGCAGCCGTGCCCCTTCCAGCGCTTCGATCGGCACATCCGGGTCTTGGGTCTGCACCCGCACCGCAAAAGTCTTCTTCCACGAGCGGAAGGTATCGCCCCAGGCTTCAACGACATATTCCCAGCGCCCCGCTTTGGCAAAGCTGCACTGCCCGTGCCAGCGGTCATTTTCCTGCGGCTTCATCGGCTCTTCAAACCAGCGGCGTGAGCCCGTCAGCCGCCAGCGCAGCACCGCGCTCATCACATCATGCCCATCCTTGAAAATGTCACACCAAACATCCAGCGGCTCGTCGATCACCCGTTTGACCGGATGCCGTCCGCCATCCAGGCAGGGGTAGAAGTTCTCAATGACAACGGTGGGGGCGTGGGACATGGCGGGGAGGTTTGCGGTGGTTGGCCCTTGTTTACAATCGTTGACGGCGGTTTTCAAAGACCTTCCGCTCCCCAGAGCAGGTGAAGTTACGTGGGCACGAGCCTGCCTTTGCAGGGGAAACCACTGTCAACCATCGTCAACCACCGCAAACTCAGCCCAGCAGTGGGCGCAGCATGTCACAAATTTCCGGCACCTTCACAAACGGATCCTCCTTCGTCTCAAACTCCAGCGTGAACCAGCCCTGATAGTTCGCGTCGCGCATGATCTGGATCACGCGTTTCACATCGCTGGGCTCGCTCTCGCCTTTGGCGGCGCCTTTGCGGCTGACCTCCATCTTGAGCTGCACGTTGACCGCATAGGGGGCGATCTTCGCGAGATCGGCGTAGGGATCTTCGGTGTGGAAATTGCCGCTGTCCAAGTTGATGCCCGCCCAGGGGCTGTTGGCCGCCTTCACCATTTGGATGAGGTTTTCTGGCTCAGCCACGATGCCGCCATGGTTTTCCAGGCCGAGGAAGACGCCCTTCTTGGCGGCATAGTCGAGGCACTCCTGATAGGATTCAAGGCAGTTGGCCACGGCTTGCTCCTCGCTGAGTTCTTTGGACTGTGGGCCGGCAAACACACGGATGTGCGGTGCTCCCATGATCGCAGAGTAATCGATCCACTTCTTCGTGTAGGCGATCTGCTCGCTCAGCTTCTCGCCCTTGGGCAGCGCGAAATTGTTGCCCACGGCGGTGCCCGCAAGCTGTACACCACGCAGGTAGGCGCGGCGTTTCACTTCAAGCAGGAATGCCTCGTCCACATCCTTCGGGAAAAAGTAGCTCGTCACTTCCGCGCCGGGGACGTTGTTGTCACCGCACCAGTCGATGAAATCGAGAATGCTCCACTGCGGGCGGTCGCCTTTGGGCTTCTGCTCCTTGTCGCGCATCCACTGGAAGTACTCGCGGAAGCTATAGGCTGCGACGCCGAGCTGCATGCGGCTCTTGCCGGGGCGCTTGATGGGCTCAATGGCAGGCAGGGTGGTGACGCTGAGCGCGCCCAGGCTGGTAGAGAGAAAATGACGGCGTGAGATCATGGCGGATGAAAGAACGGGTGGAAAAGACAGGATTAACAGACTTCCACCTGCATGAACAAGCTTTCTCTTTTTGTCGCCGCCCTCTTTCTCACCTCTCTGGCCCACGCCGAGCCCACCAAGGTCAAGCTCTGGCCCGAAGGTGCCCCAGGGGCAAAGGGGTCTGAGGACAAGGACCAGCCCTTCATCAATGTATGGCCTGCCGCCAAGGACAAAAACAGTGGCGCTGCCTTCGTCGTGTGCCCCGGAGGTGGTTACGGCGGGCTAGCGGCCGACCATGAAGGCGTGCAGGTGGCGAAGTGGTTCAATGGCCTCGGTGTTTCCGCCTTCGTGCTGCACTACCGCCTCGGCAGCCAGGGCTACCACTTTCCCACGCAGTTGATCGACGTGCAGCGAGCCATTCGCCATGTGCGGGCGAACGCGAAGCAGTATGGCATCGATCCGAATCGCATTGGCATCATCGGCTTCTCAGCCGGGGGCCATCTCACCTCGATGGCGGCCACGATGTTCGATGAAAAACCCGCTGGTATGACGAATGACGCCGTCGATCAAGTCAGCGCCCGCCCTAATGTCGCCGCACCGACCTATCCTGTGATTTCCATGATCGAGGACTTCGGTCACAAAGGCTCGCGCAAAAACCTGCTCGGCCCGAACGACAGCGAAGAACTAGCCAAGCATGTCAGCACCGAAACCCGTGTCACCGCCAACACGCCCCCCATTTTCATCTTCCAGACCGATGAGGACACCGTCGTGCCCGCCGAGAACGCCGTGGCCTTCTACCTCGCCTGCCGGAAGAACAAAGTCCCCGCCGAACTCCACATTTACCGCCCCGGCCCGCATGGCGTGGGCCTGTTCTTGGGCGATCCCGTGCTGGGCACTTGGAGCACGCACCTGCGCGACTGGCTGCGCAATCAGGGCTTCCTCAAGCCGGTGAAGCGCACCGCCATCAACGGCAAAGTCACCGTGAATGGCAAGCCGGTGAGCTGGGGCAGCGTCATCTTCGCTTCAGACGATCTCTCCGCACCCGTCGCCTGCGCGCGTGTGATGCAGGGCAAATTCAAGCTCGACGAAAAAACCGGCCCCATCATCGGCAAAGTGAAGCTCACCGTCAGCTACAGCGCCGCCGATGTTCCCGGTCTGGAGACAGCGGATGGCACTGTCACGACCAAAGAACAGCAGCCCGGCGCGGGCGACTGGAGCCTCGACATTGTCGAGGGTGCAAAGGATCTGGAGCTGGCAGTGAATCGGTGAGCAGTCCCACCGATTCAGAGATCAATCTCAGAACTTCTTGATCAGCAGCGCAGCGTTGTGGCCGCCGAAGCCAAAGGAGTTGCTCAGGACGGCGTCGATCTTGGCCGGACGGGCGGTGTTTGGCACGACGTCCACGTCCACCTCAGGATCGAGGTTTTCGACGTTGATCGTTGGCGGCACCACCTGGTCCCGGATTGCGTAGATGGAGGCGATGAGTTCCACGCCGCCGGCAGCACCGAGCAGGTGACCGGTCATTGACTTGGTGCCGGAGACGAGCAGGCCGTTGGTGGCGTAGTCACCAAAGACGCGCTTGATGGCACGCAGCTCGCACAAATCGCCCATGGGGGTCGAGGTGGCGTGAGCGTTGATGTATTGAATGTCCGTCACGTTCAGCTTGGCGTGGCGCAGAGCCATCTCCATGCACTTGGCCGCGCCCAGACCTTCGGGATGCGGGGAGGTGAGGTGGTAGGCATCGGCCGTGGCGCCATAGCCGACCAGTTCGGCGAAAATAGTGGCACCGCGCTTCTTGGCGTGCTCGAGCTCTTCGATGACGACGACGCCGGCGCCTTCGCCCATGACGAAACCGTCGCGATCCTTGTCCCAGGGGCGGGAAGCCCGCTCAGGCTCGTCGTTGCGCATGCTCAGCGCCTTCATGTTTGCGAAACCAGCCAGACCGCAGGGGCGGATGGAGGCCTCAGCGCCGCCGCAGATCATCACGTCGGCATCGCCAAACTTAATGTTGCGCCAGGCTTCGCCGATGTTGTTGTTGGAAGTCGCACAGGCCGTGACGATGGCCATGTTGGGGCCCATGAACCCGTATTCCGCCGCGATCATGCCGCTGGCGATGTTCGAGATCATCATCGGGATGATGAAGGGGGAGACGCGGGAAGGTGACTTGGTCAGCAGCACTTCATACTGAGTTTCCAGGGTGCCGAGACCGCCAATGCCACTGCCGACCATGACGCCAACGCGGTGGGGGTCGAGGCTGTCGGGGTTCAAACCAGCGTCCTTGGCCGCCATTTTCGAGGCTGCCATGGCAAACTGGAAGTAGCGGTCGGCGCGGCGTGCGTCCTTATGGTTGTTGAAATGGATGGTCGGATCAAAGTCCACCACCTCCCCCGCGATCTTGCAGTCGTACTTCTCGGTGTCCATGGACTGGATGCGGCGGATGCCGCTTTTGCCTGCCTGGATGTTCTTCCAAAAGTCATCTTTATTGTTGCCGACGGGGGAGATGACTCCCATGCCGGTGATGACTACGCGACGCTCGCTCATGTGTATAGTTTAGGGGTTGATTCGAAGGTTGAGAGAACACGGTTTGCACGGGGGGGCAAGGGAAAACATGGCTGCGAAATGCTTGAGACTCAGAAGAAATCTTGTGCTGAATCAAGAAGCGCAAACAAATGCTCTACATCCACGCCTCCACGGGGGGCGCTCTTTTGCTCAGGTGCGTGATGAACTGGTCATCCCATCGGGCGGAGAAGGCATTCAGACGCAGCCCGAAGAGCCGCCGAAGAAGAAGGACAAAATCGCGGCTCAATAATCCCGGTTCAGCAGGTGGTCCGAAAGCTGCCGCAGCCGCACGGCGGCGTCACCAAACACATCCAGTGCCCGATGCGACACCTCAGTGAGGCGGTGCGCTTCTGCGCGGGAGGCTTCCAGGCCCATCAGCGCCGGATAGGTGCTCTTATCCGTCGCGACATCCTTGCCGGCGCTTTTGCCGAGCTTCTCGCTTGTCTGCGTCACGTCGAGGATGTCGTCGATGATCTGGAAGGCCAAACCGGTCGCCATGCCAAAATCTTGCAGCGCTTGGAGCTGCTCAGCGCTGGCACTGGCACTCATGCCGCCCAGTTTCACGCTTGTCGTGAGCAGCGCGGCGGTTTTGCCTTCATGGATGAAGCGCAGGTCTTCGAGTGGAAGCTTTTTGCCCTCGCCTTGCAGATCCGCCACCTGCCCCCCCACTAGATGCAGGCTGCCCGCCGTGCGTGCCAGTTCCAGAACCATCACCGCTGTGGGATGTTGTGCGGCCATTGGCGTCTTCGTCACAAGTTCAAACGCCAGCGCCTGCAGGGCATCCCCCGCCAGCAGAGCGATGGCCTCCCCATAGACCTTGTGGCAGGTCGGCACCCCGCGGCGCATGTCATCGTCGTCCATGCAGGGCAGGTCGTCGTGAATGAGTGAGTAGGTGTGCAGGCATTCGACGGCGCAGGCATTGTAAACCGCATCTTCCGCCGTGCCGCCGCAGGCTTCCGCCGCCGCGAGGCAGAGAATCGGTCGCAGCCGTTTGCCACCAGCAAACATGCTGTGCCGCATCGCCTGGTGCAGCGTCATTGGCCGTGTGTCAGCGCCCGGGATGAGGCGGTTCAGCGCGGCATCGACAAACTGGCAGCGCTGGGCTAGGTAGGCTTTGAGATCGGACATAAGACCACTGTGAAGCCGTGAGTGCGCCTCAATTCAAGCAGGATTAATGGCCCTGGATGCGCGTGGATCAGTTTTAGTCACTTTAAGTTCATTTAAACCAAGTTCTAAAAAATACATTCATGAAATACAGGTGATAAATAAAATATGAATGGATTTATTTTCTAGCAAGGTTAAGTGTTCAGAGTCGGGTCAAAATGACAGATGCAATGGATATGACTAAAGTCATGCGATGCTGGGAAAAGTCGCGAATAACACAAATCTGTGAATGATGAGCTTCTGCATGGTTTCAAAAGTGGCGTCTAAATCAATCGATCAACGAGTATTAATAGACAAGAGTTCACATCAGGCGGGCAAATACCTCTCCTCCCATTGGATGGTTCTTGTCGCGGGTGCGATCCTCGCGTGGATCAGTCTCGTGCCCGTCGCCTGGATTGGTTGCCTGATGCTCCAGCGCGCTATGGTTGCCAGTACGTCGATGTTGGCGGTCTGCGGGGGGCTGGCATTTTTTTGGAACCTGTATCATCTCCAACGACTGTTGTCTGACCTCTATCAGGAGGAGCACCTCAAAATGGGAATGCCCCAGAGCGGGAGGCCGATCACGTGGATTTTCGGTGTGCAGCTTCTCTTTGCGTACGCATGCACCCATCTGGCCGGGGAATTCAACCCCATCGGCATGCAGCAATGGTTTTGGATGCCCGTCGCGGGTTTTGCCGGAGTGCTTTTGAGACAGCGGCGAAACATGATTTTGGTGCTGCTCATCACGCTGGCCATTTCCACCTTGCGTGAATATGCAGTGCGTGGTCTGCATCCGGCGGCATTTTGGATGTGTGGCCAGATCACCACCAGTGTGTTCATCATGGGCTGCTGTTTTGCGATGACACAGGCGTCCAGGCAGCGTCTCAACACAGCACGCTTAGCTGCGCAACTGCGTTCGACCAACGCCCAGCTCGAACTGCAGGCGGAGGAAGCTGCGGTGCTTGCCGTGGCTCAGGAACGCAACCGGCTGGCACGGGAGATTCATGATGCGGTGGGGCACAGTCTGACGGTGGTGGTGGTGCAGCTCGATGCGGCGGAAGCCTTGATTCACCAATCACCCGACCGTGCGCTGGATTCGATCCTCAAAGCGCGGCGCTCCAGCCGTGAAGGACTCGCGGAAATCCGGCGTTCGGTTTCCTCCATGCGTGCCACGCCGCAGGAGGAGCGCACGCTCGCCGAGTCGCTGACCTCCCTGATCACCGGTGCTGAACGGCCGGGACTCAAACTGGTCCTGCAGCAATCGGGCAAATCACGCGCGCTGCCCTCGCTGGTGGAGATCTCGCTGTATCGCTGTGCGCAGGAGGGCGGCTTTGCGGTCACCCTCGCGGGCAGCGAGGGGCTGGGCGATGTCTTCGTCGGGATCGACGGGCTTGC
>NCCR01000357.1 GCA_002279765.1 Verrucomicrobia bacterium 12-59-8 | reverse complement strand
GAGAAAGGCCGCCATCTCGTGCGCGCCGGCTGCATCCGGCTTGCGCGGCACCTCGGCGCGCTGGCCCAGGATGTGATCGAACACGCCCGACCCGAAGAAATGCTCGGTCATTGGCACGGTGAAACGGTGCGCTTTGTTTGAAATCACGCCCAGTTTCACTCCCCTGCCTTTAAGTTCCGCCAGCATCTCCACGATGCCCTCGTAGGGGCGGGTCTGCTCCTGCCAGAGGAGATCATACTGCGCACGATACTCCTCCACGCAGACTTTGATTAATTCCTCGCTACGCACGGCCTCCGGCAGCGCACGCTCCACGAGTTTCTCCATGCCGTCCCCCACCATCTGCTTGAACACTTCCTTTTCACAGCGCGGATAGCCCCGTGCATCCAGCATCCGGTTGATTGACTCCGCGATGTCCGCGAGCGAGTCGATCAGGGTGCCGTCGAGGTCGAAAATGAAGGCTTTGAGGGTGGGCATGCTTCCTTCATGCCGCGAAATGTAGCTGCGATCAACTTGCCAGAGCGCCCAATGCAGCGAAAAAGCCCCATGCTCACCGATTACCACACGCACACGCCGCTTTGTCTGCACGCGGAGGGGAATCCCGTCGATTACGCCCGGCACGCGCAGAGCATCGGCCTCGCGGAGATTGGCCTGTCGGATCATAACCCGATGCCGGAGAAGTATGACGACTGGCGCATGCTCATTTCCGACCTGCCGCGCTACTTTGAGCTGGTGAATGAAGCGCGGGAAGCGCTGCCGGATTTCCCGATCCGCCTCGCGCTCGAGTGCGACCACATTGAAGGCTACCAGAAGTGGATCGACGAGACGGCGGGCATGGCAGACTGGGATTACCTGATCGGCAGTGTGCATTACATCCATGACGGCATCGCCGTGGATGATCCGAAGCATGTCTCGCGCTGGAAAACGGCGTCCGACATCAAGCACATGTACTACGAGCCGGTGATCCAGGCCCTTGTCGATACCAACGGAATCCTCGAAGTCAGCACCGCCGGACTGCGCAAGGACGTGCGCGAGATTTACCCCGCCCGCGAAATGCTGGAGATGGCCTTCGCGGCGAAGGTGCCCATCGTGATCAATTCAGACGCGCATCTGCCCACGGATGTCGGCGTGGATTTCAACAAGGCGCTCGATCTGGTGCGCAGCGTCGGGTACGCGACCACGGTGCGGTTTGAGAAGAGGAAGCGTCAAATCGTGCCGCTGCCGGAGGCATGCCCCCTATGATCTGGCGCGCACGACAGCACTCCATCGATTTCCCGCGCCGCCCGCTGGTGATGGGAATCGTGAACATCAATGACGACTCCTTCTGCGGCGACGGCACTCTGGATCCAGGCCAGGCGCTGGCCCAGGCGAAGCAGCAGCTTCAGGATGGTGCGGACATCATCGACATCGGTGCGGAGAGCGCACGGACCAACCGCGAGGCGATCAGCGGTTCCATCAACACCTGGCGCAGCGACGTCATCGCTGAAGTGCTGCCGCATGGTGGTGACCTCATCAATGACATCAGCGGCCTGCCGGATGCGTTCAACGCCAAACTCTGCGCGGAGCACAACGCCGGCCTGCTCATCATGCACAGCGTCGGCCAGCCCAAGGTGCCGCACACGCATGTGAAGTATGACAGCATCATGGCTGCGCTGGACCACTTCTTTGAGCAGCGTCTGGTGCTGGCGGAGAGCGTCGGACTGCCACGCGAAAACATCGTGCTCGATCCCGGCATCGACTTTGCCAAACAGAAGGACGACAACCTCACGATCTATCGTGATCTGGAACGGCTCCACCGCTTCGGGCGGCCCATCCTGCTGCCGGTGTCACGCAAGACTGTCATTGGGGACGTGCTCGGCATCCCTGCCTTGGAACGCGATGCCGCAACCCAGGCCTGCATCGCCGCAGGGATGAGCCGTGGCGCGCAGATCTTTCGCGTGCACAACGTCAAAGCCGCAGTGCAGACCGTGAAGATGCTCTGGGCTGTCGAAGGGGGGCGCTGAAAATAGTCGGGAGTTTATCTCGCTCTGGGAACTCGCACGCGAGCCCCAGAGCGAACAGCAAGTCAGGCAGCGCCTTCTTTCGACGGAGCAGACTCTGGAGCAGGGGCTTCTTCCGCCGCGTCTTCCGCCAGCGCAGTTTCTGCCTCCTCCGCCAGCTCTGCTTCCGCCATGGACTCTTCCACCGGAGCTTCTTGCAGCCCGGGCTCAGCTTCCTGCGCTGGTTCTTCTATGACAGGTTCTTCCGCCGCAGGCTCCGTCTGACGTTCTTTCACTGAAGGGTCTGCCAGCGCCGTCTGAGCCGCCTCTGCCAGCGCTTCTTCCGCCATGGACTCTTCCACCGGGGCTTCCTGCAGCCCTGGTTCAGCTTCCGGTGCAGGTTCCTCTTCCACAGCTTCTGCCGCAGCAGGTTCAGTCGGACGTTCTTTGATTGAAGGGTCTGCGAGCGCAGCTTGAGCCTCCTCTGCCAGCGCTTCTTCTGCCATGGACTCTTCCACCGGGGCCTCTTGCAGCCTAGATTCGGCTTCCTCGTGCCCTGCTTCAGCAGCCTCTTCAGTCGTTGACTCCTCAGCAGGAGTGGCGGCTGCCGCAGCGCCCTTGGCAGCAGGCGCTTCCTTCTTCGCAGCCGCAGGTTCACCCTGCACGCCGAGGAAGACCATGCCGTCGCTGTATTCGATGACGTAACCTTCGTTCGCGAGCCAGCGGATGTCTTTGATGACAGCAATTTGCTCTTCCGTCGGATGCTTCGGCGCATCAGGGGCGGTGCCTTCAGGGGCGGCAGGTGATGGAACGATCGACTCCACCAGCTTCTGCAGCGGCATGCCGTGGTTGGACTTGAGCTTCTCCACGACCAGCGCGAGGCGGTCTGAGAACACCATGCCGGGCTCGATGGCGCGCGGCTTCACGCGGCAGACGAACTGCTTGCCTGCACGGCGCTTGAACAGCTTCATGCCACGGCGCTCCAGGCCGGCACCGAGCTTCTGCGAGATCTCAAACAGATGCTTGCGCGCTGCATCCACGGACTGGCGCAGCATGATGAAAAAGACATGCGCCAGCTTCTGCTTGTCGATGTTGCCGGGAACGGTGGCGTCACGCACTTCGATGACGGCATCATTGCCAAAGGTGCGGCGGAAATGCGCCTCCATGTCAGCACGGGAGCTGAGCGCGAGCGGCTCGCCGCCTTCAGGCACTTCGCCCTTCAGGCACACCCAGCGGCGGCCCTTGCTCATGTTTTCCTTCCACTTCGTGACGAGTTCCGGGTTCGCCTCCACGCGGATGCGACGCTTGAACTCCTCAATCGGCATGTTCGAAAAACGCTCGCGATGCAGACGGATGACGCCCGTTTGATAGCTGTGATGACTCGGCGGAGCGATGAGCTCCCCGCTCATGCCACAGATGGCCACCGAGGCAAACTCACCCTTCGGCGCTTCGAGTTCGATTTCTTCGGCACGATAAAACTCATCCAAGGCGGGACTGCGCAGCACATGTGCGAGCGCTTCGTCACGGGAGAGGAACAGGCTGCCGTCCGCAGGCACATGGTAGAAGCCCGTGGCACGCTCTTCGGCGCAGCGGAAGCGCACCATGAAACGATCGCCACCGGCGAGCACAAGACGTGCGGCATCAAACATGCTGAACGCATGACCCGTCTGGCGCACGTGCGCGGCAAGCGCGTCCACCGCCTTGTCCTCTGGGAAGATCGTGATTTGCACGTCCCGAGGAATCTCCACCCACTCACGCTGCGGCGGGCCACTGCGATCACGATCACCAAAGCGACGCGGAGGACCACGGCGGTCGTCGCCATCACGACGCGGGCCGCCTTGTCCCTGGCCACCACCTGGGCGGAATCCGCCACCACCACCAGGACCATCACGACGCGGAGGTGCACCGCCACCAGGGCCATCGCGACGAGGAGGAGGACCACGACGATCATCGCGACCACCAAAGCCGCCGCCACCGCCACGGCGGTCATCACGGCCACCGCGCTGCGGGCGGTCTTCCGCATCGGCATAGCGCTGTTTGATTTTGTCTTCTTTGCCGAATTCGCCGACCCACGCAGGCATCAGTTTCAAATCGGAAAGGTCAATCAGGCCGCTTGGTTTTTGCGGCTGGTTGTCGGAGCTTGCTTCAGGTTCGGTCATACTTTTCAGGCTGGAAAGGGGCAGCGACTATGCCTCGAATCGGGTTTGTCGCCAGTTTTGTTCGTGTGGCGTTTTCGATGGCTTGGCATTATGTGAACAAGTCCCATGCCAGCAGAACCCATCACTTTTTTCAATCGCCTCACTCAGCGCATCGAAACTGAATCGGTGTACGGCGGGGATTTTTTGCGCTTTGCCTATGAAAATCCGCTCGGCGCGCTGCCCCTGCATGCCTTGGTGAAAAGCGCCGCCTTTTCGAAATGGTACGGCAGCCGCATGGACGCACCGGCCAGCCGGGCGAAAATCGCCCCCTTCCTGGCCACCTACGGCGTGGACACCGGCGAATTCGCCGATCCCCCCGACTCCTTCCGCACCTTCAACGAATTTTTTTACCGCAAGCTCAAGCCACACGCCCGCCCGATTGCCCCGGGTGAAAATGTCATCGCCTTCCCTGCGGACGGCCGCCACTTCGTGCTGCCCGACATTGCCGCATGCGAAAACTTTTTCATCAAAGGCACCCGCTTTGACCTCCCAGCCCTGCTGCGCGATGCCGCCCTCGCCGCACGCTTCGCCCACGGCAGCATGCTCATTTCCCGCCTCTGCCCCGTGGACTACCACCGCTTTCACTTTCCCTGTGCAGGCACTCCGGGAGCCTCCCGCCTGATCAATGGCCCGCTGTATTCAGTCAGCCCCATCGCCCTGCGCCGCCGCGCCAGCATTCACTGGGAAAACAAACGCGAGATCACCCTGCTGCGCACCTCGCTCTTCGGTGATGTGCTGCTCCTTGAAGTCGGTGCCACCTGCGTCGGCACCATTGTCCAAACCTACACGCCGGGCGCCGCCATCGAAAAAGGTGACGAAAAAGGCTACTTCCGCTTCGGTGGCTCCTGCTTCATCACGATTTTTGAACCCGGCAAAATCCAGTTTTCGAGCGACCTCGTCGAACACAGCCAAGCAGGCCGCGAAGTCTATGCCCGCATGGGC
>NCCR01000356.1 GCA_002279765.1 Verrucomicrobia bacterium 12-59-8 | reverse complement strand
AAGTGGTGGACATGCCCATCCGCGAAGACAGTCTCATGAAGGGGCCGATGGAGGAAACCAATGAACCCTACGGCGTGGCCAAGATCGCAGGCATCAAGCTCTGCCAGGGCTACCGCCATCAGTACGGTCGTGATTTCATCTGCGGCATGCCGGCAAACCTCTACGGCTCCTATGACAACTTTGATCCTGAGCATTCGCACGTGCTGCCCTCATTGATCCGCCGCTTTCACGAGGCCAGGCTGCACAACAAGCCCACCGTGACCCTCTGGGGCAGCGGCAATCCCAAGCGCGAATTCCTGTTTGTGGATGATCTGGCCTCCGCCTGCGCCTTCCTGCTCGAAAACTACAGCAGCGCCGACATCATCAACATCGGCTGCGGCTGGGAGATCAGCATTCGTGAAGCGGCGGAGATCATTGGCGGCATCGTCGGTTTTCAGGGTGAGATCCTGTGGGACACCACGCAGCCGGACGGGAATCCGCGCCGCCTGCTGGATGTCAGCCGCATGGAAAAGCTGGGCTGGAAGGCACAGACTGACTTCCGCGAAGGCGTGGCCCGAACCTACCAGTGGTTCCTGGACAATCGCGCCACCGCCCGCGTGTGATTCGCACCCATGAAGTCTAGCTGGACACGCCAGCACAACAATGCCAATTGAGGAACCCATGGCCATCCAAGCTTTCCGCCCCGTCCTTATCACCCGCAACACCTGCCGCGTCTGCGGCTCCCGCAGCCTGACCCCTGTCGTCAGCCTGGGCGATCAATTCATTGGCGGTGTGCTCGCAAGCGCCGATGGCAGCGCGCTCATCAAACGCAAGGTGCCGCTGGATCTCGTGCGCTGTGACCCCTCCCAGGACGAAAACGCCTGTGGTCTGGTGCAGATGCGCCACTCCGTGCCGCCGAAGGTGCTCTACCACCGCTACTACTACGAGTCCGGCATCAATCAGTCCATGATCGACAATCTCACGGGCATCACTGCGCTCGTGCAGCAGACCGTCAATCTGCCCGCCAAGGACATCGTGCTCGACATCGGCTGCAACGACGGCACGCTGCTCTCCAGCTACAAGACCCAGGGCCTGCGCCACATCGGCATCGATCCTTCGGACGTCGCCCTCAAAGCACGCGCCAAAGGCTTTGAAGTCGTGAACGATTTCTTCACCGCCCGCGCCTTCAAGAGCGTGCACGCCACGGAAAAGGCCCGCGTCGTCACCAGCATCTCCATGTTCTATGACCTGGAAAATCCGCACGCCTTCGTGCAGGACATCGCCGATGTCCTCGCCACCGACGGCATCTGGATCCTGGAGCAGAGCTACCTGCCTGCGATGCTCGACATCAACAGCTTCGACACCATCTGCCATGAGCACCTGGAGTACTACTCCCTGGCCGTGCTGGAGCGCCTCTTTGGCGACCACGGCCTCGAAGTTATCGACGTGCATCTCAACGACGTGAACGGCGGCAGCTTCCGCCTCGTCGTCGCCAATGCCGGACAGGTCAAGCCTTCCGCTGAAGCCGCCTCCCGCGTGCAGGACCTCCGCATCCGCGAGTTCGAAATGGCGCTCGATTCCGACGCCCCCTACGCCGTCTTCCGCGACAACATCGAGCGCATTCGGCTCGATCTCACCAGCTTCCTGCAGAAGGCCAAGGCCGAAGGCAAAGTCGTGCACGGCTACGGTGCCTCCACCAAGGGCAGCACCACGCTGCAGTTCTGCAACGTCACCTCCGATCTCGTCTCCGCCATCGCCGACCGCAATCCCATCAAGTGGGGCAGCTACACCATCGGCACGCACATCAAGATCATCTCCGAAGAAGAATCCCGCGCCGCCAAGCCCGACTACTACCTCGTGCTCCCCTGGCACTTCATGCCCGAGTTCCTCAAGCGTGAAACGGAATTCCTCGCCCGTGGCGGCAAGTTCGTTGTGCCGATGCCGCAGGTGCATCTGGTGGGTTGACCGTAGCGCAGGCGTCATCCCCCAAGGAGCGGCACTTGCCAAGTGCCGTGGTTTGGAATTTGGGAGCAGCATGGCTTGCAGCGCGTGTCCAAGCCGGGACTTGGCAAGTCCCGCTCCTTGGGCCGCATGCCGTGCCATTCCACATTCGGTTGAATCCCGCACCACGCTCGCTCGTCTAGCCACTACCCCATGGACGACAAGCCCGAGCCAATGACCAATCGCAGCGCCCTGCGCCGTCTGCTCGCATTCGCGCGCGGTCACTGGCGCATCGCCGCAGGGCAGTTCGCCCTCGCTGTCGCCGGCACCTTGCTCATCTTCGTCTTTCCCGGCGTCGTGCGCTGGTTCATGGATGAAATCATCCCGCAGAAGCGCAGCGATCTCATCTGGCGTGCCGGTGGCCTCGCCCTGCTGGCCTTCACGGTGCGCGAAGTCCTGTTCTACTTCCGCACCCGGGTGAACTGCACCTTTGAGCAGCGCATGATCACCGATTTGCGCAGCCAGTTGCACCGCAAGGTCGAGCTCCTCCCGCTGGGCTGGTTTGATCATCAAAGCACCGGCGACATCCTCACCAAGCTCGCCGACGACGTGCCCGCCACGCAGCGCGTCATCCTCGAAGGCATCGAGCAGGGCTGCACCGCCGTGCTGCAGATCATCATCACCGCCATCGTCATGCTCGTGGCAGACACCCAGCTCGCGCTCATCGTCCTGGCCCCCACGCCGTTGATCGCCGCCGGTGGCTGGATCTACTCGCGCTGGGTTTCCCCACGCGCCACCGCTGCGCGTGAAGCCACCAGCGTGCTCAATGCCACGCTGCATGATACCATCACCGGCATCCGCCAAATCAAGAGCTTCACCGCCGAAGAAATGCGGCAGTGGAAATTCCTCGCCGCCAGCCAGCGGCTCCAAGAAAAGCAGACCCGCCTCATGGCCGCCTGGGCCTTCTACTCGCCGTCCATGACGCTGCTTGGCAATGGCGGCCTCGTCCTGCTGCTCATGGCCGGTTCGTGGTGGTGCGTGAAGGGCAGCATGACCCCCGGCCAGTTGATGGAGTTTATCCTTCTCGTCGGCTTCCTCTACGAACCCATCGCCCGGCTGCACGGCGTCAATCAAACGCTGCTCAACGGCCTCTCCGCCGCCAAGCGCGTCTTTGCCATCCTCGACAACGAGACCGAGGAAGACCTCGATGCCGGCCAGCCGCTCGATGCCCTGCGTGGCGAAGTCGAATTCAACGCCGTCACCTTCAGCTACCGCGCCGACAAGCCCGTGCTGCACGACATCACCCTGCGCGCCGCGCGCCATCAAACCATCGCCATCGTCGGTGCCACCGGTTCCGGCAAGAGCACGCTCTTCCAGCTTCTCACCCGCTTCTACGATCCGCAAAGCGGCACCATCACCCTCGATGGCACCCCCATTCAAAACCTCAGCAAACGCGCATTGCGCCAGTCCCTCGCCTACGTCACCCAGGAAGCCTTCCTCTTCGCCGGCACCGTGCGCGACAACCTCCTCATCGGCAGACCCAGCGCCACCGACGACGAACGGCGAGCGCCAGCGCCTCGCCCTCGCCCGCGCCTTCCTCAAAGACGCCCCCATCCTCCTGCTCGACGAAGCCACCTCCGCCGTCGATGTGAAATCCGAGCACCTCATCCAGACCGCCCTCGCCCGACTCCGCGCCAACCGCACCAGCCTCATCATCGCCCATCGCCTCAGCACCATCGTCCAGGCCGATGTCATCTACGTTCTCCACCAAGGCCGCATCCTCGCCAGCGGCACGCATGAGGAGTTGCTGAAGACATCGCCGTATTATCGCGAGATGGCCGCACTGGCTTTTGACGGAGGATAGGCCTCCGGCCTGTCGATGGATCGAGGCGTCTCGCCTTTGATTCTGATCTAAGGCTGGAAGCCCCAGACCGCCGACAGGCCGGAGGCCTATCCTCCAAACGCAAAAACGCCCGGGCGTTTTCACACCCAGGCGTTCTTCAATTCAATAAACTCAGTTCAAACTCACTCAGTTCGCGCGGCCCAGATACGTGCCGTCTTCGGTCTTGACGCTGATCTTGTCGCCAGGGCCGATGAAGAGGGGGACCTGCACGCGCATGCCGGATTCCGTGATGGCTTCCTTGTACACGTTGTTGGCGGAGTCGCCCTTCACACCGGCGGGGCTGTCGGTGACGGTCATGATGATGTTCGCAGGGAGTTCGATGCCGGCGACGACGTCATCGGCAAAGACGACGAGGTACTTCTGGCCTTCGATGAGGTAGCCGCGGGTCTTGGCGTCGAGCTTGTCTTCACCGATGAGCACGTCTTCAAACGTTTCAGGATGGATGAAGTGGTAGCCGTCGCCGTCCTTGTAGCTGAATTCGTGGTTGTCTTTGACGAGGTTCACGGACTCGAGCGACTCGTTGGAAGTCATGCGCAGGTTGTACATCTTGCCGATGGTGATGCTGCGGACGGACATCTGCACGAACGAGGCCATGCGCGGTGGCGTCTTGAGTTCGGTGTCGGTGACGACGCAAACGTCGTTGTTGTAGCGGACGGCATGTCCTTTGCGGAGATTGATAACTGGGGTGGCTGGCATAAGAGCGTGTTTCCTTGGCGAGTTTGGCGTGCATTGCAAGCGCCGGTTCGTGGTCGTCCGGGGCCCCTGAGGGGGCGGACAGGTCTTTGGGGGAAGGGGACGCCGCCTTTTTCGCACCGCGCTCGCTCCAGGAGAGGGGCCATCCTGGTCCCTTTTCTGGAAGCGGGCTGCGTTAGCTCAAATTCAACGCACCACCTTCGCACAGCTCCTTCTTGCCAAAGGTCTGCAAGTCGTGGCCCATGCCCTGCGCCACGGACATCCACAGGCGGTTGTGCGCGGCTTTGTCAAACTTCAGGCTGCGGCCCATCTTGAAACCACAGCCGCCGCCGATCATGATGTAGGGGATGTTGTCGAGCGTGTGGCTGTTGCCCTTGCCGAGTTCATTCGTCCACACCAGCAGCGTGTTGTCCAGCATGTTGCCACCACCGGTGCCCTCGGGGGTCTCCTTCAGGCGCTTGGCCAGATAGGCAAACTCACCGGCGAACCAGGTGTTGATCTTCATCAGCTTCTCATAGCTGTCTTTCTTGTCGTCCGGATCGTGCGAGAGGGAATGATGCCCCTCCTGGACGCCGAGCCAGCGCATCTGCGCCATGCCCACGCTGCGCATGTACTGCAGCGTTCCCACGCGTGCC
>NCCR01000002.1:83785-91190 GCA_002279765.1 Verrucomicrobia bacterium 12-59-8 | reverse complement strand
CTTGGTGGCACCGAGACAAAGTGACGAAAGCGGGACAAGCACGCAGTTCGCAAGCACGGCCACTGGAGTGACCGACTGAAAATGACCAAGGATGAACGGCAGGCTGCCGATCCATGCGGCAAACGACACGCTCAATGTGGTCGCAAGCCACAGCCGGCATTTGCTCCAGGTGCGCTGCCTCCAGTTGGCAAGCTGTGTCGGTAGAAAGGGATCGAGCCGGGTGAAAGGCAGCAGTTTTTCCAGCAGAGGTGCGGAACCGATCGCACTGAGCCAAAGCACGCCGAAGGACAACTGAAACCCTGGCATGAACAACTGCTGAGGGTCGGCGGCCAGCAGGAGCAAAGCTGCGGCACCGAGGCTGTTTTGCAGGGACGATTCGCGGTCCACCAGCGCAGCGCTCAGGTAAATTGCCACCATGAAAGCCGCCCGCGCCGCCGAAGGCCGCCAGCCGGTGACGAAAGCGTACGCAAACACGATGCAGATCACCACCCACAGCGAGATGCTGCGCCGCATCCCGGTCTGCCGCAGCAGCGTCAGCACGATGAATCCCAGCAGGCCCACGTGCAGGCCGCTGACGGCAAAGACATGCAGCGTGCCGCTGTTGCGAAACGCGTCTTCAATTTCGTCATCCGCCTCGGCAGACATTCCCAGCGCCATGGCACGCAGCACGGCGACGGTTTGAGGGTCTTCTTCGAGGTCCTGCGTGAGCTGCCTGCTGATCCACTGCCTGCAATGTTCCGCTGTCTCCAGAAAAGCGCACCACAGCGCTTCACCACTTTCGCCGAGACGCCGCATGCGGACGATGTCGAAGCGCGCCACGCGTCCCATGCGCAGTGCATGCTCCTGGGCATCGAAAGTGCCTGGATTCGACGCTGTGCGCGGCAGGTAGATGCTGCCGTGGAGTTCATACACCCCCGCACCCGGAAAGCGCACCCCTTTGGGCAGCCGCACCCGCAGCGTGGCGGCTTGTTCCATGACGATTCCCGCCGCTGGTATCTCGATCTTCTGTGTGGTGCACAGCGCGGAGGTGCGCTCGTCCCCTGTGGTGTCGAACTCCGGCAGCAGGCTGCCGCGAATCGTCGCCGGCACCGGCCGGCCCTGCTGCTGCAGGGCAAGGCGCAGCGGATGGCGAAAAGTTTCCTCCATGCGCGTGGTGTGAATGAAGGCGAAGACCATCAGGCACCCAAAAATAAGCGGCCATGAGCGCCCGCCGAGCAGTGCCGCACTCAGCAGCAGCGTGGTGACCATCAGGAACCACCCGGCATGCGCATTCAGCCACCCCGCTTCAGCGGCAAGGATGCCGCACACGGCCACCAGCGCCAGCACCAGCAGCGGGTTTGCCCAGGTCCAGCGATGGAGTTTGGCGAGCATCGACCACTGCGTTTGAAACCATTACGCCTGCGCCGCGCCGGAGGCTCCCGCCTTGGCGCGCTGCTCCATCAGCAGTTTGTACTGCATCTGCTCGATGTCACTCATCCGGTGGTGTGCGTTGGCGCTGTGGCGTGTGTTTGGGAAGTTGCCAATGATCTGCTCCAGCATGTCGCGTGCAGCATCAAAATCATGCCGGTGTGTCAAATGCACATCGGCAATGCGAAACATGATGAATGCCGCATCATCCACTGGCCAGTCCTTGCTCTGCAAATGCTCCTCCAGCACTTTCAAAGCCGCCTGCGGATCACGGAGGCGCTCGGCATGAACCTTGGCGATTTCAGCCACCGGGAAGGGATCGTCCGGCTTCTCATCAAGCATCTTTTCATAGTGTTCGATCGCTCCCGGGTAGTCACCCTGGGCGATGCGGACTGCCGCTTTGGTCATGTGATCCTGCTCCACCTTCTCGCCGGAGGAGAACACCGCCTCTCCTAGCATATCTCCCAGCCATGGGATGAAAAACTTCACGGCCAGAAGACCGCCGGACAGACCCAATAAGATCACAAACACGAGCTTCATGCCGTCTCCGGCATCTTTGACGAAGTTCCAAAGCAATGCGATGACCAGAAGTGCAAGCGTGATGACACAGATGCGGATGACAAGTGCGGTGTTCATTGTCAGGCGAGGCTATCAAAACGCGTGATTTTCGCCAAGCACGAAATTTGCCGGGGTTTGCGGTCAGCCGCCCCCGAGCGCCCGATAGAGGTTGGCCTGCACCTGGAACTGCCGCTTGGTTACACCGATCAGCTGCAGCCGCGCCTTCAGGGCGTTCTGCTGTGCATTGAGCACCTCGATGTAGGTGGCCCGACGTGTGCGAAACAAGTCTGCCGCCGTGGCTACGGATTCGATCAGCAGGTGTACCTCCTTGGTCTTCAAGGTCTGGAGATCCTTTAAAATGCGGATGAACGCCAGCTGGTTATGCACCTCCACATAGCCATTCACGATGGATTGCTGATAGGTGTTGAGCGCTTCCAATTGAGACGCATTGGCGTGGTCAAACTCGGCCTGAATCGCCTTGCGGTTGATCAATGGGGCCACCAGGCCGCCAAGGGCCGAATAGGTTGCGGAATGGACGTTGAGCAGAAGGTTGCTTTGAAATGCCTGCAGTCCAAGCACGCCATTGATGGACACCGAAGGCAGGAAGGCCGCCTTGGCAGCCTTCACATCGGCTTTCGAAGCTACCAGTTCAAATTCGGCCCGGCGGATGTCGGGCCGGTTTTTGAGCATGTCAGCCGGCACACTGGATGACAAGTGCGGCAGCGTTGAGTTCATCAGGGACGCCCTGTTGCGTGCGATGGGCCGCTGCGGATCGCCCAGCAGGGTGCAGATGATGCCCTCCTGCTCCACGATCCGCTGCTGAGTATCCAGACGCATGCCCTGAAGGTTGAACAATAGCGCCTCGAACTGCTGAACGGCCAGTTCATTGGCGGATCCCGCCTGTTTTTGGGTCTGCACCGTCTCCAGTGCATCACGCTGGATTTTGATGGTCTCATCGATGTTGGTGATCTCAGCGTCCAGCGCCAGAAGTTCGTAGTAGGCGGTGGCCAGGTCGGCAATCAAATGCGTCTGCACCAGATTCCTTCCTTCTACGCTGGCGAGGAGGCGCGCGGTGGCGGAGGCTTTTTTGCTCCGCAGTTTTCCCCACAGATCAATTTCCCAGCTCGTCTGCAAACCGACCGTGTAGTCCTGGACATCCCGCGGGACGATGCGCCCGTCATAGATGGGCGTGGTACTGTTGCCGGCACCGTCCATGGTGTAGAGGCCAAAACGTTGTATGCCAGCACCAGCCACGCCCGAAACCTTGGGGGCCAGCACGCTACGTGCGGCGGTGATTTGAGCCTTGGCCATCTCGATGCGCTGGAGCGCGATTTTGAGATCACGGTTGTTGTTCAGCGCCTGCTCGGTGAGGGCCTGCAATTTGGGGTCGGTGAAGTGTTTCCGCCACTGGCTGACTCCGGTGAATGAGGCGGTTTTTTCCGGTACCTGCTCCGTTTTTTTGCCGAAGTGGCGCAGATCTTCACAGCTGGTGCACAGCAGCGTCATGAACGAAATGCAGGCGCTTAGGAATGGCCAGCTCAGATGCAGGGTCTCACGCATGTTCCGGTTCCTTGGATGGTTTGGGGGTTGAAGTGAGGGAGGCAAAAATGACGTAGAGTCCCGGAATGATCAGCATGCCAAACACGGTGCCAAAGATCATGCCGCCGACCGCCGAGGCACCGATGGTCCGGTTTCCGGCCGCACCCACACCGGATGCTGCCATGAGCGGGCTCAATCCGGCGACAAAGGCGAGAGATGTCATCAGGATGGGCCGCAGGCGTGAGGTGGCACTCTCAACAGCCGCCTGTAGCGGGGTGAGGCCCTCGCGCTGCCGCTGGATGGCAAATTCGACCACCAGAATCGCATTCTTTCCGAGCAGCCCGATCAGCATGATCATGGACACCTGGGCATAGATGTTGTTTTCAAGACCCATCCACAGCAGAAACACAAACGCTCCGAGGAGCCCGGTGGGCAGTGAAAGGATGACCGGCATCGGCAGCAGAAAGCTTTCGTACTGGGCGGCGAGCAGCAGATACACAAATGCCAGACAGATGATGAAGATGACCACCGCCTGGTTCCCGGCCAGAATTTGATCCCGGGTGATGCCGGCCCAGTCGATGCCAAAGCCTTTCGGCAGTTTTTCTTTCGCCGTTTCCTGGATGGCCTTGATGGCCGCACCGCTGCTGAATCCGGCGGCCGGTTCGCCATTGATTTCAGCCGAGGTGAACATGTTGTAGCGAGTGATCTGGTCCACGCCGTAGATTTTTTCCAGCTGCACAAACGTGGAGAGCTGCACCATCTCCCCGAGCTCGTTTTTGACGTGGAGTTTCAGGATGTCCTCCGGTCGTGCGCGGTATTCCGGCAGTGCCTGCACCATGACCCGGTAGAGCTGTCCGAACCGGATGAAATTGGTGGCGTATTTGCCGCCCAGCATAGTCTGCAGGGCGCTCATCACATTGTTGGTGGTCACCCCTTTCTGGGCCGCCATGTCGTTGTCCACATGCAGCATGTACTGTGGAAAACTGGCGTCGAAGCTCGTGAAGGCATTCGCGATCTCCGGCCTGGCCCGCAAGTCAGCAATGAACTTTCCGGCCACGCTTTCCATGTTTTTGAAATCGCCCGTTCCTGTGCGGTCCAGCAGACGGAGTTCGAAGCCGCTCGCATTGCCATAGCCTGGAACGGCGGGAGGCGAGAACAGTTCGATCTTGGCATCTTTGATGTGCCGGGTCCGGCGGACAAGTTCATCCATCACCGCATTGACGGACTCGGTGCGATCATGCCAGCCGGTCAGATTGATCAGACAGGATCCATACGTGGAACCGCTGGCATCGGTGATGATGTTGACGCCTGCTAGTGTGGAGACTGATGAGATCGCAGTGATCCCCTCGCAGCAATGCTGAACCTCATCAACCACCGCCTTGGTTCGTTCCAGGGTGGAGCCCGCCGGTGTGGTGATGCCGACATAGAACGCTCCCTGATCCTCATTGGGGATGAATCCAGACGGAAGCCTGCCGCCTGCAAGGACCATGATAATACAGAAACATAGGAGTATTCCCCAGCTCAGCAGGCGCCTGCCGGCCAGCGCAGAGATCCACCGTGAGTAGGTGCCCGAAACCTTGTCGTAGCTTCGGTTAAATAGACCAAAAAAACGGTTCATCAGGCTGTTGCTCTTGGGCGCATGATGCATGTTTTTTAACATCAAGGCGCACAGCGCGGGGGTAAGCGTCAGCGCGACGCAACCTGACAGCACGATCGCAATCGCCATTCTGCTGGTAGAAGATGCCGGAGGGGCCAGACATGAAGGACGCGGGAACAAAGACAGCGGCCATCACCAGCGTGATGGCAATGATGGCACCACCGATTTCACCCATGGCTTCCTCAGTGGCCTGGCGCGGCCCCGCTCCTGTGCTTTCCATCTTCGCATGTACCGCCTCCACCACCACGATGGCTCCGTCCACCACGATGCCGATCGCGAGCACCAGTGCCAGCAGCGTGATCAGATTCAGCGAGAAGCCCAGCAACTGCATGAAGAAGAAAGTGCCGACCAATGACACCGGGACGGCGATGACAGGGATCAAGGTGGAACGCCAGTCCTGCAGGAAGACAAACGTCACCAGCGAAACCAGCAGGAAGGCCTCTGCCAGAGTCCGCATCACCTCATGCAACGATGCGTCAAGAAAGCGTGACACATCATAGCTGATCTCATAGTTCATGCCCTTGAGGAAGGTGGACTCCTTGATCTCGGCCATGCGCTGCTTGATGCTGGCGATGACTTCGTTCGCATTGGAGCCGGGCAGCTGTTTAAGCAGAATGGCCGCCGTGGGTCGGCCATTGAGCTTTGCCTCCACATCGAAATAATTGGTGCTGAATTCAACCTCGGCGATGTCTTTGATGCGCAGCACCTGGCCTTCGTCATTGGAGCGGATGGGGATCTTTTCGTAATCCTCCTTGGTCTTGTATTTTCCGGAGTAGCGGATCACATACTGCAGATGTGGCTCCGACTTGTCCGAGCTTTCCCCCACCTTCCCTGGCGCGGCTTCCACATTCTGCTCCTTCAGGGCTGTGAGGACGTCTTCCGCCGAGATGTTGTAGGCCAGCATGTTGTCCGGCTTTAGCCAGACTCGCATGGCGTATTCCCGGGTTCCTAGGATGTCCACAAACCCCACGCCCTTGATTCGTTTCAGTTCGGTGAAGATGTTGATGTCGGCAAAATTGTACAGAAACATTTCATCGATGTCGGGATTGGTGCTGGTGATGTCGAGATACATCAGCATGGCCTTCTCCTCCTTCGCGATCCTGACGCCTGCCTTGATGATTTCCTCCGGCAGTTCGCCCATCACCGTGGCCACCCGGTTTTGCACGTTCACCGCCGCCACATCCGGGTCGGTTCCCGCTTCAAAAATGACTGAAATAACGCCGACGCCGTCATTGGCCGCCCGCGAAGACATGTACTTCATTTTGGGCACGCCGTTGATCGATCTCTCCAGAGGAACGATGGCCGCCTTGGTCAGAGTTTCGGCATTGGCACCTGTATACTCCACTGTCACATTGACCTCTGGTGGTGCGATGCTCGGAAACTGGGTGATAGGCAGTTGGAACAACGCCAGCAGACCCAGGAAAGTGATGATGATGGAAATGACCATCGACAGCACTGGTCTGCGGATAAACTCTTTTATCATTTAAGCATTCTTTTCCAAGGTTTGGGTGCATGAGTTGAGAAAGCGTTGGCCGCAATGCCTTGCCGCGCTGTTCCCGCAACCGTTGATTCACAAGATGCCGCTAGCATCATCTCACCGCATAGAACGGCGCCACTTCCTCCAGAGATTTGAAGTCAGGAGCTATTACCTCGCCTTCCTTCACCACCTGGATGCCTTCAAAAATGATGCGATCCGTGGGCAGCAGACCGGAGTTGATGACATAGTGGTTTGGCAGGCGCAGTTTTGTGTCGATGCTGCGCAACTGGATGCTGTTGTCCGCATTGAGGACGAACACGCAGGTTTTGTGCAGAACTTCAAAGGTGCATTTCTGCGGTATCACCAGCGCATTCTTCAATTCTGACTGGACCATGACCTTGCCACTGGAGCCATGCTTGAGGAGACGCTCGGGGTTGGGAAAGCTGGCCCGGAAGGCGATGTTCCCGGTGCTTTTGGAAATCACACTTTCCCAAGTTTCAATTCTGCCTTTGTGCGGATGAATCTCGCCATTGGCCAGTTCCAGCACCACACTGCCTTGCACGCCCAGATCCTTCCGTCTGGCCAGCTCCAGATACTCACGCTCCGATACATTGAAATAGGCGTACACGTCGCCATCATTAGAAATGGAGGTCAGCAGGTCGCCTTCTGAAACGAGGCTGCCGGCCTTGGTTCGGATGCGGTTGATGATGCCATCAAACGGTGCCCGCACTTCGGCATAACTGAGCTTGCGCTCGGCATCGGCGAAT
>NCCR01000002.1:65545-83700 GCA_002279765.1 Verrucomicrobia bacterium 12-59-8 | reverse complement strand
CACTTTGGCCATGGCTGAATCCAGTCTCGCCTGGGCCATTTCCCATTCCGAATTGGAAATGATTTTCTTCTCCAGCAGGAGCTGATTGTTTTGCAGGTCGATTTCCGCCATCTTGGCCTCCGCCCTGGCGGATTTAAGTCTGGCATTAGAGCGCTTCAGTTCCTCCTGATACTCATGGCTGCTGATCGTGAAAAGCAGCTGCCCGGCAGTGACTCGCTGGCCTTCATCGACTGGAATTTTTTCCAGATGTCCGTTCACTCGTGCACGCAGCTCAATGAAATTGGAGTTCTGAATGCTCGCGACGTACTCCTGGCCATGCGGCACATCCATCACCACAGCAGAGGTGACCGGGTAAGTTTTGCTGGCTTCATGATTGTCGGCAATGGGTGTCTTGCTGCAGCAAGTCATGAACGAAAGAAGCGACAGGCAGATGACGACTTTCGATCCGGCACATTTTTCAATAACGTATTCACATGGGATCATGAAATCTATGCATGAGCATTAGCTGTGCCATTTCTCAAAATGGTAGGCTCCGGCTAGCACGTGCAGTATCCTTTTTCAGTCCCCTATGCGGGTTATTTTGCATTCCTTCATGCCGTACACCGCATTTGCTCAAAAATTTATATAAAAAGCTCATTTCCAACGAAATATGCGGAATAAGTGAGGGGGAGGTGCCTCTTGCGACTACGGGGCAGGCAGTGGCATGATCCTGATTCGCCCTGTATGTAGCGCCGTACGCCACTGGAGGTTGTTGAATTCCGCCACAGTTCAGAGGCGCGCGCTCCAGCGGATAGCATATTGGTGCCGCTTGTAGGAGTCACTCCCCTCTCAGATCCAGGCACAGCACCCGTGGTCCCGATTTCCGCAGAAGATCCTGTGACTGCTGGCGCACATAGAGCAGCCCGTGACTGAGTGCGGGCAGGCTCCAGGTATTGAGTGCATAAAATGGCTGGGCTTGAGCCAGTACTTTGGCCCCAGCCGGACTCAGATCGAGCCAATGCAGCGAACCGGTTTCGCCGAGGCAGAGGAAGGCGCCGTCGGCTTTCAGCAGGCTGGCGCGCAGGATGCTGAGACGCGTGGGCTTCGTACGTCCGGTCAGTGTGCTGAACTCGGCATCCTCCCATTCGATGTGCTGTTCCCACACCTCCGCACCGGTTTCGGCGTTCACGCAGACGAGGCGTGACTTGGGTTCTGTCTCGCCGTCGATGGCATAGAGATGACCTTCGTGATACACCGGGTTCATCCAGTGGACGGCGAGCTTTTGTGACTGCCAGACTTCCTTCGCCTGAAACTTGGCGTCATACTCGACCATCACGCCACCGAGCGGGCGGCCCTTCGGATAGGCCGTGGTGATGAAGGCGCGATTTTTCTCCGGGATGACGACAGGGGAACTGCCGATGGCCTGAATGTAATCCTCACTGCGCCAGGGAAATTTGGAATGCAGTTTTCCACTCGCAGGATCAATGCACATGAGTCCACCCGTGGCCGGATCGCTCTCGCCGCCTGTATAGATGAGAACCTTCGTCTGCCCCTGCAGTTTGGCGGGAATGGGGGACGCATAGCTCGCGCCCCAGGAGTCCTCGACAGTCCACACGACCTTGCCGCTCTGCAAATCAAAGGCCGCCACGCTCACGCCTGCTTCCGCAAGCTTCGTTTTACGGTCGCGCATTCCTTCGTTGTCTTCGATCATGGCTTTTTTGCCGCCGACATTCACGATCACGCGCCCGTCGAGAATTAGCGGCGTGCCGCCCGCGCCGAAGAAGTCCTGCGGCACGTTGTATTCTTTGCGCAGATCATGCTGCCACAATGCCTTGCCCGTTTTCAAATCAAACGCGTGCAACTCCGCCGTCACGCCAAAGGTCATCACGACACCCTCGGCGATCACCGGGCTGCCGCGTGGGCCATTGCCGAAGCCGTAGCGATCCTGATACGAGATCGGGTATTCCTGGGACCAGAAACGCTTCCCGCTTTCGCGATCCAGGCACTCGATGGTTTCCTTTCCTTCGAGCGCATGGAAGATCACACAGAAGTCGCCGCTGATGGCGGGAGAGTTGTAAGCCTCGCCCATCTGGACTTCCCACACCGCCTTGGGCTCTTTCTGCCCCCAGGTCTTGAGCAGATGGGTTTCCGGCGAATGGGCATCATCCGTGGGGCCAAGCACGCGCCGCCAATCGCTCGTCTTTGCCTCTGCCGCCAGTGGCTTCGGGGCCGCATGAAAGGTCAGCCGGTCAAACGCCTCCTGCGCAGAGCAGAGGTTCAAGGCGAAAAGAAGCAGAAACAGTCTCGACGAATTTTTCATGTCATGCCAAGCTAGCCACGGCCGTGAAGAACGCCACTCAGATGGTGGATGATGCCAGTATTGGAGGAGCATTGGCGCAGCAAAAGCCAATGATCGTCCGTTGAGCCCACAGATTTCCGGCGTATGTGACTGGCAACTTCCAATCATCCCCCATGCTCATTCCGACCTCTTTCCCCACGTCCAACGGCCCTGCTGAATGCAAACCACTGATTTCAGAGGAGGGCTGGGTCGTGCAGCACCTGTTTTTCACCATTGATCATGGCTACTGGGCGGCGTTGACACCGGAAGAGCGCCAGGAGCGCCGCGAGAACTTTACGCGGACGATTGAGGCCATCCGCAAGCACCCCGGCACGCAGTTGCTGGCGTTTGCGATGGTGTCGCCCAAGTCGGAGCTGGGCTTCATGCTGCTCACGCCGGATTTGCACGATTCGCAGCGCTTTGAAAAGCAGATCAGCCTTGCGCTCGGCCCGGACGTGCTGACGCCGGCCTACAGCTATCTTTCCATGACGGAATGGACCGAGTACTCGCAGTCCGAAGAGGAGTTCAAGGCGCAGATCGAGAAGGCGGAAAATCTGACGCCCGGCACGGAGGCCTTCGACAAACGTGTGGCGGAATGGAAGACCCACATGACGAAGTATTTCAACGATCGTCTCTACCCGAACATGCCCGACTGGCAGGTCTTCTGTTTCTACCCGATGAGCAAGCGCCGGAATGTGGGCGCGAACTGGTATGCGAATGATTTTGCCAAGCGCCGTGAACTGATGGGCGGCCACGCCAAAACAGGCCGCAAATACGCCGGCAAGGTGCGCCAGATGATCTCCGGCTCCACGGGACTCGACAGCCACGAGTGGGGCGTGACGCTCTTCGCGCACGACATGGTCCAGATCAAAAGCATCGTCTATGAGATGCGTTTCGATGAAGTCACCACCCAGTATGGCGAATTTGGCGACTTCTACATCGGCATCCAGCCGCCGACGGGCGAGCTGCTGCAGCGGGTGATGCTTGCGTGAGGCAGGATTGGGTGCATCTCTCACTCACCGTGCCAAATCAGCCCCTCACCATCGCCAATCGTCAGTTCAACTCCCGTCTCATGCTGGGCACGGGCAAATTCGCCAGCGGTGAGCTGATGCGGGATGCCATCGTGGCCTCGGAGACGGAAATCGTGACCGTGGCGCTGCGGCGGGCCGATTTGACCGGCAAGGGCGATCCCTTTGCCAACATCCTCGATTTCATCCCGAAAAACGTCCTGCTTCTGCCGAACACCAGTGGAGCGATGAATGCGGAGGAGGCGGTGCGACTTGCCCGATTGGCCGTGGCGGCGGGTCTGCCCAACTGGGTGAAGCTCGAGATCCATCCCGACCCACGCTACCTCCTGCCGGATCCGATTGAGACGCTCAAGGCGGCGGAAATTCTCGTGAAGGAAGGCTTCGTCGTCCTCCCTTACATCAATGCCGACCCTGTACTGGCCCGCCGTTTGCAGGATGTTGGCACTGCCACGGTGATGCCGCTGGGGTCACCCATCGGTTCGCATCAGGGCATTACGACGCGTCGTCAGATCGAAATCATCATCACTCAGGCCACCGTGCCGGTCGTGGTAGATGCTGGGATCGGCGCTCCCAGCCATGCGGCCGAGGCCTTTGAAATGGGTGCGGATGCCGTTCTGGTGAACACCGCCATTGCCGTAGCCGCTGACCCGGTGCGGATGGCGCAGGCCTTCAATATGGCCGTGGAGGCCGGGCGCAGCGCCTATGAAATCGGTCTGAGCGAGGGCGCAGCAGAGGCTTCGGCCACCAGTCCGCTGACGACGTTTTTATATCAGTAAGCAGCCCGAATGACGGCTTGCTTCAGCCCTTCACCAGATAGGTGAAAGCGATGACGCCGCAGAAAAGCAGTGAGGCTGCGAGACACATTCCGTAAAAGATGACCATAGTAACAGCGCATTTAGCGTGAAATAGAGCGTCCGCCAGTAGAAATTTTTTCTTGCGAAAGGAGCGGTTTGGGGCAGACTCCGCGCCCCTATGGCAAAAACATGCTGGCTCGAGCGCGACAAGCGCAAACGTAAAACCGTCGAAAAGTACGCTAAACTCCGTGCTAAAAACATGCTGGCTCGAGCGCGACAAGCGCAAACGTAAAACCGTCGAAAAGTACGCTAAACTCCGTGCTGAACTCAAGGAGAAAGGCGACTTCGTCGGTCTCTCCATGCTTCCTCGTGATGCAAGCCCGACACGTCTCATCAACCGCTGCCGCGTTTCCGGCCGTCGTCGCGCGTTCATTCGCCGCTTCCAGATGTCCCGTATGACCTTCCGCGAGCTCGCCTCCCAAGGAATGATCCCCGGGGTGACGAAGTCCAGCTGGTAGAATTCCGTCCGAACTTGCAGCCGGAGGTTTTCTCTGGCTGCATGGAGAGGCGGAGCGTTATTCTCTGATGCCTACCTACTCCTACATCGCTGACGACCCTGAAAAAGGATGCCCTGCTTGCCGCAGAGGCTTCGATCTGCGCCGCCCACTCAGCAGGCCTGCTCTTGAGGCATGTCCTCTGTGCAGGCAGCCGGTCAAAAAACTCATTTCCGGCTTTAACACGCCGAAGATCACCAAACCCCTCTCCGTTTCCGACGCCAAGGCCGCCGGCTTTACCATCCTCGAAAAACGATGCGATGGCAATTACGAGAAGCTGTGAACGCCTGACCGCGCCGCCTCATGACTCCTTTGCTCGCCAATGCCTCTGCCGAACTCGTACGAGAGTGGAGCTTCACCGCTAGTGAAGTCTTCTGGCAGGCTGTTATCGTGCTGGCCATCGTGCTGCTCAACGCCTTCTTTGTGGCGGCGGAGTTCGCCATCGTCAAGGTCAGGGACAGTCAGCTCCAGGCCGCCATCGAAGATGGCACGCGTGGTGCCGAGTTCGCGCAGACCGTGACGCGCAACCTCGATGCCTATCTCTCAGCCGGGCAGTTGGGCATCACGCTCACCAGCATCGCGCTGGGGATTTTCGGCGAGCCGTTTGTCGCCGTGGTCGTGCAGCCGATGCTTTTCAAAATAGGCATCGTCAATGAGACCGTCATCCGTTGGACTTCCATCGGCATCGCCTATGCCATCGTCACCTACCTGCACGTTGTCTTGGGCGAGCAGACGCCCAAGGTGGTCGCCATTCGCAAATCCATGCAAACCGCGCTGCTGATCGCGCGCCCGCTGCACCTGTTTTACATTGTACTAAAACCGGCAATCTGGATTCTCAGTGCCAGCACCAACGTTGTCCTTCGCTTTCTGGGCATCACGGCTGTTTCCGAGCACGAGATCGCTCATTCTGAAGAAGAGCTGCGCCACATCGTGGCAGAAAGTCAAAAATCCAAGGAGGTGACGGAAACTGAGAAGGACATCCTCCTCAACGCCCTCGCCCTCAATGACCGCTGCGTGCGTGATGTGATGACGCCGCGCAACCAGGTGATCTCGCTCGATGCGGATGAAACCTTTGAGGCGAGCCTCAAGCTTGCCATCGACTCCAAGCATACTCGGTATCCGCTCGTCGAAGGCCACCTCGACCACGCCATCGGCACCATTCACATCAAAGATCTGCTCGGCCTCATCGGCAAACCGCAGCCCGACCTGCGCAAGATCAAACGTGAGCTACAGATGGTGCCGGAGATGATGCCTATCGACAAACTGCTACGCTTCTTCCTCGACAAGCACGTTCACGTGGCGCTTGCCGTCGATGAATTCGGCGGTGCCGTCGGTATCGTGACGCTCGACAATGTGCTCGAGGAAATCGTTGGCGATATTCAGGACGAGTTCGACCACGAGGTCAACGAGTTCCGCCGCATTAACGACAGTGAATTCACCGTCGAAGGCACCTACAATCTCTACGAACTGGCCGACCAGACCGGCATTGATCTCGACAGCGACGAAGTCACCACCGTCGGCGGTTACGTCACGCACCTCCTCGGCCATCTGCCCAAGGTGGGAGAGAAAGTGGTCATCGAAGACTATGAGGTGACCACCACCAAGGCGGATCTCCGGCGTGTGCTCCAGTTGCACTTTAAGCGCCTTTCCACCGTGGCGGAGGAAGCTGCGGCGGCTGATGAAGCGCCGGAAGGCGTGTGAGGTGACTTACACCAGCGCCGCCGCATCCGCGACAAACGCATCCACATCCGCCTCCATCGTGCGCCATGAGCACATCAGGCGCGATCCACCGCCGATGAAGCTGTAGAAAATCCAGCCGCGTTCTTTGAGGCCTTCCTTCATCCGGTCCGGCAGTTTGGCAAACACCGCGTTGGCATCTACCGGGTAGAGAATCTGTACACCCGGCAGATGGCCGAGCGAATCCGCGAGGCGTTTCGCCAGGGTGTTGCCGTTTTGCGCATGCCTGCGCCAGGTTTCATCGCTCAAAATACGCAGCCATTGCGCCGAGATGAAGCGCATCTTGGAGCAAAGCTGCCCCGCCTGCTTGCAGCGGTACGCAAACTCCTGTGACAGCTCCTTGTTGAAGAAAACGACCGCTTCCGTCACCGCCATGCCGAGCTTGGTGCCGCCGCAGCACAGCACATCCACCCCGGCACGCCAGGTGATGTCGGCAGGTGTGCAGTTCAGCCCGGTCAGGGCATTGAAGAACCGCGCGCCATCCATGTGAATCGACAGACCATGCTGTTTCGCGACTGCGCCGAGGCCCTTGACCTCGCCCGGGCGGTACACCGTCCCCAGCTCTGTGCTTTGACTGATGCTCAGGGCTCGCGGCTTCGGGAAATGGACATCGCTGCGGCTTGTCGCCAGACGTTCGACATCAGCGGGGTCGAGTTTTCCTAGCGGGCTGCGGGCCAGCAGGATCTTCGAGCCATGGCTGAAAAACTCCGGTGCACCGCATTCGTCCGTCTCCACATGCGCCTCCTGAGCGGTGATGATGCTGTGGTAGCTCTGGCACAGCGTGGCGAGCGAGAGCGAATTCGCCGCCGTGCCGTTGAAGACGAAATACACATCGCAGTCAGTCTCGAAGAAACGCCGGAACGTTTCGCAGGCCTCAGCGGTGGTCGAGTCCGCCCCATAGCTGGGTTGATAGCCTGTATTGGCCTCTTCCAGCGCCTGCCAGGCTTCGGGACAAATGCCGGACGTGTTGTCCGAGGCGAAGTGGTATTTCAGTTCTGCGCTCATGCTCTTGCTTTCGGCTTCCCATGCCAAGCCAGAACGACCCCAGCGAGGAGCAGGAGCAGATCACGCAGGATGAGGTCGCGGTAATTGGAGGTGGCGTCCGCGTGGCCGAAGCAGCCGCAGCGGATGTCGATGCCGCGCCACCACGAGAGGACGATGGCAGCCAGAAAAATCAGCAGCGATCCGTTCAGGATCAGAAGGCCTCCAGAGCGCAGCAGGCCACTCATCACCGCCAGTCCGGCAAAAATTTCCAGCCACGGCAGTCCCATGGCGAGCCATGCAGCCCAGGGATCTTCCAGCAGATCGAAGCTGCGGATGTCATCAAGGAACGACATCGGGTCCGCCACCTTCAGAATCCCCGCATAGACAAAGACGCCGCCGAAAAAGAAGTGAAGGAGAAGTCTCAGCATGGGGTGGCCAAACTTACGGCACCAGTTCCGCCATCGGCAACAGAATGATGACCAGCTTTTTGTCTTCGTAGCTTTCTCCTGGCCGGGGCATGCTTCGCACATCCACGGGGCGTCCTAGCAATGTGGCAAGCTGTGTGGCAAAACCGGCGTCCGGTGCCTGACCGCCGCCGCCAAAACTGAGCTTCGCATCATCATACACACGCATCAATTCACCGCCGTGCAGCACGATGGGGGACTTGTCGCTCGGCGGGATGCCTTGAATGGAAACCAGATCAGCAGATTCTTCTCCCAGCAGGTGTGCGGCATGTAGAGGATCGAGCCGGCGCGCCAGATCACCGGGGTCGATGTGTTCGAGAATCTTGGCGTTGATGATGGGGGTCTCGGGGCTGCACAGGCGCGGATGCTTTTCCTGCACATGCCTATGCACCGCCAGGGCCACGGCCTTCATGGCCTCTGGTGTCCAGTGACTGTCATGCGCATAGAACACCGGCTGCCTGTCACGGAACTCCCACAGGGCATCGGTCATGTCCATCACATCGATGCCCGCCGATTTCAATCCGGCCAGCATGACCGCTTCATCTTTTAAACGGATCACGTTCAGATAGCGGCCGGGGCGTATCTGTTCGGGGTACATCGTGGCACGGTCAGGGATTGCGACCACCAGCAACGGCGTGTCCTGCGCCTTCAGCTGTGCCGCCAGCTTGATCAAACCGGGCTGCACGTCGTTGGCAGGGCGTCTGGCATGTGCCAGACGGTCGAGTTCATGCTGGTCGAAGAGCCAGCCTTCACGTCCGAGAAACACGGTGCGGTTGCCTTCGTTTAGAGCATGCATCAGCAGCCATTGCATGCCGCTGCGCACCGTTGCAGACGCGAGATTGGTCTTGGAAGACGAGAACCAGCACGCGGCTTCAAACAGCAGCGGCATGGCCAGCAGCAGGACAAACACACGGATGATGTTCCGCGCCGCCTTCGGGCTCAGTTCCGGCTCGGGCGGCACCAGGCTGCGCTTCGCAGGGTCGATTCGAGGAAGCGTCGGTTTCATGACAGGGGTGCGGCGTGCGTCCACAGCATCGCCACGGCAAAGGTGAAAATGAGAATGCAAATCGTCGCCTTCCATGGTGCAGGCTCGCGCAAAAAGTCGCGCGATGAGGCAGACCAGCGCGGCAAAGATCGTGAGGACGTTGAAATCTGTCCGCACCCGCGCCTGCTGGAGCAACGTGGGGATCGTCCGGGGCGGAGCCGCAAACAGCGCTTTCAGATGCAGCCAGGTGTCGCCAAACGAAACTGTTTGCAGCAGTGCTCCAACCACGGTGACTGCCAGCAGGAGGGCAGTCAGCCGCAGCCAGTTCCCCTGGGTGAAGCGCCTCAGCGTCAGCGCTTCCTGCACCGGCTCCGCCACCTTGAATCCGAACATGCCGCCCAGTCCGGCGATCAAATCGCCAGCGGCGGTGAAAGCAAACTGCAGGCTGAGCAGCAACCCAAGAAATCCCATCCAAGCCACGCTGGTGCCGAGGCTTTCCGGTCCGCCTCGAAAAACGATCGTCGCGAGGTGCCACAGCGGATCGACCAGCAGCACCCACTTGCCCATTCCCAGGCAGAAGCGCGTGATTCCATTCGCCACGTCGGGCGTGGCCGGTCGTGGTTTGATGTACAAGCGTACCGTTAAAGCGACGGGCAGCAGCACAAACAGCAGATGGTGGAGACTGATGAGCACAAGTATGGAGATGGCGGAGGGCTAGACGCCCGTCAATCATGGAATCTTGGGTGCATTGATGACAGTTTGAGCCTCGCGCCATCGTTTGCCGCTTCCATACGCCTCTTTCTCGCTTTTTTCCTGCCCTCCACCAAGATGGGCACGGGGAAGAAGAAAAATGCGCCAGTGAAGTGATTGTTGCAGCGTTTTAGTACTGTCATGCACGACATCGACCCCAATCTTCCCGAGCACCTCATCCGCCGTGATTTCCTGAAGAAACTCGCGGCCGCAGGCACTGCCGCGTGGATGACCGGAGAGCCGCGCGCCATCTGGGCGAAAACGGGAGAAAAGGTCACGCATCCGCCGGCGAAGGCCGACGCCTGCATCCTGCTCTGGATGGCTGGCGGAATGGCGGCACCTGACACGTTTGATCCGAAGGGCTACCTGCCCTTTGAGAAGGGCCTGGAGGTTAAACGGATGCTCAGCACCTTCCCGGCGATCAACACGAGTGTGGATGGCATCAAGATCTGCCAGGGGCTGGAAAACATCGCGCAGGTGATGGACCGCGCCACCTTGATCCGCAGCGCGGTGCAGCCTGATCTCGGCAGCATTTTGCATTCACGGCACCAGTATCACTGGCACACCGGCTACGTGCCGCCGCAAACGGTGGCATGCCCGCACATCGGTTCATGGATGGCCAAGGTGCTCGGCCCGCGCAATGCGGTGATGCCCGCGTTCATCAACATCGGTCAGCGGCTGGAAGGCGTGGGCGAGAGCGAGGAGTTGAAGGCCTTCACCACGGCCGGATTTTTTGGCAACGAGTTTGGCCCTATGAACCTGCCGTTTCCTGAAGAGGCCGCGCAGTCGGTGAAGCCGCCGCAGGGCATGGACGCGAATCGTTTCGCCAATCGCGACCGTCTCTTTCGCAAGCTGGTCGATCAAAGCCCGCAGCGTGAGTTCATGAGCGACTACCAGCAGGAGTCCATGCTGCGCAGCATGGACAATGCCTACCGCCTGCTCAGCGCCAAGGAGCGCGAGGCATTCGACATCAACCTGGAGCCGAAGGAAAGTTACGCGAAGTATGACACGGGCCGTTTTGGCCGTGGCTGCCTGCTTGCTCGTCGTTTGATCGAGGCGGGTACACGGTTCGTCGAGGTGACCACCGAGTACGTACCGTTCTTCCAGTGGGATACGCATAAAGACGGCCACACCACCGTGGCAGCCCTGCACAAGGAAATCGATCTGCCGATCTCTCAGCTCGTGCGCGATCTGGAGGCGAAGGGCCTGCTGGATCGCACGCTCATCGTCATCGCCAGCGAGTTTAGCCGCGATGCCCTCATGGAAGGCAAGCCCGGCTCCTCCGCGAATGATCAAACGACTTTCAAAGTCGATACGCTCAGCGAGATGAAGCACTACGGCCTGCACCGCCATTTTACCGGTGGCACCAGCGTGGTGATGTTCGGCGGCGGCGTGAAGAAAGGTCATTTGCACGGCGAAACCGCGGATGAGCGCCCGCTCATTGCCACCAAAAATCCAGTAAGTGTCATGGATCTGCACGCTACGATCATGACGGCCATGGGCATCAGTCCGAAAACCGAGTTTGAGATCGAAGGCCGGCCTTTCTACGTTACGGAGGACGGGAAGGGGAAGGCCGTCACGGAAATCTTCGCGTAAAAAGATTGGTGGCGTGGATTTCTCCCGTTTAGGCTGTCTCTAATGAATGCCCATCGCTTTCTTTGCATCGGGGTCACGACTCTTGTCCTGGCCGTCTCCTCGTCCCTTCGTGCTGCAGACGGCGATGCCGAATGGAAGAAGGTCAACGACGTCGTTGAAGGCATCAAAAATCCGGCGGAGAAGCCCAAGTCGCGTGAAGAAGCCATCGCGATGCTCAAAAAAGGCCTGACGGAGTTCGATGCTGCGTATGCGGCCGCTTTGAAAGCCGGGCCGAAGAATCCATCCCGTTGGGATGCCGCCTTGTTTGAAACCATGGTCGCACGCGCACGCGAGATCGCTGCGGTTCCGGCTCCAGCCAAGCAGGCCATCACCCTCGAAGACATTCTCAAGGCCGAAGATGCGAAGCCCGAAACCAAATCGCAGGCCAGTCTGATCACTGTCATGGAGGCTGCTGAGGCCGCCGAAAGTCCAGGTGGCGACACTGCCGCATGGCTGGCGAAGGCGGAGAAGCATCTGAAGGATTTTCCCGCTGAAGAGATGAACAAGGTAGTGGAAGGCAAAATCACGAGCATCAAAGCCTCAGCTGAACTCAAAACCAAGCCTCTCGAACTGAAATTCACCGCCGTGGACGGTCGTGAAGTGGATGTGTCAAAACTGCAGGGCAAGGTCGTGCTCATTGACTTCTGGGCCACCTGGTGCGGCCCCTGCGTGGCCGAACTGCCGAACGTGCTCAAGGCCTACAAAGAGCTGCACCCCAAGGGTTTCGAAATCGTCGGCATCTCGCTCGACGGCGACAAGGCAGAACTGGAAGCCTTCGTGAAGGAAAAGGGAATGGAATGGCCGCAGTACTTCGATGGCAAAGGCTGGAAAAACGAGATCGCTGGTAAATACGGCATCGACTCGATTCCTGCCATGTGGCTGCTCAACAAAAAGGGCATGGTTGTGAGCACGGACGCGCGCGGTGGTCTGGAAGAAATGGTGACCAAACTTCTCGCGGAGTAAGCTCATGATCCATCGCTCAGCCCTCATGGCGGTCTTGCTGGCGGCTTCGTTCCTTCATGCTCAGGAACCGGGCACTCAGGTCGAGAAGAACGTCATGGTGGCGATGCGCGATGGCGTGAAGCTCGCCACGGATGTGTATCTGCCAGCGGGCAGTGCCGTGAAACGGCCCGTCATCCTCACTCGTCTGCCCTACAATAAGGACGGCGCGAAAAGTTATGGCGACTACTTTGCGGCCCATGGCTATGCTTTCGTAGCGCAGGACACGCGTGGGCGTTATGCCAGCGAAGGCGTCTGGCACTGGATGAGCGATGATGGCAAAGATGGAACCGATTGTGCCGCGTGGATCGCCGCGCAGCCCTGGTCAGACGGCAAGATCGGCATGGTGGGCACCTCGTATGTCGGTGGCACGCAGCATGCGATGGCATTGGAAAAGGTGCCGCAGCTCACCACCATCATCCCGGTGGATGCCGTGTCCAACATGGGACGGCAGAGCATGCGCAATGCGGGCGCGTTTGAAATGCGCTTCTGGAACTGGATCATGCTCAATGCCGGCAAAGGCAGCAACGCGGCGCTTGATCCTGCCACGCAAAACGAACTCAAGGAGATGGCGGACCATCGCTGGGACTATCTCTCGCTGCTGCCACTGCGTCCCGGTAACACGCCGCTCAAGCTCGCCCCTGAATACGAAGACTGGCTCATTCAGGCCATGCGCCATGGCAAGGACGATGCCTTCTGGGCGCAGAACAACATTCTGGCCGATCCCTCGCGCTACAAGGACATGCCGGTCTATCTTGTCGGCGGCTGGTATGACTCCTGGGCTGGCAACACATCTGCCAATTTTCAGGCGCTGTCGAAGACGCTCAAAAGTGATGTCTATCTCATCATGGGGCCTTGGATTCACGGCGCTCAGGGCAAGTCTTCCCACGGTCAGGTCGATTTCGGCCCTGACGCGGCCGTTGCGGACGAGCTTGCCTGGCGCAAGGAGTGGTTTGATCACTGGATGAAGGGCATCGACAACAGCGTCGGCAAAGCCGCTCCCTTCGCCAAAAAAGTGCGCATCTTCGTCATGGGCACCGGGGATGGCAGCAAGACCAAGGACGGCCTGCTCAACCATGGCGGACAGTGGCGTGACGAAAACGAATGGCCGTTGGCTCGTGTGAAGCCAGTGCCGTTTTATTTGTATCCCGAATGGCTTTTGAGTGATGTGAAGCCGAAAAATATGTGGGCAGGTGCGACTTATAAGTTCGACCCGCAGGACCCTGTGCCCACACTCGGCGGCAACATTTCTTCTGGAGACGGCATCATGCAGCAGGGTGCGTGGGATCAGCGCGGCAGTGACAAATTCTGGAACTGGACCAAGCCCATTCCGTTGTCCGCTCGCAAAGATGTGCTCGTGTTTCAAACCATGCCACTGAGGGAAGATATCGAAATCACTGGCGAGATCGAAGTGAAGCTCTGGGCTTCTTCCGATGCCGTGGACACCGATTTCACCGCCAAGCTGATCGACGTTTATCCGCCCAGCGCCGACTGGCCGCATGGCTTTGATCTCAATCTGACCGACGGCATCGTCCGTGCCCGTTTCCGCGAGTCGTTGCAGGAGGAAAAGCTCATGGAACCCGGCAAGGTCTATCCCTTCACGATCAAGCTCTACCCAACGAGCAATGTCTTCAAAAAAGGCCACCGCGTTCGCGTGGACATCAGCAGCAGCAACTTCCCGCGCTTTGACGTGAACCCGAACACCGGAGAACCCCTCCAGCAGCATCGTCGTACGGTGACAGCCACGAACACGGTCCATTATGGCAGCGAGCATCCCTCGCACATTGTGCTGCCGTTCGTGCCACGACGTTAGAGCAGCGCGTCGCGCAGGATGCTCATGCTCGCATTCCCGCCTGTGAGCACGCAGGCCACGCGTTTGCCCTGCCATGCATCGCACTGCTTCTTCAGCGCCGCATAGGCCAGTGCGCCCGCGCCTTCGGCGATGTTGTGCGTGGACTGCATGATCTCACGCATCGCTGCGATGGACTCGTCGTCGGTCACGCTGACGATGTCGTGCGCATAGCGGATGACATGCTCCAGGGCGTCCGGGTTTGGTGTTTTGCAGGCCACCCCCTCTGCCACGCGCGTCGTGCTCGTTTGTTCGATCAACTGCCGCTGCTGAAACGACAGTGCATACGCGGGCGCATGCGCGGACACGACGCCGATGATCCTGGTCTTTAATACCAGTGCTTCGCGTGCCGCAGCGATGCCGCAGAATCCGGAACCCAGGCCAATGGGGACAAACACGGCATCCAGATCAGTCACGGAGTGAAACAGTTCCAGCGCATACGTCGCCACGCCGCGCACCAGCCATGGGTGGAATGACGGCACGGCATGCAGTCCTTCTTGGGCGGCGAGTTCACGCGAGTATTCGAGTGCTTCCTGAAATTCACGGCCCTGCTCGACCAGCTCCGCTCCCAGCGAGCGCATGGCGGCATTTTTCTCCGGGTTGTTGCCATGGGGAACGACGATCACCGCCCGCAGACCACTGAGCTTTGCGGCAAAGGCGATGGACTGGCCATGATTGCCCGTCGTGGCGGCGATCACGCCGCGAACCTCGGGATGCCGGCGTTTCAGCTCATTCATATAGACGAGCCCACCGCGGATCTTGAAAGCCCCGACCGGCGTGTGGTTTTCATGTTTTAACCACAGCTCACAGCCTAGACCCGCTCCGAGCAGCGGCCAGCGATAGGTCGGTGTTTCACGAATGTGCGGACGAATGAGCGCCTTGGCGGCTTCGATTTCGCTGAGGGACGGCAGTGGCTCCATTCTTCATGGCTAAACATGAACTTCGCAAAGGCAAGCCCGCAGCCTACGTTATGAGCCTCGCATGAAATTGCCAACCATCCTCACCCTGCTCCTTGCCGTGTCTCTGCACGCGCAGACGCCCGTTCCCGCCGTCAAACCCGTTCCGGCACCGAAACGTGCGCCCACGGTCGCGAATGTGCCTTATGGAGAGCACGAACGGCAGGTGCTTGATTTCTACAAAGCCGACTCCCCGAAGCCCACGCCGCTGCTGTTTTTCATCCACGGAGGCGGCTGGGTCGCAGGTGACAAGTCCGGTGTTGGCGAACTCGAAGCCTGCCTCAAGGCTGGTATCTCCGTTGTTTCCATCAACTACCGCTACTCCTGGCAGGCGCAGCTTGCGGGCGTGATGCCTCCGGTGAAGTGGCCGCTGGAGGATGCAGCACGCGCCTTGCAGTTCGTGCGCAGCCGAGCGCTGGAATGGAACATCGACAAGCAGCGCATCGGCGCCAGCGGCGGCTCTGCGGGCGCATGCAGCAGCCTTTACCTCGCCTTCCACGACGACATGGCCGATCCCAAGAGCAGCGATCCCATTTCCCATGAATCCACGCGCCTCTGGTGCGCGGCAGTGAACGGGGCGCAGACCTCGTTAGATCCCAAGCAGCTCAAGGAATGGACGCCAAACAGCCGCTACGGTGGTCACGCTTTTGGCTTCATGGACCCGGACAACCTCAAGTCCCGCGACACCCGCTTTGCCGAGTTTTTGGAAAAGCGCGAGTCGGTGCTGAAGTGGATCAAGATGTACTCGCCTTACGAACTGGTCAGCAAGGACGATCCCCCCGTCTATCTCTACTACACCACCACTCCGGCCATCGGTCAGGAGCAGAAAGACCCTACCCACACTTCGAACTACGGCGTCAAACTCCAGGAACACTGCCGTGAAATCGGGGACGCATGCGAGTTGAACTACCCCGGCGCGCCAGACGTGAAGCACAAGTCGATGTCGGAGTTTTTGATCGAGACGCTGAAGAAGTGAGGATGGCATGTCGGCCCGCAGCCAGATTGGAATTGCTGCGGGGGGAAGACTCATGATTACAGCCAGATAAGCTGATTTGAGAGCGTTTTACCTGCTCTCATGAAACTTGCTCTCTCCTTACTTTTACTCACATCCGTTGCCTTTGCCGCCGATATGCCGGCAAAGAAAGCTGAAGCCGCTGCGGCCAAAGCTCCGGCCAAGAAAGTCTATCCGAAGAATCCGCCGCCGACGGTGGCGGATTTCAAGTATGGGCCGTTTGAGCGGAACGTGCTCGATTTCTGGCGGGCGAAGTCGGATAAGCCGACGCCGCTGCTGTTTTTCATCCATGGCGGTGGCTGGCAGAATGGGGACAAAAAGGGCATCTCCGTGGAGCCTTTTCTGAAGGATGGCATCTCCGTTGTTTCGATCAACTACCGCTACGTCTCGCAGTCGCAAGATGTGGTGCCACCCGTCAAAGGCCCGCTTTCGGATGCGGCGCTGGCGTTGCAGACCGTGCGCAGCAAGGCGGCGGAGTGGAACATCGACAAAACTCGCATCGGCGCGAGCGGTGGTTCCGCAGGGGCGTGCAGCAGCCTGTGGCTGGCTTTCCATGACGACATGGCAGATCTGAAGAGCAGCGATCCGATTGCACGTGAATCGACCCGCCTCTACACAGCTGCCGTGAACGGGCCGCAGACCACTCTCGATCCCAAGCAGATGCGCGAGTGGACGCCGAACAGCAAGTATGGCGGCCATGCCTTCAGCAAGTCGGGTGAGTTCAAAAACTTCGATGACTTCGTAGCGGCACGGGAACGCATCCTGCCTTGGATCAATGAATACTCGCCTTACGCACTCGTGTCTTCAGACGATCCTCCTGTGTATTGCTTGTTCGGTTCTCCTCCAGCCATCGGCCAGGAGCAGAAAGACCCGACGCACACGGCGAACTTCGGCGTGAAGTTGCAGGAGCACTGCAAGGAAAAGGGAGTGGCCTGCGAGGTCGTTTATCCGGGCGCGACTGATGTGAAGTATAAGACGATCAACGAATTCCTCATCGCCAAGCTCAAGGAAGTGAAGTGAGGGCACTATACATACACCACCCATGATCATGAAACTCAATCCACTCACTCTCGGCGGCCTGATGCTGGCTGTTTGCCTTGTCTCCCAGGCTGAAGACGCCGCCTTCCGCCCGATCTTCAACGGCAAGGACCTCACCGGCTGGTACGGGCTGAATCCGCACTCCGTCGTCAAACTCAAGGACGAAAAGAAAGCCGAAGCGCTCAAGAAGATGCGCGACGAATTCGCCGCAGACTGGAAGGTCGAAGACGGCGAACTGGTCAACGATGGCCATGGCCCCTATGCCACCACCGAAGAGGAATTCGGCGACATCGAATTGCTCATTGAGTACAAAACCGTGGCCGGTGCTGACAGTGGCATTTACTTGCGAGGCGCTCCGCAGGTGCAGATTTGGGACAAGACCCAGGTCTTTGATCCGACCAAGCCGACGCGCAGGCCGCACCTTGGCTCCGGGGGATTGTTCAACAACACGCCGGACACGCCGGGCCGAGATCCGCTGGTGGTGGCGGACAAGCCCTTCGGAGAGTGGAACAGCTTCCGCATCCGCCAGCTCGGCGCACGCACCTGGGTGTGGCTAAATGACCAACTGGTCGTCGATGGCACCGTGATGGAGAACTACTGGGACAAAACGCAGCCACTGCCCGCCAAAGGCCCGATCATGCTGCAAACTCACGGTGGAGAGATCCGCTGGCGCAAACTGCAGGTTCGCGAAATCGGCGCGGAGGAGGCGGAGAAGATCCTCGCCGAAGCCGACGCGAAAAAGTAAGCCATTATATCCAAATGAGAAAAGCCGCAGAGGGAACACCTCTGCGGCTTTTTTATTTTCCAAATCGATTACTTGTTCAGCACGAGGCGCAGGGTGCCGTTGTGGATGTCCAGCGACTGGATGCCGGCGATGAATTTTTGCAGTGCAGGATCGGACTCCACGTTTTCAGCCACGAGATCGACACCCTTGATGTCGCCGATCCAGCTGTTGGGCAGGGAGATGCCGCCGAGGCTCAGATCGTCGAGTTTTAGCGATAACTTGTGCTCCGCCGACAGGCTGGTGCCGAAGGTGAAGCGCAGGCGGATTTT
>NCCR01000002.1:3064-65469 GCA_002279765.1 Verrucomicrobia bacterium 12-59-8 | reverse complement strand
GCATGACCGGAAAATCTTCCGGGGCGGTGAAAATGACCGCAGCAGAGACCTGGCCTTCGCCAAACTTCACCTGCACGCTCTCGCCGAGCTGCTGCTGGGCGAGGTAGGCGTTCAATTCGCGCTCGTTGATGACGAGGGTGCGATTCGCCTCATCCGGTGGCACGGCAGCAGGATTGTTCAGGGCCTGCAGCTTACTGTCGAACTCCGCCTGCTCCGTGGCGGTCAGGCTCACGGGAGTCATGGCGGACGGATAGAAGGTTCGTTTGACCCAGAATGCGCCGGTGGCGGCGGCGATGCCCGCACAGCCGAGAACGACGGCGAGGGTGATGAGCACTACTTTTTTGGTGGAACGCGTACGCGGTGCGGCGGGCGCTGCGGTGTCAGGGATGGTTTGCATGGTGGTGAGCTTGGATGCTTTCCGCGCAAGAGTATTCATTCTGGCGGAAAAATGCCACCTACAGGTTCACCGAAAGTTTGTAAGGCATTGACTCCGCCCGCCAGCCTTGGGAACATCCCCAATAACTATGAAATATATCCTTGCTCTCGACCAGGGCACCACGAGCTCACGCGCGATCCTCTTCAACCACGATGGTGGCATCGTGGCGACGGCCCAGAAGGAGTTCCGGCAGGTTTTCCCGAAACCGGGCTGGGTGGAGCATGATGCGCAGGAAATCTGGGCCACGCAGGCCGGGGTGGCATCCGAAGTGCTGCACAAGGCGCGTGCGGCTGCTGCTGACGTGGCCGCTGTCGGCATCACGAACCAGCGCGAGACCGCTGTGGTCTGGGATCGCAAGACCGGAAAGCCGATCTGCAACGCCATCGTGTGGCAGGATCGCCGCACGGCTGCCATCTGCGACAAGCTGCGTGCGCACAAGCTCGACAAGCTCATCCAGCGCAAGACCGGCCTCATCGTGGACGCCTATTTCTCCGCCACGAAGGTGCAGTGGATGCTGCAAAATGTGAAAGGGGCCAAGGCCCGCGCCGCAAAGGGCGAGCTCGCCTTTGGCACCATCGACTCCTGGCTGCTGTGGAACCTCACCGGCGGCAAAGTCCATGCCACCGATGTCAGCAACGCCTCGCGCACCATGCTCTATGACATTCGCAAGGGCACCTGGGATGACGAGCTTTTGAAGATCTTCGGAGTGCCGCGCTCCATGCTGCCGGAGGTGCGGGATTCGAGCGGTGAATTTGGCGTGACGTCGCTGCTGGGTGGTTCGATTCCTATCGCAGGCATCGCGGGAGATCAGCAGTCGGCCCTGTTTGGCCAGATATGCACGAAGCCCGGGATGGTGAAGAACACCTATGGTACGGGCTGTTTCATGCTGATGAACACCGGCACCAAGCCGATCACCTCCAAAAACAAACTGCTCACCACCGTGGCCTGGCGCATCAATGGACGTACCGAATACGCGCTGGAAGGCAGCGTGTTCATCGCCGGTGCGGCGGTTCAGTGGCTGCGCGATGGTCTGGGCATCATCCGCCAGTCGGCGGATGTCGAGGCACTGGCCGCGAGCGTGCCTGACACAGGCGGTGTCTATTTGGTGCCTGCGTTTGCCGGTCTCGGGGCCCCGCATTGGGATGCTTATGCCCGTGGCACACTCCTGGGCTTGACGCGCGGCACCACGGCGGCACACATCGCGCGTGCGACACTGGAAGGCATCGCCTTGCAGGTCATGGACATTTTGAAGGCCATGGAAGCCGATGCGGGAATCAAACTTAAGGAGCTGCGTGTCGATGGTGGTGCCAGCGTGAACAATTTGCTCATGCAGATGCAATGCGATCTGCTCGGTGTTCCCGTGGTGCGCCCCAAAGTGAATGAAACCACCGCGCTCGGCGCGGCCTGCCTCGCGGGACTTGCCGTGGGCTACTGGAAAGATCTGCCCGACATCGCCAAGCACTGGCAGGTGGATCGCAAATTCAAGCCAAGCATGAAAGCTGCCTCCCGCGCCAAGATCACGCATGGCTGGAACCGGGCGCTGGGCCGCTCCAAGGCATGGGAGGAGAAATCGGCGTGAAACACACCGCGTGGATCAATCCGCCCTGCCCGCTGCTGCCAGAGGAAAACCGGCACTACGATCACACGGACATCGAGGCCTTGAATCATGAGCGTGGGCCGCTCTTTTATGAAACGGCGCTGCACTATGCCCAGAGCCTGTGGCGCGAAGGTTTTCCGGCCAAAAGCATTCTTATCATCAACCGGGCGCTTTCGCTGCCGCTGAGTGCCGATGAGCCCATCCTCGCGAAATGGCCGCTGCCGTATCTGGCCCTGGTGTGGATCATGCAGCATCGGGTGGAGGGCCAGTTCATTGGCAATCCGCGCCGTCACTGGCAGCATCTGGCCACGCGCATGGTCGAGCCCAACAAGGAACTGCGCACCTGGCGCGCCTGGGCCTGCTGGTACCTTGCGCATTTGATCCTGCCGGAGGCTGAATTCCCCTCGGACCAGAAACAAATCCGCGAAGAGCAGATCGTGGAGCCCACACAGGATCAGATCGCCTCCCATCTGCACCGCCTCTCACCGGCGCGGGATGAAGACACGTGGCGGCATGCTTTGAGCACGATTCAAACCCACCGTGAATCGCTGACAGCTCGGATTCGCCGCATTGGCGTCCACGAGTTGACCACGGTGCAGCGCCTCGGTCATGAAATCTGGCATGCGTATTATCCGGGCATCATCAGCGAGGAGCAGATCCGCTACATGCTCTCCATATGGTATCAGCCCGGCTCCATGGCTCATGAGATGCAGGCGCGTGATGTGTGGTATGCGCTGGTCGAGACCGCCGGGCCAAAGCCCGTCGGGTACATCTCCTTTGAGAAGCTGCTTTTTGAACCCGTGCTCTTCATCAACAAGCTCTACCTACTGCCCGAAGTGCATGGCCACGGACTCGGCGGTATGACCCTGCGCTGGACCGAGGATCGCGCGAAAGAGATGCGCTGCAAAGTCGTTCGCCTCCGCGTGAACAAACGCAACGCCCCCGCCATCCGCTCCTACCTGCGTGCTGGCTTCCGCTTCACCGAAGACATCGTCAGTGACATCGGCAGTGGGTTTGTGATGGATGATTATGTAATGGAGAAGGCGGTGTGAATTGGAGATCGCCTTTGACACCTCCGACCACGCATTCCATTTCACCAGGTGATCCCACTCGACCTTTCCCTCGCTGAAGTTACCGGCATGCCCGCGCATGCGGCGCGGTTGCTGGCCAAGGAGGGGGTGAAGACGGTGGCGGATGTGATCGCTCTGCTGCCGTTCCGGCATGAGGACCGGCGGCAGATGCAGGCGCTGGCGTTTCAGGCGGGATTGGTGCCGACGTGCCATCACGTTCTGATCACGAAGACGGGGAACAAGTTCTTTGGCAGGGCGGGTGTGTTTGAGGCGGTGGTGCGGCACGCGACGGGGCTGCTGGGGCAGCAACTGACGTTGAAGTGGTGGAACATGCCGTTCATGAGCCGTGTACTGGCGGAGGGGCAGGAGCTGATCGTCTATGGCTTGATTAAGGACACGAAGGGGCGGCTGAGCATGGCGCATCCGGAATATGAGATTGTCAAAGGTGGAGCAGATGATGATGCGGGGCAGATTCACACGGGGCGCATCACGCCGATCTACCGGCTGAAAGGGGCGATGACGCAGAAGGCGCTGCGCGTGGCGGCGTGGCATGTGATGCAGGCACTGCCGGAGTCGTATATCGAAGATCTGCTGCCAGCGCCGAGCGGGGAAGGGGAGTTTGCGGGTCTGTCGCGTTCCAAGGCACTGCGCGAAGTGCATTTTCCTGCTAGCATGGAGAAACTGGAGCAGGCGCGGCGCTACCTCGCGCTGCAGGAGTTCTACGGCTACCAACTGCGGGTGGCACGACGGAAGCGGCGGGTGATCGAATCTGGCGGACGCAGGCAGGTCGGCACGGGAGAATTGTTGCGGGACTTTTTCAACGAGCTGCCATTTCAGCTCACCATGGCGCAGCGGCGTTGTCTGGAAGAGATTCATCAAGACATGGCTTCGGGCAGTCCAATGAACCGCCTGTTGCATGGCGATGTGGGCAGTGGCAAAACGGTGGTGGCCTTTGCTGCGATGCTGCGCGCTGTTGAATCAGGAAGACAGGCGGTGCTGATGGCACCGACGCAGATATTGGCCGAGCAGCATGCACGCAATGCACGCAAGTGGCTTGAGCCGCTGGGCCTGCGTGTGGCTTTGCGTACGGGATCGAAGCGGGAGGACGGCGACGATTTCGAATTGATGCGCGGAAAAAGAAGTTCGGAAAAACCCGAGATCGTCATAGGCACGCATGCGCTGCTGCATGACGCGGAGTTGATGCACAACACGGGGATCGTCGTCATTGATGAGCAGCACAAGTTTGGCGTGGCACAGCGGGCGAAGTTGATCCGCAAAGGGGATACGCCGGATGTGCTGGTGATGACGGCCACACCGATCCCGCGCACGTTGACACTGACGATCTACGGTGATTTGGAGGTCTCCACGATCGACCAGAAGCCCCGCGATGGGGTGAAGATCATCACGAAAGTGAGGCCGAAGACCAAGCTGAAGGATGCGGCGAAATTTCTGCGCGAGCAGATCGAGGAGGGACGGCAGGGATACATCGTGTATGCGCTGATCGATGAATCAGAAAAGCTGGATGCAGGTGCGGCGACGAAGGGACATGAGGAGTGGTCCAAGCTGCTTGCGCCGTGTGAGGTGGGGCTGCTGCATGGCCGGATGAGCGCGGAGGAGAAGGAGGAGGTGATGAAACGCTTCCGTGCGGGCAAGCTGGACGCGCTGGTTTCGACGACGGTGATCGAAGTGGGCATCGACGTGCCAAACGCGACGGTGATGTTCATTCATGACGCAGGCCGCTTCGGGCTGGCGCAACTGCATCAGCTGCGTGGTCGCATCGGTCGCGGAGCGCACACGAGCTACTGCGTGCTGTTTGTGGATGACAAGGATGAGGAGAACCGCCAGCGGCTGGCGATCATGGAGGAAACGAGCGACGGCTTCCAGATCGCCGAGGAAGACCTGCGGCGGCGTGGCCCGGGGGATGTACTGGGCCATGCGCAGAGCGGGCAGGCTCCCCTGCTGTTTGGAGAACTGCTGGCAGATACCCGGTTGGTGCGCTTGGCGCGGCAGCTTGCCGAACGGACATTGGACGAAGATCCCCACTTGCTGCGCCCGGCTTTGGCGGTGTTCCGAGATGAGCCGGTGGTGGCCGAAAAGGCGCAGGCAATGATGCAGTGATTCACGTTGATTAACCTTGTTTAAGGGAAGGTTTAGTTGAGGAGGCTTGACGATTGAGGCTTTTACCCGGTCAGTACCAAGTGTCATGCATCCTCTTGCTCCCAGTTGCGCGCCCATAGCGCTGGTGGACCAAACCGAAATCGTTCGCAAACGGCGTCGGCGTGGCAGGCCGGGCATTTTTACGTTGTTGCGTGTGTCCGTTGTTTCTGCGGCTGCTTTAGGTGTCACTGCGTTCGTGCTGTGGTTGAAGCAGGAGACGCCTCATCCCACTGCGGCCATTGCCATTCGTGAATCGCCGCTGGTTCAAGCGCGCAGCTTGAAGTCGCCATTGCAGACGGTGCAGTCATCCGCGCTTGCGTATGGGTTGAAGAAAAATCCTGTGCCAGCACCCGTTGTCGAGGTCCTGCCGCCGTCAGTCAAAGCATCGGTTTTGAACCGGGCACAACCGGTGTGGCTGATGACGGACATTCCTGAATTTGCGGAATTGAAGAATGCCAGGCTTTCTCCTGCGCAGACGATCGAGCAGCTGAGGCAGAGCCTCCGTGATGCGGGTGCCAGGCAGATGGGGCAGTCGGTGCGCTTTGCCATGCTGAACCTTGCCGAACTGATGGCTATGGAGCCCAAAGCGTGGGCGGCGAGCCTGGATACACCAGCCGCAAGCGAGAACCGTGCCTCGGCCATGCTGCTGACGTTCTATCTTTCTTACCTTGATCGTGCAGGAGACGGCGCGGGTGTGAAAGCACTGCTGCGGGCCATGGAGCAGGGCATGGCCGAGGAGCGTGCCGTAAGGGAGTTCATCCTGGCAGGGCGCAGTCTGGCTGAATTGGAACGTGAGATGGGGCGGGCGTTTGCGGATGCCGGAGTGGAACTCCAGTTCACGCGGCGCGGCGGTCTGGCCATGAGGCCGTGATGAATTCCGGGGGAGAATCCTTTTGCCCCGTCTGGTTTTTGCCTTTAATCCCTGCGCATCTTCCATGAAAACTTCCTGGCCCATACGCCTCGTGCGTGCGCTGTTCTTTGCGTTCTCCGTTTTCATTGGCATCGCGATCGCTCTGGGCTTGCAGCAGGAAGCCTGGGTCGGGGCGGTGAGCGGCGCGGTGTTCATGGGAATGCTGATGGTGCTGGATGTGATTCTCGCGCACTTCACCCTGCGTGATTTTTCCCACGCCACACTGGGGCTGGCTGTTGGGCTCTTCTGCGCCTGGTTGATCACACGCATCGGCGTCTTCCAGCTCGCCTATTTTCAAAATCATGATGACGGAGTCGCGCTGCAAAACATCGCGGAGATCTGCATCTACGGCACGCTGGCGTTTTTTGGCGTCACCTTTGCGCTACGCAGCGACCGGGACCAGTTTGCCTTTCTGATTCCATACATCCGCTTCCGCCGTGACGGTTCAGAAGGTGAACCACTGCTGTTGGACGCGAACGTGGTTATGGACTCCCGGCTGCCGCGTGTGTTTTCCACCGGGTTCCTCAGCGGTGCCGTTGTGGTGCCGCGCTGCGTTTTGGACGGACTCCAGCATCTGGCAGACTCCCCCGAGGCGGCGCTATCTCTGCGGGGGAAGCGTGGTCTGGAGATGATGGAAAAACTGCGGGCAATGCCGGAGATGAAAGTTTCCATTCACGAAGACGGCACCTCAGACGCTCCGCTGGAAGTGCGTCTGGTGACGCTGGCACGTGAGCTGAACGCCCGCCTGCTGACCAGTGATGACAATCTCGCGAAGGTAGCACGGCTTCGGGGCATCACCATACTTAGCCTGCGCGAACTGGCTGCGGCCCTGAATCCAGAACTCAGCGTAGGCGATGAACTGCGGCTGCTGCTGAGCAAGCCTGGCAAGGACAAGAACCAGGCGGTGGGCTATCTGCCAGATGGTGCCATGATCGTCGTGAACAATGCTGCCGCACAGATCGGTCAGACGGTGGATGTGGTGGTTTCGGGCACCCTGCCGACCAGTGCAGGACGGTTGATCTTTGCCGAGATCAAACCGGTTGAGTGACGCGCCTGCGCTGCAGCAAACCCGCCGAAAGGGCGAGCCCCACCAGCAAAGCCGACTGCGGCTCTGGAACCATGGTAATGGACATGATGGAGACCGCACTCGTGGAAATGCGTGATGCGTACATGCTGGAGGGATTGTCCAGCGGGAGATCGGGGATGTAGGTCCAACCAAAGGAGTCGGACCCTTGATAGAGGCCGCCGCGATCAAACAAAGCCGCATTGAAATCGGAGCCATCGCCAGCGGTGTTATTGGTGTCGAACATGCCATCAATGCTATAGTTCACACCTGCCAGCTTCCAGACTCCGCCATCATTGACAAAGACCCCGCCGCCGGAATCACCGTTGGAAAGCGTGGCTTCTTCGGCAGTGCCACTGGCGCTGAATGACGCGGTGAGCAGGTCGCCAATGGCGCTCGAATAAATGCCGCTGACCGTGTTGGTGCCCCAGCGTGCGACACCGTCGGGGGCTGTGGCTTCCCACCCATGCAGAACTCCGCTGACGAGGACATCCGCTCCACGGGGGCCGCCTCTGCCGTTGATCTCCATGGTCAGACCCGTTTCAGAAGTTCCCGTGTAGAGCGGCGCATATGTGGCAAAGGTTTCCTGAATTTTGAAGATGCGCAGATCCGTGCCCGCGATGTTCCAATAGCCGGTGCCGCCGTTGGCTGCGGTGTCGATATTATAGGTCACATCCGCGCCGCCGTTGAAAATGCCGCTTTGTGTGAAAGTGCTGCCCTGGGTGCCGACATGCTGTGCGGTGATGAAGTATTGCGGAGCGATCATGGTGCCGAGATAAGACCCGAAGATGCCTTCATACTGCCAGCCTGAATCTGCAAAGATGCCCGTGGGTGCTGTGGTGTTGTGGTCGGGATCCGCCGTGGCTTCAAACACTACCGCATGACATGGCATGACGCTGAGGCACAGCAATGCAAATACTACGCATTTGAGGAGAAGGCACTGGGATGCTGATGCTTTGGAGGACACGAACATTAAGTACTCTCCCATCACATTTCTGAATTACCATAAAACTCTGCTGAATTGCCCTAGATTTGCCCCCGTCACCACCAGAGAAACCCCTTTTGGGAATGGCATGATCCACGGTCAGTGAAATCCATGCTCGACACACAGGTCATTTTTGTTATGGGTGGCGGGCTTGTGACGCAAAAATGAAAAAAGGTTCATTCATCAATATGCTGGGTGCCTGCGTGCTCCCGCCGCTCGTCGGCTTGGGGGTATGCGGTGGTCTCATCCACATTTTAAAGGACCACGAAATGTTTCGTGTGGATGCGGTCGCGCCTTACACGGCTGCGGTCAGCAAGATGCGCCAGGGCAAGCTAAGTGAGACCGGTGCTGAGATCCGCGCCGCGCTGCCCCTTGATTCGACGTTTGATCCGGTGCGTCCGCTGCCAGTGCGTCCGAATGCGGAAAAAGACGCCCTCAGTCGTGCGGCTGAAGTTGCAAAGGCTAAGCCGATTCTTCCAAAGAAGGCTTCCAACGCAGATCCTGGGGTGGCAACTGCCAGGAAGTCTGAGAAGCCAGCCCCTGTTATCGCCATCCAAGCGCCTGTCTGGCGTCCCATCCTTGATCCTATCGCAGATCAGTGGACACGTTTGATGCCGCGCACGGATGCGCTGCCGCAGGCCTACCAAGCCGTGCTCAACGATGATGCCGCACATCTCGCAAAGATCATCGGGATGGGCGTTTCTCCCAACGAAATGACCTTGGGCGGGGATACGCCGCTGTGCGCTGCCGTACGCATGGGACGTGCCGAATGCGTGTACGTGCTGGCGCTATCGGGAGTGAACATGAACCAGCCTGCGCATGAAAAGCAGCCCCCGATAGCGATTGCCTCGCTGCGCCGAAATGCACCCGTATTGAGGGCGCTGCTGGAGTTTGGAGTCGATCCCAATACTCGCTTCAACACGCCCATTCAGAAACAGGTCATTGACCGCTGCACCATCAAGGATCTGCGCAACGCCATGGAAAGTGACCGTGGGATCACGCCCCTGATCTGCTGTGCTGCACGTGGCGATGTGGAAGGTGCGGTGACTCTGATGCGTGCTGGAGGTCGGCCTGGTATGGGCACCACGCGCTATCATCGTTATCCCATCAATTTTGCCGCCACTCAGGGTTATCTGTTCCTCATGCGCGTCCTGTTGGGACGTGATCCTGAATCTGAACCTGACACGCTCGTGACAGTCGATCTCTCCAGCCAGCGTGCCTGGGTGACCAAGCAGGGCCGCATGATCAACCACACCATGGTTTCCACCGGGCGTGAAGGCTACGGAACACCACCTGGGCGCTATGTCATTACCGACAAGCACACCTCCCATGTTTCCACGCTCTACCACGTCGCCATGCCTTGGTTCATGCGCCTGAACTGCGGGGCCATCGGTCTGCACAGCGGTTATGTCACGGGCCAGCCTGCCTCCCACGGCTGCATCCGTCTCCCCTATGAAAAGGCGAAGGAATTCTTCGGCCAGGTGCGCGTGGGGGACGAGGTGGAGATCGTTTACTGAGGGGCCCGTTTACAGTGGTTGACGATTGTTGAGAGTTGTTCTCCGAACCGATGAAGCGGCTTGGCCGCAGTTCTGACAAACCATCGTCAACCACTGTAAACAACCGTAAACGGCTCCCCTCTACAGCGTTTTCAGCAGCTTGTCGTGGATGCCGTCGAAGCCGCCGTTGCTGAATACCACGATTACATCCCCGCTGTGTGTTTCCTGCTTCAGACGGTTGACGATGTCATCGGTGCTGGATTCAAACCAGCAGGGTTTGCCACGTGCGGTGACGGACTGCGCCACCTTGGCGGTGTCCAGGCGCTGATCCTCCGCGACCTTTTCAGGATTGGCCACCGCTGCGATCACCGAGCCGTCGGCCTCAGTCAGTGCCTCGATCAGTTCATTCTGCAGCACGTTGCGGCGGCTGGTGTTCGAGCGTGGCTCGAACAGCGCCCAGAGGCGGCGCCCGGCATAGCGCTGGCGCAGGCCGCGCAGCGTCTCGCGAATCGCGGTCGGATGATGACCGAAGTCGTCGATGATCGTGATACCGTGGGCTGTGCCGCGCTCCTGCTGGCGGCGGCGGATGCCACGGAAACTGCCCAATCCAGCGCGGATTTCATCATCACCCAATCCGGCAAAACGGGCCGCGCACACGCACATTGCCGCGTTGCGTGCGTTGAATTCACCGACCATCGGCACCTCAAAAATAGCGCCATTGATTTCAAACTGCGTGCTCTCAGGAGTCACTCCTGTGATCGAGATGCGGAAGTCACAGGTTGGTCCCAGACCCACCGTCTTGAGCGGCGCAGGGCACTTGGCCCGCAGGGTGAGGCAGTTGGGATCGTCACCGTTGATCAGGACGAGGCCGTTGCGCGGTACCGTGTTCAGAAAGCGCTGAAACGAGAGCAGAATCTCGTCAAGGTCGCGGAAGATGTCCGCGTGGTCGAACTCGATGTTGTTCACGATCGCGCACTCCGGCAGGTAGTGCAGGAATTTGCTGCGCTTGTCGAAGTAAGCCGTGTCGTACTCGTCCCCTTCGATCACAAACAGGTCCGAATGGGTGAAACGTGCGCCCGATTCGAAATTCTCCGGCACACCACCGATCATGAAGCCGGGGTTCCTGCCTGCATGCTCGTAGATCCAAGCCAGCATCGTGGTCGTGGTTGTCTTGCCATGCGTGCCTGATACCACAAAGCTGCGTTTGCCCTGGATCACTTCGCGCTTCAGCATCTCCGCCATGGAGACGTACGGCAGCTTTTTCTCCAGAAGTGCTTCGAGTTCGGGGTTGCCACGTGAGATCGCGTTTCCCACCACATACACATCAGCCTGCAGCGGCAAATTTTCCGGATGGTAGCCTTCTGTCACGGTGATGCCTGCATTCCGCAGAACATCGCTCATGGGTGGATAGACTTGATTGTCAGAGCCGCTGATGGTGTGACCGAGGGCGCGCAGAGCGACCGCAGTCGAACCCATCGCGGTGCCGCCGATGCCGATGAAATGAATGTGCTTGATGCTTGCTGCCATTGGTGAAAAAGCGAGTCGCAATTAAGCCGGTAATTCGTGCCCCGTCCGCAAAAAGTTTGGCTTTCCAGGAATTATCCTGGAGGCGACGGGATATTCAAGCCTCCGCCACCCCCTGGCGTGCTGGTGGCTTTCTGGCCGCACAAATGGACACCGTCGGGCACCCGGGGACGGAGCAGTCCTGTTTGACAAACGGCTCTCAACGCGCCAGCAAGGCCCGATGCCGCAGCGTTGACGGGGCTACGCCAAAGCTTTCTCCAACCACCACCCCGTGCAAACGGCACAAGCCAGCGATGAGGGCGAAGTGATGCACGGTGTGGCTGATGAGGAATTGCAGCTCGCGGCAGGTGGAGGAGCTCTGCCATGCCTCATCCGTAGAACCGGCTCCATGATCCATCAGCACGTGAATTTCTTGAGGCAGGTCCGCCAAGATCAGAGCGGAGAGCTTTGCCTGCAAGTCTTGCGTGGAGGCGATCGCAGCCGCTGGCTGGGTCTCAATGATCGGATTTCTGGCGCGGCGATCATAGTTCACGCGGCCTTGAGTGAGGCCGGTGACGAGGCTCTCATAGTGCTCCAGGCAATGGCGCACATGGCCGCCGATGGCCGAGTTGGAGAAAACGGACGACGGCCTCACATACATCTCGGGTTCGAGTCGTGTGAGCAGCTCTGAGACCTGGTCGAGAAGGCCGAGATTGGCATGGATGAGTTCAGTCATAGAGGGCGGGTGATCAGGCATGAGAGAGGGTGGAGAGCAGACTGTCAGCCTCGAACCAGTCGTAACGGCGGTGTTGGTCCAGCGCGGCCCACACGTCCCGAATTAAGGGAACGGGATGACCGCTATGCCGGATCGCGGCCCCTGCGGCGTAGGCGGCGCTCCATGTTTTGCAGACGTCAAGCCAAGCCTGCCACACGGGGTAGCCGGGGTTGTAGATGTGGACGGGCTCAGCGGTCATGCCGTTAAGCTCCAGCACTTGAAGGCCGCAGCCTGCTCTAAGGTCTTCGATGGTTGGCACGCGCAGGTCATAGCGTCCGTGATGAAAGCCGTCGAATGGCGCCGTGAGTGCGTCCACGGCCCGTTGGAGATCTTCGGTGAGATGGTGTCGAGCATCAGTGAAGATGGCACCGCGGCAGTGCGTGCCGATTTCCGCTAGCGGCACTTCCTCTCCTCTCGCTGGAATGCGCATGCGCTCGTGCGCGAACTTCTTCAGGAAATACGCGGACGTAGCTAGTGCGCGTGGATCGGCAAGGATCAGTTCCTCCAAGGTGCGCTGACCGTCGCCATGCAGACTGAAGGGATGCTTCTGCGCCAGAGAAATGATTTCGCCGTGAGCAGCTCCGGGTTTGCGATGGTAGAACACGCCAAACTCCAGGCCAGCGACATAGCGCTGCGCGATGACGAGGCCTTCGCATTCGGTCAGATATTGCAGTGCGGCTGGCTCGTCACGAATGATGGCTACGCCCTGGCCGCGCTCGCCGACATCGGGCTTCAGGACGAGTGGATACGACAGGCCCTCACTCTGCATAAAGGACTTGAGCGCCAGGAGACGCTCGTCCGGTCGGCCTTGGTCCAGGGCTGTCCAGGAGGCAATCATCGAGGCATGCGGATTGTCGTTGCCAAGGGAGGTCAGGATACCGCTTTTCGACTCCATGGCGATGCCGCTAAGCCGGATGCCGGGATTACAAAGGGCCACGACCATGAGCGAGCGGTGACGGAGGCTCAGCCAGAGAATCCACAAAGCGATGGGAGCATAGAAGGCCCAGCTCGGCCAGAATTCCCAACGGGTGATCCGGACCCACCGAGAGACCAGAAGACGTCTTCCCCGCCACGAGAACAACATAGGAACAAATTTGACGGCGATGGAGAGCGCCAGCCACGCGCCTGGCAGGGCGATCCACAGGCGCCAATCATGAAGCCAGGGAACGACTGTCATCCCAAGCGAAAGGGCCAAGAAGCATATCAGAGGCGTCCAGACCGCCACGGCCAAAGCCAGAATGAGCATGAACCGGCGGAATGGGTATCTCAGCGCCCCGGCGGCGACATACCCAGGCAGTCGCGTGCCAGGCAAAAAGCGCGAAGCGATGAGGAACCGTGTTCCCTTTTCAGCCATCAGTTTTTCGCCTGCCGCCAGCTTCGTAGCAGGGATCCAGCGGTCGATCCAGGAGCCGTGCAGGAAGCCGCCACCCAAGCCGCGTCCCAAGGCATACAGCAGCATGTCGCTGGTCCAGATCCCGGTTCCACAAGCAAGAATGCCAAGGCTGATCGGCAACTGATCGGCCGCCGCCAGCAATCCGGCGCAGACACAGGCTAGGTCCTCGCTGATGTAGGCACCGGCCACGAGGATCAGCATCACGTGTGCGACCGGCAGCCCCATGAGCGAGGCAGGCATCAAGACAGAGGAGAGAGATTCGAACCAGCTTTGCATCATAACTTTAAGATTGCTTCATGCTCCTCCGATGGGGCGCTGAGTCCTGGCATTTCCTCGACATAGTGCCACAAGATGGAGTCGCGCGTCACTGACACGCGGCTGCTGCTCCAAGTCTGCGCATCGGGACGGTTCATGCGCACCGTGCAGGCCGTGGGGGATTCCTCGCGACGGTGCCAGTTCCAAAGCGTTGCCGGTTCCTGATCGCGAAGAGCCTTGAAGCTGCGCTGGCGGTAGTCGAGAACCACTTCAGGAAAAAAAGAGGACGAGCACAGCGGCATCGTCGGCTGGAGTGAGACCAAAGTACCGCGATTCCAACGCACGACCAAGGGGCTTTGATCGCCTCCGAGGTCAAAGACGGCCAGCGTGAAACTGCCGTAGCCTTCCAATGATGTGTCGTGCAAAAGTTTCACCACGGCAGAAGCACTGCTCTGGGCTGCCAGCAGGTCGCAGAGAAGAAGGCCCCGGCTTCGAGGGGGCTTTGCATCCGGGTTAGAGTCACCCCAGAAGTTGAGCAAGGCGAGCGTCACGCCGTGTTCATTCGCCAGCAGCCAGGTGCCGCCCGCGTCTGCGTCCCTCGGACAAAGATGACGCACGCCGTCTTTGCCGCCAGGAGCAGGCGGGGTAGCCCGGCCACGGGTCTTTTTTTCGTCACGGTTGAAAAAGACTTCGTAGCCGTTCTGCCGATGATGCCAGGTGAGGGAACACATGTTGTGATGACGACTGGATTGCCCGGCTCAGGCTGGCAGGAAGCGCTGGCGCAGCGTCTTCGCCTGGGCCATCAGTTGGTTCCGCCGGATGAAGACGATCACCGCGCAGGCGATCCACACCACAACACCCAGGGAGAAGAGCAGGCCGCCGTCGCCAAGCAATTCGATGCCGAGCTTTGTCGTCAGATGAGCGAGCAGTGCGCCGCTCATTACTCCCACACCAAGCAGTGCGCCGACTCCCGCCATCGTCGGCCATAGCAGCAGCACCACGGCGACCAGTTCGGAGACGCCAGCCAGCCAGCGTCCGTAGGGCTCCGCGCCAAGAGTGGTGAAAATGTAAATCGGCTCTGGCGCTCCGGAGAACTTGAAAAAAAGTGTCTGTCCCATGATGACAGCTGCTGCGACTTGCAGGACCCAGCTGACACGGGTTTGATTTAGAGAAGGCATGCTCTTGCAGGTTAAGGGGTTATTCGCCGGAGATCTTCTTCCAGTTGGCATCCGCCTTTGTTTCCTGGCCTGCCTCGTCTTTCAGCCAGGTCTTTTTGGCGTCGCCATACCATGCATTGAAGAATAGGAAGAGGCGTCCGTTGGTTACCTTGAAGTTCTTCGGATCGATTTCGACCTTCTCTCCTTTCGCCATCGCCGTGGCGCACCAGCCGCCGTAGGTCGGGACGTATTGCGAGGGTGATGCCTGAAAGGTTGCCAGCGTTTCAGCGGACGAGAAATAATACGTTACCCCCTCGTTCTGGGCTTTGAAGGATGGATTACCTGGAACCGCCTTGTTAAGGGTGAAATAGGTCACGGGATCGTAACCTTGGATCGCCACCTTGTTGGCAGGCAGGTTATATTCCTTCGTCCCGGCATGCGCGAGCATGGCGCTGCTGAGAACGAGGCTGGTGAGGGTTGCGGCGCAGAGGCGGAGGAACTGACGGGGATGCTGGGTCATAGGGATGTGAGGTTTCTGTGTTTCATGGCAGGCAATCGTTGCCTGCGTCCCAGCTAGAGAAACTTGAGCAGGATTTATTCCCGGTTCCTTTCCCCTCATCGCTCCATTGCGAAATTATTGCCACTTTCATCGCATCTCCGCCATTTGAATGGCGGACGGATCGATTTTGAAAATGCGTAGCGAACCATAGTTGACGAGCGTGCCGGACACGGAAATAGGAAGCGCCACGTGTTTGAGGACGGCGTCGTTGACCGGTTCGCCGTTCGGCCCCACCAGAACATACATGTCCGAGCGGTTAACGAGGAGAACCGGCGGAATGCCACCGCGGATGCAGTTGATGGCGCAGGCGCGGTGCGGTTTCAGTGAGCCCGGGTTCATGACGCCGAGCCAGCACTTGGAGTCAACAATCTCTCCGGCGAGGGTGACCTGCGTCTCACTTCCTTTGCCCAGCGAAGGCGCAGTGCTTCCGGCGGGCGCTTCCAGCGAAAGCGTCTCGACAGCCTCAATCATGGCTCCGCCAGATTCGCTGTAGATCAGCGTGCCTCGGATTGTCACCGGTCGCAGGTGGAATTGCTTCGCCATCTCTGCGGGGTACCCGTACTTGAGTGGACTCACCAGCAGAAAGACCGACTCGCCGCTTGTTTCGTCGCGCTCGTCGGCGAGGAGCATGGGAACCGGGGACTCGATCAGCAGTCCCTTGAACACGCGCACGTGTCCGAACTCAAACCAAGCACGCGCGATCGTTTGCTGGAACACCGCCATGCCGATGGCAATCGCTGCTACAGCGATCAAGACGGCGAGCACCACCTTTCGCAGATACTTTGCTCCCTGTTCGGGAGTCTTGCCCTGCCAGCCGATGAAAAATTCTTCGTTTGAAGTTCGCATGGAAATCAGGAAACAAGAGCGGGTTCCACGAAGGTGCCTGCCTCGTTCGGTGTGGGGTGAAGGTAAACTTTGCCATCCGCGACACGAACCCGAAAGGTAGGGATCTTCTCGGTGAATGGTTCGGGCGAGCAGCCATTGTCAGGCTTGTATTGGTAACCGTGCCAGGGACAGGTCAAACAGCCGAAAACAAATTTTCCTTCGGCAAGAGGCCCGTTCTGATGCTGGCAGACTCCGGAAACGGCGGAGATTTTCCCTTGCCATTTCACGACAGCGACTCGCTCCCCTTTGACTGAAACCCCGTGGGCGGCGTCCTCCGGAATGTCCGAAACGAGGCAAACTTCAACGAATCCATCCTCCTCGGGCGAGCGGGTTGGATTTGCATCAATACCACGAGTACGCAACCCGGCTGCGAGATGAAGCCCGGCGATCGTGATAAAACCGGCGAGGGTGAGTGCCGCATAGACCTGGGAAACCTCTGCCTGAAGGACGCCGAACGCGACGTGAATGATCAGGGCAGCGTAGGCAAAGTACACACCCATGTGCAGCGTCTTCCAAACGGGTGCCGTGAGATTGGCGAGCCAGAAGTCGTGACTGGTCGCGGCCATGGCGAACAGTATAACAAGGGCTATAAATCCGAAGCCTTGAAAGGGAAATGTGCCGACGGTGAGTCCGGCATCGCTTGTGAAGATGCTCACGAAAGGATTCGTCTCGCCGCCAACGTGGTAAGTGAGGATGGCAAGCAGGGCGTGGATAAAACCCAGCAGAAACATTGCGACACCGAGATGTCGTCGATTGTATAGAATTGGCAGCCAGCGCCGGTCAAACCTTGCGAGCGGACCGATTGCCAGAATGAAGTGGAGCAGAATGATCCCCGCCGTTCCAAAAGCACGGATCAGCACAATCTCCGGGGTCGTGGAGGGATGTATGGCGAGCGTAACTCCGACAAAAGCCACGAGATAGAGCACGATGACTCCGACGAGGAGTTGATCGTATCTTTTCTTGAAGGCATTCCAGCCGACACCTTTGTAGGAAACACTCATGATTTGCTGGAGACAGCGGTTGAGTTGAGGAGGTTTTTCACCGCGCTCAGATTTCTGCTGGCAAGCGCTGCCCAGAGAGCGGCCGCGACCACCATGGTTAGGAAGAACCAGATGATCCGATGTCGTTTTCGGTGATAGGACTGCATAAAAAATTATCAGGATTTGATGCGGTGCGCAGATGACTCAGTCGGGAGCGATTCTGATTTGGCCCAGCGCTTCAGGAGGAGCGGCCAGAACATCATGCAGCCTGGTAAAATGAGGATGCGGAATCCTGTGGTGCCTTTGACTGCTCCAGGATCAATTTTTTTAGGCCCGCCGGCGATGAGGAAGATCAGGGCAAAAAGAAATCCGATAGCAAAGTAAATGCCGAGAATGCTCAGAAAAAGTGCGGCGATCATAGCGGGCTCAAAAAGGGAGTTCATCGGTCATGACTTTCACGAGGGCAGGACCATCGCAGTCGTGGGCGGCAATGAGTGCATCGTCAAGAACGCTCGTTGATTCCAAGCGAATTTCCTTCGCTACACAAAATTCGGCACAGGTGGTAAAGAAGGGATTGTGAATGTCAGTTTTCCATACCTCGAATTCACCGACCCGCTGATCGTGTGACCAAGGGCGCGTAGCGCGATCTCAGCAGATCCCATGTCGGTGCCGCAGATGCGGATGAAATCAATGTGCATGGAAGATGCCATGAAGAGTAGGCGCACAGTTTGCATCCATGCGCAGATATAAAGTAGCAGGACTGCGAAAAGAAAGTTTATTTCGGCGGAATATACTCACCCGCAGGTGCTCACACGTTGCGATGGCTCGAAACCGCAGCCAGCCAGAACTAACAAACAAAGCAACGCACGCCACACCTACCATGAGCACCAAGCACATCATCGCCGCCGCCGCCTTCACTGGTCTCCTTTCCGGAGCCTACGCCGCCCAGACCACCAGCACCCAGAAAGCCGCCAGCCTTGGCGTCTCCATCGAAAAGATGGCTGACAAAGGCCAGCATGTCTGCAAGGGGCACAACGACTGCAAAGGCACCGGCGGCTGCAAGTCCAGCGACAACGGCTGCAAAGGCAAGAACTCCTGCAAAGGCAAAGGCGGCTGTAACACCATGCCGAAGAAATAAGCCGAATAGATTTCCGCAGCCACACGATACCCCCGCGTGTGGCTGCGGTTACTCTTTGTTCCTCAGCTTTAAACCTTAGACTTTGAGCTCCAGAGCATGCCCGCCAACCCCCACAACGGTCAAACCGACCTCGGCATCGGTCTCGGCCTTCGTGTGCCGCACTACCGGCACATCCTGGAGAAAAAGCCTGTCTGTGACTGGTTCGAGATCATCTCCGAAAATTTCATGGTCGATGGCGGCCGACCGCTGGAGGTGCTGGACAGCATTTTGGAACAGTACCGCGTCGTGCAGCACGGGGTGTCGATGTACTTTGGCAATGCAGACCCGCTGAACCGCGACCACCTCAAAAAGCTCAAGCGCCTGGTGAAGCGCACCAATACTCCCTGGCTTTCCGATCACCTCTGCTGGGGTAGCGTCGATGGCCGCTGCACACACGATCTCCTGCCGATGCCCTACACGATGAGTGTAGCCAAGCATACTGCCGAGAAGATCAGGCAGGCCCGCGATTTCCTCGAAGTGCCCATCTGTGTGGAAAATGTGAGCAGCTACGCCGAATTCACGCAGAACGAGATGACCGAGTGGGAATTTCTCAACGAAGTCGTCGAGCAGGCTGACTGCGGCATTCTCCTGGATGTAAACAACATCTACGTCTCCTCGCAGAATCACGGATTTGACCCCTTCGAATACCTCCGCGCTGTACCGCATCATCGCGTCGGCCAGATTCACATTGCCGGTCACACCCGGCTCGACCACGTCATTCTCGACACCCACGATCATCCCGTGCCCGATCCCGTCTGGGATCTCTACGCCGCCGCCATCCAAAGCTCCGGCAGCACCGCAACGCTCCTCGAATGGGACGATAAAATCCCCAGTTTCGAGGACGTCCACGCCGAAGCTCTCAAAGCCAACCGCTACCTCCATGAGCACACGCACGCCTAGCCAGCTCCGCACCAACGCCGATCTGCGCCAGCTCCAGCGCACCATGGCTGCAGCGCTCATGCAGCCGCTCACACGCCAGGATGGCATGTCAGCCAGCACGCAGGTCGATTTCATCAAAGCGAACGACCGCATGAGCGGATTCGAACGCCTCGAAATCTACGCCCGCCAGTACTGGTTCCGTCTGCTCGACTGCCTCTACGACGACTACCCTGCGCTGCGTGTTTTCTTGGGCGAGCGCCGCTTTCACAAACTTTGCCGTGACTACCTCGCGCAGCATCCCAGCACTTCCTGGACCCTGCGCAATCTAGGCTCCGCACTCCCCTCCTTTATCACGGATCTTAAAGCCCGTGATGTCGCCCGCGTCGAGTGGGCGCAGACGCTCGCCTTTGACGAAGCACTGAAAAAGCCGCTGCGTATGGATGATCTCTTCGGTGCTGATCCCTCCACTCTTCATCTGGGGCTCCAGCCCTGCGTCGTGCTGCTGCAGATCGACTACGCGGTTGATCACTTCATCACTGCGATGAAAAAAACCGATGCTGATGTGCGCGGTTCCGCCAGCCAAGCCATGTCAGAGGCACCCACCCGCGCCAAAGTCGCCAAGGCACCGAAATTGAAGCGTGATCAAGTACACCTGGCAGTTCATCGCCACGACAACACGCTCTACTTCAAACGCCTCGCCCCGGAGTCCTTCGCCATGCTCGCCGCACTGCGGGATGGCCTCACTTTGGCTGATGCCATCGAGCTTGCTTTGGCCCATGCAGGTCCGGACACCGACTGGCCCGCGCAGATCCGTGACTGGTTCACCGAATTTTCCCAGCTCGGCTGGTTCACCAAATCTCCTCGAAAACCATGAAACCCTGGACCCTCGCCAACACCCTCCTCGACCGCACCGCCAGCTACCTGGCAGATCCTTTTCTGCTCGGCATCCGCCTCTACTGGGGCTGGCAGTTTTTCCAGACCGGCAAAGGCAAGCTCAGCGACATCAGCGCCCCCACTGCCTTCTTCACCGAGCTAGGTATTCCCTTTCCTGAGCTCAATGCGTACATGGCTGGCAGCACGGAGTGCTTTGGCGGCTTGCTTCTTCTTCTCGGCCTCTTCTCCCGCGTCACCTGCGCACCTCTTATCTTCACCATGCTCGTCGCGTATGGCACGGCGCATCTCGATGTCGTCAAAACGATCTGGTCGGACGCAGACTCCTTCGTCTCCGCGCCGCCGTTTCTCTTTCTGCTCGCCAGCGTGATTGTCTTTATCTCTGGCCCGGGCAGGTTCTCGGTTGATGAACTGCTGCGTCGGCGGAAAAAAGTGTGAATCATGGGAATAAACGCCACGGCCGCGCCTCTTACCTGCATACCCGCCCCATGAATTCATGGAACTCGCCCTACATTTTGGCATTGAACTGCCCGCAACCCTCCCGATACCTCGACGCGTGACTGATTCTGTGCCCAGCTTCGAGCAGATCGTGGACGCCCACTATCAGGGGCTCTATCGCTTTGCTATGAGCATGTGCCGGCGGGAGGCCACTGCGCAGGATCTTGTGCAGCAGACCTTTCTGCAATGGGCGAAGAAAGGGCACACACTGCGTGATGCCTCGAAGGTGAAGACCTGGCTTTTCACCACGATTTACCGTGAGTGGCTCGCCATCGCCCGCCGCGAAAAAAAATACGAGGAGGTCGAATTCGAACCCGATCAGCACGGGGCCACCCAGCACCATGATGATGGCGAAAATCCGCGCGTGGACAGTGCCACACTGCAAACCGCGCTCGAAGAACTCGAACCAAACTATCGCGCTCCGCTGGTACTTTTTTACCTCAAAGAGCTATCTTACCGCGACATCGCCGAGACGCTGGGTGTTCCCATCGGCACCGTGATGTCACGCCTCTCCCGCGCCAAAGACAGTCTGCGCACCATTCTTCGCCGCCTCGAAGATTCCGCATCCCCCAACATTATCCCCCTATCCGCCTCGTGAACCGCGAAGAAGCCAGACTCGAACTCGACGCCACGACGCTCCGCCCGCAGGATACGTCGCCAGAGGCGCGCGCGATGGCGGAGAGCGATCCTGAACTGGGCGCGTGGCTGAAACAACGCACCGCGTTTGATGAACAAGTCGCAGGCGCTTTTGCGGCAACCATTCCTGCGGGGCTTCGTGAGAGCATATTGCAAAATGCCAGGCGGCCCGCCAAACGTTCCACCCGCTGGGTTTTGCCCACGCTGGTCGCCGCTGCTGCTTCGGTGGTGGTCGGCTGGACGATGCTCTGGCCGGTGAGCAACAGCATGCCCGGCTGGCAGGCTGAATCGCTCGCTGCCGTGACGAAAGTCGAGTACGGCATGTCCAGAGTCGATCACCTGTCACGCGACTTTGAAGCCATCAAAAAGATGCTTGTGGCCGATCAATCTCCGACGCCGGTTCGCCTTCCTGGCACGGTGGGGTCGATGCCCGTGCTGGCCTGCAAGCGCATTCAGATCGCCGGTCGTGTGGCATCCATCATCTGCTTTGAAATTGAGCCCGGCAAGGAGGCGCATCTAGTCGTGATGGACGGCACAGGTCTCTCTGACCTCCCGCCGCAGCTTCAACCCCAGTTTAAGTCCAGCAAGAACTGGAACATGGCGAGCTGGAGCGATGGCAGCCAAACTTTCCTTCTCGCCACCACAGCGGGTGAAGCAGCGCTGAAAAAACTCTTTGGGCTGGCGTGAGATTACGGAATCTCGCTCAATTGGATCTGAGACTTCCCGAGTACCGTGTGGCAGTTCACGCACTGCTGACGCAGCGAAGCAAAGGCTGCCGGGGAGCCTTTTGAGTCATGCTTCTGGAGTGTGGTTTTGAGAGCTGCGAAGGGGCCGTTTTCCCAGCCGGTGAGCAGCGTCAGCAGATCGACGGTGGTTCCACCAGATGACTTCTGAATGGGGGCGCTGGTGATCGACTTGGCAATGCTCGAATGCATGCGTTCCGCCATGGCAAGTGCGGCATCCCATTCTCCGGCCTGCTGTAGCCTGCGCGTTTCCAGCATTTTGCGCTCTGCTGCTTTCATGCGGTGGCTGTTCATCATGCTGGTGCAGGAGCCGAGCACGATCATCGTGGCGAGCGCAAGGAAGCGTTTCATGAATGCAGCGAGTCAATCACCGGCTCCTGGTCATTTCACGTCCTTTTACCAGAATGCCGCGTCTCCAGTTTTATTCTGCCTGACGAGGCTCAATGAGTTTCTAGCATAAGCAAAGGCGTATCTTCAGCTTGCCTTGCAAAAGTTATCGAGAATAGAGTCTCGAGCCAGTTCGTGTCGATGCTCACGAGTGCCCGGACACGAGCACCTCCATCGCCCGGATCGAAGCGCTGCTGCGGTTGTCCACGCCGAGCGTATCCAAGATCGCGCAGACATGCTTCTTCACGGTTTGGGTGCTCACCCCCAGGATGCCACCTATCTCGTTGTTCCCTTTTCCTTGGACGATCCACAGCAACACCTCCGCCTCGCGCATAGTGATGCCGAGCACTAGGAGCGGTTCAGGATCTACAAAGAGACGATCAAAATTAACGCGCTGCTGCTCCTTCCTCGCAAATCTCGCATCCAGCGCAGCGACGAGATCGTTCCGCGTTATGGGCTTGGTCAAGTAGTCGTCGGCACCGAGATTCATGCCTGTTCGCTGGTCGATCTTTTCTCCCTTGGCAGTGAGAAATATGAAGGGAACGCTGGCGGTGAGAGGGCTGGCGCGTAGCGCCCTCAACACGGCGTGCCCGTCCAGTTCTGGCATCATAACATCGCACAGGATCAAATCCGGCTGCTCAGTCGATACGAGGGCCAATCCCTCGCGACCGTTGCTTGCCGAGGCCACCTGATAGCCCTCCATCTCAAGGATGACGAGCACATTACGCCGCATCATGGCGTGATCTTCGATCACTAGAACTTTCTTCATTGGGGGAATTGAGTGGCAAACAATGGCAGCCGAATGGTGAACAGTGTGCCCTGGCCTTCTTCACTTTCGACGTTGAGCATGCCGTGATGCAAGTCTGCGCATCGTTTCACGATCGCCAGGCCGAGGCCAGTTCCTGGGACATCGCCCACATTTTGAGCACGAGAAAAGGCTTCAAACAAATGGGGCAGCGCTGACTTTGGAATGCCAATCCCGTGATCCCTCACCATGAAAACAGCGTCTGCAGCTTCCCGGTGTACAGAGAACTCCACGCAGGCTTCCTGCGGCGAGTATTTCCGGGCGTTGGAGAGAATGTTAAGGAAGATATGCCGGAGCAGCGATTCGTCTCCCTTCGCTGCAGCGAGACCATCAGAAAGACGTAATTCGATGCGACATCCGCTGCTCGCGGAGTGGCTTTCATCCGTGATCTTCTGGAGCAGGGCAGGGAGATCGATCGGTAGCGAGGAGCAGGCGAATTTACCTGCTTCGATGCGTCCGAGATCAAGCACTTGATCAAGCATCTGCGCCATCTGAATGCTCGATCGATGAATGGCACCCAGATGTTCCATGCGTGCTGAAGGCGTGAGCCGATCCAGGTAGTGAGTGAGAATGTCTGCCGAGGTAAGGATCACACCGAGGGGGGTCCGAAACTCGTGCGACACGGTGTTCACGAACTGTGATTTCATCCGCACGAGCTCGCGTTGATCGTCGAGTGATTGGCGTAATTGTTGATCGACCTCACGTCGCTTGGTGATGTCGCGTGCCATGCCGCCGAGATAAATGGGTTTGCCGTCTGCGCCACGAATCACGAAGCCGACGAAGGACACCGGTACTTCGCTCCCGTCACGATGCATGAATATCAGTTCGTTGCTGTAGGGGCCTGCCGACAAGGCGTGCGGAATGCCTTCGGTGTTGATTAGCTCCATGGAGTGCTGTTGGAAGATGTCCCTGACAAAGATGTTGCTGATGGGCGCATCCATCGGATAGCCGATCATGACGCGCCCGGCAGCGTTGAGGTAGAAAAGCTTTTGCTCCATATCGCAGATGCCAACGAAATCGCTGGTGGTCTCCGCCACGCTCTTGAACCGGCTCAGTTCATCATTGATTGCCCGTAATTCCGCCGTCTGGCTCAGAACTTGGGCGCGAAGTGCATCGTCATGCCGCGCCAGCATCCAAGCCAGTAGCGCAAAGAGCACGGCCACCACGGAGCCTATGCCAAGCACGAGCCACGATTCGTTGACCAGCGAGTCGCGTGCGAAGTTCGGCCCGGGCCGAAACACCAAGTTCAAATCGCCAAGGAGCGTGCCCGCAAGTCTGATCGTTGTCGGCTGCGGCTGCTCATGATGTGCCGCGTCCCACGCGCTATGGCTCACGGAGTCGATACGCATGATGCCTTCGCCGACGCCCGGCAAATTTTCTTCGAGCACCGTCTCGGCACCGCGCGTACCATCGGGGTTGATCTTGACGATCGAGGTCCGCGTGGGGGCGAGGAAGTCATCGGGCAGGATCGTCGCAAAGATCACCCCACGTTCCGTCGAAGTGAAAGGGACGTTCATTACCGCAACGACGCGCTCGCCGATGCCTTGCAGGGAGCTCGGATCATTACTCGTCGGTGTCGCAACCAATCCCTTCGACTCAAGCGCCAATATCTTCCTCACCGCTGGGAAAGTGGCCAGATCAGTGCCGATGGGCACGGCCTCGGCTGAATTCGACGTTTTGACAAAGCGCACCTCCAGCTTGTGTTCCGTCGTCCATTCAGCATAGCCGACCGCGCGAAAGCGGCCGAGTTCGCGCTTCCCAAGCTCATCGAACAATTGATGCGCCTCTGTTCCGGATGCAGACTTTTTCAAGCGCGTGACCCATGTTTGCAGCATCACCTGATGCTTTGAGCGCTCGTTCAACAGCGACTTGTAGGAAGCATGCGCCAGCTCGTAGAGTCGCAGCCCATCGACCCGCATCGCCTCACCATGCAAGTGCCGCACCAGCCAGCCGAGTGGTGCCATCGCCACCAGGAAGACCAGCAGCATGGCCAGCACTGGCCTGCGAAGTAGTGCAAAGCGCTGTTTCACGGCCGACACTCAAGCACAAATGCGTGCGATGCGAATGCCTCTTTAGTTCCATTCTGGATGTGTCAGCATTGCGACGCTCCAACCAGTAAACGGAAAAATGGTTCTTTGGTTCCATATCATATTTCTCGCAAGGTTCTACTGTGACAGTCATGAATCCCCTCATTGTTCTCATGTTGCTCATCACGAGCGTTGCATCGGCCGCCATCTACGACGTGGGACCGGGCTACACCAAGACTCACCTTCGTGATGTCGTGTGGGATCAGCTTCAGCCGGGTGACATTGTCAACATTCATACCACGCCCGGAGGTTATCACGAAACTGTCGCCATTACACAGAGTGGTACGGCGGCGCAGCACATCATTGTGCGAGGCATTCCGGATGCGCAGGGAAATCTCCCGGTCATCGATGGTTCCGGAGCGGTCGTAGATCCGAACATTCATCTCTACTACCCGAGCCTCGTCGGATTGGGGGCCATCATCATCTCGCTTAACAACCACAGCAGCTACGGCACCTCGCCGTCCTACATCGACATCGAGTCGCTCGAAGTGTGCAACGCGCATATGGGGAACACCTACACCAACGGCGGCACCACGTTCAACTACTCCAAGTTCACGTCTGGCATCTACATTGAACACTCTCACTTCATGACGATACGTGGCTGCAATCTCCATCACAATGGGCTCGGCCTTTTCGCCAACTCCAAGTATGGCGGCCTTGGCACATCCACGCAGAACATCCTCGTTGAGCACAATTGGATTCATGAAAACGGCAATGTCGGCAGTTCCAGTGAGCACGGCATCTACGTCGAGTCCGTGGGTGCCGTCTATCAATACAACATCATCGGTCCGCAGCTCGCAGGAGCTTATGCCACGGGCATCAAGGATCGTTCATCGGGTTGTGTGATTCGCTACAACGCCTTCCTCAACAGCGGCGGCAGCAATGGCAATGGCTACGTGATCATGCTCGTTGATCCGGCCTATCCGCTTCAGTATGCGCGGCCTGATTACCGTGAGACTTTCATGTATGGCAACACATTCACCAACCCAGGATCCACGCCTCTCATCCTGTATGGCGGCGATCAGCCCAACTACGCGCACTATCGGCAGGGCACGCTCTACTTTTACCACAACACCGTCGTCACAGTCGCTGACAGCACGCCCTACAATTACTCCTCCATCATCGTTCTGCCGACCAAGGCCGCCAGTGGCGGTGCGCCGATCACCGAGACCATTGATGCTCGAAACAACATCTTCGCCGCGCTCCCCATCACTCCCGGTGGCACTGCGGCGAAGATCTATCTCATGGATACGGACATGCCCGGCACGCTGAATCTCGGTACCAATTGGTGCAGCCCCAACACGTTTCTTTCCACCTCGCCACCAGCTTCCGTCACCGGCGCCGCAAACATCCTCTATGGCAACGCCGGTGGAGCGAACAATCCTGCCTTCCTCAATGCCAGCATGCTCGACTACCGGCTCGCTGCGGATGCACGCAGCATTGATGCCGCGAGTCCGCTTTCTCCTGCGGTGACGAGCAACACCCTCGGCGGCGACTTCACACCCACGGAGGAAATCGGACCTGCACAGGCATCACACGCTCGCGTCACCCTTGGAGCCGCACCCGATCTCGGAGCCTTTGAAAGTGATGGCTCTGCAGCTGCTGCCGCCGCTGGTGCGCTTGGATTTGCTTACAGCACTTATGGCCAGGTGTTCTACGAGAACAGCGGCACCATCACTTTCACTGTCAGCCGGATCGGCGGCAGCGCCGGAGCCGTCGATCTCGACTACACAACTCTGGATGAATCCGCGACCGCGGGTGCCGATTTCTCCGCCGCCAGTGGGACTCTGCATTGGGCGGCAGGCGATTCGGCAACAAAGTCCTTCACGGTGACGGTTCTGCCCGATGCGATCACCGAAGCTGCGGAAACGTTCGGAGTTCGACTCACTAATCCGACAAATGGAGCGCTGCTTGGCCCCAGCACCTACATTCAAAATCAGATCCGCGATGGAAGCAGCGGCGGTGGCGGCAATCCCGTGGGTGGCGCACTCGCCTTCAGCACCAATGCCTATGTCGCGAGTGAGGGTGTCGGCTCCGCCGGTGCCCTCGTGACTGTCAATCGCAGTGGCAGTACCACTGGAGCCGTCAGTGTTCAATACGCCACCAGCAATGGCACTGCCTCCGGTGCCGACTACACCACAGCGACGGGCACTCTGAACTGGGCTGCGGGTGACGCCTCGCCACAGAGCTTCACGGTAGCCATCAACGACGACGCATTCGCTGAGATCAATGAGACCATCGTGCTCTCTCTCACCTCACCCACAGGTGGCGCGGCGCTTGGCAATCCAGCGACCGCGACACTCACCATCAATGACAATGATCACACCCCGACCCCGCCGCAGGAGCTGATCTATGCCGTGGGCGCGACAAGTGGATCACTCATCGCATTTTACAGTGATGCCCCGCATACCCCCCTCATCACCGTCCCGATCACCGGGTTGCCTGCCAACGAAATCGTGCGAGGCATCGATTTCGATCCCTTTACCGGCAAGCTCTACGCGGTTGTCATTAATTTTGGACTGCCCGTTACAGCAAACCATCTCTACACGATCGATCCGCTCACGGGCTTCGCAACACTCGTCAATGCCACCTCGTTCACGCCGCTCCTTGCACATCCATCCATTGACCTGGCGTTCAATCTCATCACTGGCGACTTGAACATCGCCGTCGGCACCGGGCAGCAGAATATCCGTCTCAATCCTCTCAATGGGAACGTCATCGCAAGCGATACGCCTTTTGCATATGTGGCTGGCGATCCCAATGCAGGCGCGACACCAAGCATCGTTGGTGCCGACTTCCAGCTCTTGAACAACGGCACCGCGACCTATTACGGCATTGATCAAACGCTCGATGTCCTCGTGCGTGTTGGCAGCACCGGCGGCACCCCGAATGCAGCAACGACCGGCCAGCTCACTACTATCGGTCTGCTTGGCGTCGATACCGCCGGCGTTACCGGCCTGGATTTCTCTCGCACAAGCGGAGGAGCATTCGCTTGCATGGGCGGTCCAGGTGCGACCACTGGCGACCTCTACTATCTAGACACCACCACCGGAGCCGCAACGCTCATCGGCCAGATTGCTCTCCCGGAAGCCGTGCGAGACATTGCCGTGGCACCACCCTATCTCGCATGGAAGCACACGCACTTTACGGGCAATGTCCAAGTTCCCTCCATAGCTGGAGACACGGCAAATCCAGCCCATGACGGTATAGCCAACCTCATGAAATACGCCTTCGGCATGGACCCGGCCACAAGCAGCCGAACTGGCCTGCCTCTCAATGGTTTCGCCGGCGGCAAACTGCGGCTGGGCTTCAACCGCGCTGCCTCGGACGTGCAGTATCAAGTGCAGGCCAGCAACGATCTCACCATCTGGACTCCAGCCGTTACAACGGATGTCACGCCCCTTGGCAGTCCTGCCGGATGGACCGAAATCGAAGAAAGCATCAGCAACATGAATTCGACGCACCACTTTCTGCGGCTCCAGGTTTTGCTGCCGTAAAGCGGATTCCAGGAGTTTGCGGCCGCTCGCAAAAATCCAGCGGTCAACATCCTGCAAACTTGTCACGCTTTTTTTGCCAGCACGCAGAGAGGCCGATTCCATCTTATCGACGGCCATTGGCGGATTTACCTCACAGCCTGTTGAGCAGCTCGGTCTTTTTGGCGACGAACTCATTGTCCGTCAATATCCCGGAGTCGCGCAATTGCCCCAGCTTTTCCAACAAGCCCATGACATCCGATGACCCCTTGCTGGGCAAATGATTCTGTTGAACGGGCGGCGGTGGCGACGGTTGGAAGTTGGAAACCGGAGGCTCCGCAAAATTGTTCGAGGAAACCGGTAGCAAGCCAGGTCCGGAGATCAGGGGCAGGCCGAGTGTGGAAATAGTTCCAAATTGGCTGCTGAATGTGAGCGACGTGTTTCCTCCCTGCTGCTGGCTCACACCGCTGATCTGGTGGTTCAGTGTATTGAAGACAGTGACTTGCCCGTCTCGCTCCACCACGAGGCGCTGAGTTTGGGGGAAAAACGCGTAGCGGATGTTGTTCTGCGATCCGCTGCTGGAGGGAGAGCCAAGGTCACCAGGCCACCAGTTGTTGCCACCAGACTGGCCTTGCGCCGCTGGTGGAAACATCTGCGTACTGGCCAGGGCATTGGAGAGTTCACCGCACAAGTTGTTCACGGTGTTCTTCAGGCCATGATTGAACATGTCGCCGACCATGGTCATTCCGCCACGCATCCACTGGCCACTTCCCAGTTCTGGACAGCTGAACTGGGCCATGCTGCCGCCGCCTTGGTTTACGGATACGAGCATCCGCACGGCGGAATCGAAGCTCAAATTGTAGCGACGGGAAATGTCGCTGATGATGTTTTCTCCCGCAGGAGTGAGTTTTTGCATGATGGGAAGTGGGGTGATTCCCAAGTCCTTGGAGTATTTCCAAGTGCGGCGGGACTCATTTGCACGGTTTTCACAGAAAAACAACCCGTTTCACCCAATGTGCCTGCAATGTGAAATCCAGTCAGCCTTGACCGCGAAGATTGTCAGCGCCCCTCAAATTTGTCGCGTCCTTTCGCCAGTGCCTCGATCTTGCGGTCGGCGATGCTGCGTTTGAGCATCCAGAAGCCGCAGTCAGGATGGATGAACTTCACCCGACCCGTGCCGAGCTTTTGCTCCGCTGCTTCGATTCGGCGGGCGATTTCGTCGGCGGTTTCGACGTGGTTCACCTTGATGTCCACAACCCCGAGGCCGACCCCGATTTTAGGATCGAGCTCCTTCAGCGCATCGAGATCAGCGGCGGGACGGTGCGCGAGTTCAAGCACGAGGTGGTCGGCATGCAAGGAGTTCAGGAACGTGATGAGAGCGGCCCACTCGCCTTTTTGAATCGTCTGGCCGCCGTAGTTGCCGAAGCAGAAGTGTACGGCTTTCGTGCCTTTCACTGCATCGAGCACGCGATTGATGCCCGCAGCGGCGATGGGAGCGTCCGCAGGGTTGCCGGGGATGTTCGCTTCATCGACCTGCACGCAGTCGCATTGCAAATCTGCGGCCTGCGCGGCGAGGGCGTCGGCGATGGCCATGTTGAGCGCTTCGAAGTCGTTGTAGTGCGTATCCAGCAGCGTGCGAGCGAGCATGTAGGGACTGGTCAGCGTGAACTTGAACGGGCCACCGGCCACTTTGCCTGCACGGGCGCAGTCCTCAGCCAAATTGAGCACGCCTTCGGTGATGGGACCGCGCACGACGGCTGCCGGCTTGCTGCGGAAGGCCATCTCATGCTTGGCACGAAACGCGGCGGCATCAGCCCGACCCACGCGGCTGTCGATGCCGCCCAGCTTGTGGACGAAGTACTCGATCATGCCGTTGGTGTCTGGATGATTTACATCGAAGCGGTACAGCTCGCCGTCCGTCGGCAGATCAATGCCCGCCTGGCGCTGCGTGTCGAACACCACGCGCGTGGCATCAATGACCGCAGCTTCGCTGGGCAGCGCGCTGAGCCATTCGGGGACAGGGTAGGAGCCGACAGTGGTGGTCTGGATGGAGGCCATGTGTCAGACTAGTCAGCATCCTCCGGCCTTGGAAGTCAGGAGTCCCAAAGTCCAAAGGCAGGCAGGCATCCAACAAGGTTACTTGGTCTTCTTCGGACCCTTGCCGCGCACGCTCATTTTGAAGGGGACGCCGGGGGCGCTCCATTCGTCGCGGATGACTTTCTCCAGATAGCGCATGTAGCTGTCGGTGAGTTTTGAGGCACGGTTGGCGAAGAGAACGAAGTGCGGAACAGGAATGGCGAAACCTTCGGCCTCGTTGACCTGCGTGGCGTAGAGCAGCTTGAAGCTGTGCGTACTGCGGCCCAGAGCACCGGGGGTGTTCTCGATGGCGGTGGAGAGCAGGCGGTTCAGGGCACCGGTGCCAATGCGGTTCTGCGAGCCACTGCGCACTTTCTCGATCTGCACGAATAGTTTGCCGATATGATCTTTGTTCTTCGCAGAGATGGCGACGAGCGGGGCGTAGTTCAGGAAGAAGAATTCGCGGCGCATCAGTTCGTCCAAATGTTCGATGCGGTCCTTCTGATTGCCATCGGGATGAAAGAGATCCCACTTGTTCATGACGAGGATGCAGGGCTTGCGTTCTTCCAAAATGAACTGGGCGATCTTGCGGTCCTGCATCTTGGCACCTGCGGCGCAGTCGATGACGAGGAGGCAAAGGTCAGCACGTTTGATGCTCTGCAGGCTGCGATCCACGCTGGAGATTTCGACTACGGTGTCGAGATGCGCACGGCGGCGTATGCCGGCGGTGTCGATGAGTTGATAATGCTTGCCGTTCCAAGAGGCTTGGATGTCGAGTGCATCCCGCGTGGTGCCGGGCACGTCGCTGACGATGGCACGCTCCGAGCCAAGAATGGCATTCACGAGCGAGGATTTGCCCGCGTTTGGCCGGCCGACGATGGCGAGCTTCAACGGACGCGTGTTTTGATGCGAGATGGCGTCTTCCGTTTCGCTGGATTCCTTCAGTTCGAGACGCTCGGAGACGAGCGCGACGAGGTCGTCGATGCCGAGGCCATGGGCGGCGCTGACTTCGAGGGTGTCCGGGAAGCCGAATTTGCTGAACTCGCTGGCGTTCAGCTTGCGCTTCGGGGAATCGGCCTTGTTGCAGACGAGAATGACCGGCTTGTTGGTGCGGCGCAGTTCGCGGGCGAGGCTTTGATCGATCGTGGTGATGCCATCGACGACATCGACGACGAACAGCAGCAGATCCGCCACATCCAGGGCGATGGATGCCTCGATCTGCACCTGGTCAGTCAAAACGTCCTCAGTGCTGGCACCGATGCCGCCTGTGTCCATGATCTCAAACCATGCCGGACCGCGGCGGCACTGCGCTGTGATGCGATCCCGTGTCACCCCGGCCTGATCGTGAACGATGGAGATGGTTTTCCCGGCAAGGCGGTTGAAGAGCGCGGACTTTCCCACATTGGGGCGTCCGACGATGGCGACTGTTTTGAGCATTGTTCAGAGAGCACGGTGCGCCCCCCGCGTCAATCATGTCCAGCGGCCTGCAACTGCTTGACACCGTCGGCCAGATTGAGAAAACCCGAAAGGGCGGTGAAAGTGGCGGCAAAGATCGTGGGCCAGATGAGCCACTCGGGCTTGAGATCGAGCAGAATCCACAAAATGGCCGCCATCTGGGCAAAAGTGGCCGTTTTGCCAGTCCAGTGGGTGTGGATTTGGAATTTGCCGGCAAAATGGTCGATCAGGAAGGCTCCGCCAATGGAAAGCAGGTCGCGTCCAATGACCAGAATCGGGAACCAGAGGGGGAAATGCTGCCGCCAGGAGGTGAAACTGAGCAGGATGATGGCGGAGAGCATGAGCAGCTTGTCCGCGAGGGGATCCATGATGGCCCCGAATCGAGTGCGCTGATTGAACCGGCGGGCGATCCAGCCGTCGATCGCATCACTGATGGAGGCAATGCCAAAGACTGCCGCAGCCCATAGTCGCAGGGCCTCATCGGGGTGCTCGCCACGGGCGCTGTCGCCATAGTAGATTACCAGCCCGATGAAGACGGGAATCAGCAGGATGCGGAAAATGGTGATCTGATTGGCAAGGTTCACGCTGCTACGTTCGCTTTTCACGCTTCACGGTTCAAGAGTTGAATCATGAAGTTTGATCGCTTTAGAGTAGGGCATGCCGCAAATCGAGCCCGTGGATCTCTTGAACGCCTACTGCGAGGGAGCCTTCCCGATGGGGGAGGACGACGGCTCCATCTCATGGTACCGGCCCAAGATGCGCGGCATCCTGCCGGTGGCGGAGTTTCATGTGCCGCGCCGGTTTGATCGCTACCTGAAGCAGCATCCATTCGAGGTGCGCTGGAATTCGGCCTTTGGCGATGTGATCCGCGGCTGCGCCGACCGTGAGAGCACCTGGATCACTGACAGCATCATGGACACATATGAGGAACTCCATCGCATTGGTTTTGCGCACTGCGCGGAGGTTTGGCGGGATGGCAAACTGCGTGGCGGCGTCTATGGCGTGAGCATCGGCGGGGCGTTTTTTGGCGAATCAATGTTCAGTCGCGAGCCGCAGGCCTCCAAGGTGGCGCTGACGCACCTGCAATGGCGCCTGCACGAGCGCGGCTACCTGCTGCACGACACGCAGTGGACAACGCCGCATCTCGCCATGTTTGGCGGGCACGAGATTCCCTGCGCGCAGTATCTAGAACTGCTGCAGCGGGCGATTTCGCGCAAGGCGACGTTTATGTGAGCCAAATCAGCTCTCGAAATACGTGTAGCCGCGCAGACCTGCCTCGAAGCTTTCCATGATCTCGCGGCGCTCAATGGCGGTGATGCGCTTGGAGATGACGGCGCTTTCGGCCAGATTGCGGAAGCGGGTGAGCATGTCCTTGGGATCGTACTCGACGTAGGTGAGCACTTCCGCGACGCTGTCGCCTTCGAGTTCGCGGCTGTATTTCACCTTGCCGTTTTCCACACGGACGCTGACGACATTGGTGTCGCCGAGGAGGTTGTGAAGGTCGCCGAGGGTTTCCTGGTACGCGCCGACGAGGAAGATGCCGAGCATGTACTCGTGGCCTTTCTCGATCTGCGGATCGTGCAGCGGAAGAGTCGGGTTGATACCGTGAGAGTGGGCGAACTTGTCGATCTTGCCGTCGCTGTCGCAGGTGATGTCGGAGAGCACGGCATTGCGCGTGGGTTTCTCCTTGAGGCGATGGATCGGCATGACCGGGAAGATCTGGTCGATGGCCCAAAGGTCAGGCAGGCTCTGGAAGACGCTGAAGTTGCCGTAGTAGAAGTCGGTCATGATCGTTTCGAGACGATCCATCTGGCTGCCATCGTGGTCACAGCTCTCGAGCATGCTGGAAACCCAGGTGAGAATGTCCCAGTAAAGTTCCTCGCCGTGCGCACGTTCACGCAGGTTGACTTTGCCGTAGTTGAATTCGCTGCGGAGCTTGTCGCGGTAGTAGATGGCGTCGTTGTAGATTTCCTGCAGACGATCACGGGAGGTCTTGGCGGCATGCTTTTCCGCATCCAGGCGCAGCTCGTGAAGATTGCGCAGCAGCGGAGGGGCGTCTTTGTCGAGCGCGACATCGGCGATGCCTCCGCGCGGCTCAAAGCGGTTGATGTCGAGGATGTTGATAATCAACACGGAGTAGTAGGCCACGATGGCGCGACCAGACTCGGTGATGAGGTCAGGGTGCGGCACGCCAGCCTCGGCAGTCACTTCGGTGATCGCCTCGATGATGTCGGCGCAGTATTCCTTGGTGCCGTAGTTGCTGCTGGCTTCGCTGGCACCTTTGAGTCCGTCATAGCTGATCGCGAGACCGCCACCGAGATCGAGAATCCCCATGCGCGCACCTTCTTGAACCAGCCCCACGTAAACGCGTGTCGCCTCGGTGACCGCCTGTCGAATGGCTCGGATGTTCGGGATCTGCGAGCCCTGGTGGTAATGCAGCATGCGCAGGCAGTCGAGCATGCCTTTGTCGCGCAGTTGATCGACGACGTGCATGAGCTGCGAGATGTTCAGGCCAAACATGCTGGCATCTCCGCCGGAGCCGCTCCAGTGGCCGGCGCTTTCAGCGCTGAGGCGAAAGCGCACGCCGAGCGTCGGGCGGACGCCCATTTTTTCACAACGTTCGAGGATCAAGTCCAGCTCCGTTGGCATTTCGAGCACCAGGATGACCTGCAGGCCCATTTTCTGCGCGTAAAGCGCGAGGTCGATGAACTCCTCGTCCTTGTAACCGTTGCAGACGATGTAGGCCTCAGGGTCGTGCATGTAGCTCAGCGCGGCGATGAGTTCCGGCTTGCTGCCAGCTTCGAGGCCGTAGTGGTACTTGCGACCATAGCGGGTGATTTCTTCGATGACCTCCTGCTGCTGGTTCACCTTGATGGGGTAAACGCCACGATAGACGCCCTGGTATTTGCCTTCCTTGATCGCGGAGGCAAAGCCTTCGTTCAGCTCGTCGATGCGCCAGCGCAGGAGATCGCCGAAACGAATCAGCAGCGGGAGCTGTGTGCCGCGCTCACGCAGACCTTTGACGATGGAGGCGAGTGAGACGGACTTCGTCTTCTTGCCGTCCTTTAATTTGACCACGACTTCACCGGTTTTCGCGATGTCGAAATACTCATGACCCCACTCGTGGATGCCATAAAGCTCGGCGCTGTCGTCGGTGGTCCATGTGGGGTTTTTCATTTTCGTGGGCGGGGTTGGAGGGGCTTTCAAGGGCGGCGATTATGGGGGCAAATTTGGAAATGCAAAGCGACATCTCGGCAGGCGCGGGGCGGATAAAACGCCCGGAGTTGGCCCGGGCCTCAGTCTCTGGCCTTGCGGAAGGCAAAGGGAAGGTAAAGCACAGAGTAAAACACAAGGCCGAGGCCGATAGTGCTGAAATTATACCACGGCCAGGGTCCGAGCTGGTCAAACAGGCTGGCCTGCACCGGTTTCGCACACTGAAAAGCGTAGTTTGCGCCGAGGGCGTAGTTCACGACAGCGATCACGGCATACCAAGCCACGGAAAAAGTCATGATGCGCAGCACGGCTCCGGGGCGCGGGCGCACCTTCATGGCAGTGACGACGTAGAAAGCCGTGATCGGCACCCCCCCGTGCATGACGAAAAACAAAATGAAACGCGGGTCTGGAAACTCATAGATCAGCGCAGGCGTCAGCAGTCCCTGCAGGGTGCCCGCGATGCCAAAAAAATACACCACCTCGCAAAAAAACGGACGGCGCGTCCAGAGCGCGATGCCGCCCGCGAGCGTGGCGATGTCACAGTACTGCAGCGGCAGCGCCGTCAGTACACTGAGCGAACCATACAGCGCATGCACCACCATGCCGACGGGATACAAGGCCAGCAGAATGGTGCCCAGCACCCGCTGCGAGAGTTCCGCCCATCGGGTTCGGGAGAGCACCAGCATCACGATGAACAGCGCCAGCGTGATGGCGAGCACGGCCTTGTGGGATGGGCCGTAGGGATGAAAGGCGGTAGGCATTGAGTGCATCATACGCGGTTGTTGCGGAAGTCAGTCGGTTTGTGCCATGCTGCAAAGATGTCACTCACCACTCGTTCTTCAGCCCGCTCCGCGAAACAGTTCGGCGGAGGCTGTGCGGTGCTTTTTGGTCTGCCTTTTATTCTGGTCGGCCTGGCCATCGGTGCGTTGACGTATTTTCCGGCGATCAGTTCGTGGTGGTCGGCTCGCGGCTGGGAGGAAGTGCCGTGCTGGATTGAATCTGTGGAGCTAAAATCTTCCGACAGCGACGAAGGCGGTACGAGCTACAGCGTGGAAGCCAGTTATCGCTATGAGTTTGACCGGCACCTCTACCATGGCGATGAAGTGAGTTTCTTCGGTGGTTCTGATAATTTCGGCGACTTTCAGGAAAACGCCTTTCTGCAGCTCCAGGCATTGGAGGGCAAGGACCAGCCGTTCCGCTGCTTTGTCAATCCGTCCAAGCCGGAGCAGGCCGTTCTGTTTCGCGAACTCCGCTGGGGCCTGCTGCTCATCATGTCGATTTTCCCGACGATCTTCCCACTGGCGGGATTTGTGGTTTCCATCGGGGGCTGGCTGCAGTCGCGCAAGGAGCGCTTAAAGCAGAAGCTGAGATCGCAGCATCCTGATGAACCATGGCGCTGGCGGACCGAGTGGGTGGGTGATACAATTCACGCCACAAAGGACGGTCTGCCCTTCATTTTCGGTATTGCGGGCTGGATTTTGGCGATGCAACTGCCGCTGGCGCTCGCGGTGGTTTTTGGCGGAGAACTGGGGAAGTCAGCGTTGGCCGTATTTGCGTTGCTGCCGTCATTGCTTGCATTGATTCCACTTCGCATCGCCTGGAAGCGGGTGAAATTGCGCTTCGCACTCGGGCATCCGTCTTTGCAGCTCAAGCGTTTTCCGGCAAGAACAGGGGCGGCGCTGGAAGGCGATCTGCGCTTTGATCGTGTGCTTTCGCCGATGAGTTCCATTTCTGTGCGGGTGCTTTGCCAGCGGCACATCACACGCAGCAGCGGTGATTCGCAGATGTGGTCCAAGGAAACGATCTGGGAGTACAAAGAGACGCTGTCCGCCTCCGAAGCACGACGTGAAAGCTGCGGTGTGGCACTGCCGCTGCGCATTGAAATTCCGCATGGATTGCCAGGTTCTGTCGTGGATCAAGCCTCCGGCAGCGCAACAAATAGCGAGCTTCATGAGTGGATGTTGGAGGTAAGTTCTTCTCTAGGCGGCAAGCCGTCGGTCCTGCCGCTGCCCATGTTTGCAGCCATAGGCGGGGCAGAGAAGGCCGTCACAATTCCCCCTGTGGTGACCGTTGCTTTGAACACGGACAATCTGGTCTCGCGATTGCAGGCAGACGGCGTACGGTCGGAATTTGATTCGAGTGGCATCCCCACACTCATTGAATGTCCGGAAGGCCGGAACCGCTCCACGAGCTGGTTCCTGCTGCTGTTTGGCAGCATCTGGTTCGCGGCGTTTGTGTTCATGACGTATCAGGGGGCTCCTCTGATCTTTCGGCTTATCTGGGGCATCACCTCACCGCTGATTCTGGGAACGGGCCTGTGGACATTGCTGCACAGCCGCCGTGTTGAAATCACGGCGGTCGAGCTGCGCATTCTGAACCGCATCGGGCCGTTTTATTCCCGGCGCGAGACCTTCGAGCCTCGCCATTTTACCGGCTTCGTCCATGACACCAACATGCAGTCCGGCAACCAGTGCTACTACCGTGTGCGGGGAGAGACGATCTTTGATCAAAAGAAAATCATAATCGACGGCATCGCCGAATCCGTTACAGCGGAGGCGCTGGCGAAGCGGCTGGAGCAGTGGCGCAAGCGCGGCTGATGCCCCGCTGAAACTACCCTCCATCCCGCAGCGCCACAGCAGGATCCACACGTGCGGCGAACCATGAAGGGACCAGCGCGGCCAAGAGGCAAAGCGCCACTGCGGTGGCGCAGATGGTGAGGAGGTCGCTGAGGTTCGTATGGGCAGGGATGCTGGAGAGGAAATAGATGTCCTGCGGGAAGATGTCGCGGCCGGTGAGGCTGGCGATTTGATCACGCAGCCAGTTGCGGATGCCGAGGAAGAAGAAGCCGCCTGCGAGTCCCGCCACGACACCGACCAGGGCGACGATGCCCGCCTGCGAGACGAAGATGGCGATGATCTGCCACGCCCGCGTGCCCAGCGCGGTGAGGATGCCGATCTCACGACGCTTTTTCACCGTGACAGTGATGGTGGTGTTCATCACGCAGATGGCGGCGACAAGCATGATGAACAGCAGCAGAAACCACATCATCGTGCGTTGGTTCTCCACGGACTCCAACATCAAGCCGTGCTCCTGTATCCACGTGCGATAGCTCCAGCTGTCCGGCAAGGTGCCTGACTGGTAGATCACATTCATCACGCGCTCCACGTTGTCCGGGTCTTTTAATTCGAGTTCGATGCCGCTGACGTTGCTGTCGAGATTGAAGAACTCCTGCGCAACGTGCAGCGGCACGTAGCCGCGGGGTCCGGCGGTGTCGGCGCGCAGCGTCGCGACAAGCGTGAGGTCCTTCGACAGTACGGTGACGCTGTCGAGCGCCTCGGAGCGCTTTTTTTCCTCGGCATCTTCAGGGATTTCGCGCACTTGCCGGATGAACTGGTTTACGCTGTCGGCGGCATGTACGACGAGCGTGTCCCCGACCTTCGCGCCGATCTCACGTGCGAATTTGTCGCTCAGGATGATCGTATCGCCCTGGAGGTCGAACTTGCCTTCCTTGAGGTGTTTGGTGAGCTTTTGCAGCAGTGCGTTGTCATTGTCGTCGGCCATGCCGATGACGCTGACACCCTGCAGATTGCCGGAGTTTTCGACGACAATGACCCCTTCGGCCACCGGCACGGCAGAAACGATTTCGGGGCGTTGTGCCAGGGTTTTTCGCAGCTCGCGCCAATCCACCGGCTTCGGGCCGTCGGGCTCCCCCTCATGCGCACTCAATGGCTGCACCATGGCATGGGGCTCGAAGCCGATGAGCATCTGCCGGAACTCGCGCTGCCAGCCGGTAAACACGGACATCACAAACACCAGCACGCCAACTCCGAGCATGACGCCAAGCATCGAGATCACGGTGATGACCGAGATGAACGAGCGCGTGGGCCGCAGGTAGCGCAGAGCGAGGAAGAGGGGGGCGCTGGTCATGGGTGGCTTGGAAATCGTTAGGATAGAGGACGATCTGGATCAGTCACGTAGCGCCACCGCAGGATCCACCTTTGACGCCAGCCAGGCGGGGGGCAGAGCCGCGAGCAGGCAGAATGAGATGGAGCCCAGGCAGGTGACAACGATGAACCAGGGCTCGATTTGCGCCGGGATGGTCGCGAGGAACATGCCGGAGTCGGCGCTGGCACTGCCACCGCTGAGCACCGCGATGCCCAAGCGGATTTCATCACGGTAGCGCAGCACCAGCCCGCTGAGAATGAGACCGGTCAAGGTGCCCAGCATGCCGACAAAGGCGGCCTGTGTGACAAAGATGCCGATGATCTGGCTCTGCCGCGAACCGAGCGCGGTCAGCACGCCGATCTCACGCCGCTTCTGCGTGGTCACAGTGATCGTTGTGTTCATGACCGAGAATGCGGCGACAATGGCAATGATCAGCAGCACGATCCACATCATCACACGTTCGTTGCTCATGGCGGCGAGGCGTGCATCGCCAGCATCGGTCCACAGGGAGGCGCTCCAGTTGGCGGGAATAACACCCGCAGCGGTGAAGCGTTTGATCGCGTCCTTCACCTCGCCGGGTTGCTTCAGTTCGATCAACACACCGCTGACCTGATCGCCAAAGCCCAAGACCTGCTGCGCCGTTTCGAGCGTGACGTAGCCATAGCTGCCGGCGGATTCCGCACGGGTGCTGCCCAGCAGTTTGATCTCTTTGGGATGCAGCTTGATCTCTTTATACGCGGCGTGGCGTTTCGTTTCGTCCTGCTCATCCGAGGCGATGCGGAAACGTTTCACCGCGCTGGTGACGTTGCTGGAAGCATAGACGCTGAGGGTGTCGCCGGGATGCACATTGAGCTGCCCTGAGACGTAGTCAGCGCAGACCACTCCGCCGGGAGTGAGTTCCAGCGAGCCTTCGAGCTTGTGTTTGGCGATCTTGGCCATGTAAAACTTCGCGCCATCTTCGGGCAGACCCAGCACATCCATGCCGGACTGCAGCCCATCGTGCTCCGCATACATCACACTGTTGATGTAGCTGCTGGCGGCGAGGACATCCGGCTGCTGGCGCACTTTGGCGAGCACGTCGGCGGTGGATTTGGCATCCGTGGGTTCTTTGTCCTGCGGGTGCAGTAGGATGTGCGGCTCGGAACCAATGAGCACCTTTCGAAATTCGCCCTCAAAGCCTTTCATCACTGAACTGACCACGATCATCATCAGCACACCGACCGCGACACCGAGGATTGAGATGACGGTGATGACCGAAACAAACGAACGCTTCGCACGCAGATAGCGGCGGGCGAGGAAGAAGGTGACATTCGAAAGCATGGCCGCCCATCAAAGCGATGCGCAGGCCGGATTCGAGGAGAAAACGCGGGGATTTCGTTTTGGCCACGCCGGGCACCCTGGCAGGCTATTGTTTCGCACACCGCACACCGCACACCGCACACCGCACACCGCACACCGCACACCGCGGCTTCGCTGGTGAGAGGAGGATGCCGTGGAGGGCTTGAGAAATCGGTTGAGGCAAAGTGTCTAATTGTTCACAGTGGATGGGTTGCCTCATAGGCTTGTGATGGGTTATTAATGTAGGCATGCACTTCATGAAATACGGTCGCCTTGCCCTGGTATTCTGCTCATTCACCTGCATCACGCAGCCCATGTTTCTGAAGGCCCAGCAGGCGGCGCCACTGGCTGCTGCCGGGGAAGCCTTACGCCCCACAGGGGTGGAAATGGCGGGCGCGGCCTCTGCCTCCAGGAGACTGCCGCCTCCTCAGGAGGTGGAGAACGCGGGGGATCATTACCTCCTGCGCGGCGGCGGCAGGGTGGACCTGCAGCGTGTCAATGACGAGGTGGCGGTGACATTCAAGGTCACGCCTCAGAACAAGGGGAAGGCGGTGGCGGACTTCATGAAAGCACGTGTGCGGAAGGGTGGGCGGCAGTTCAGCCTGCGGCAGCCTGCCGGGGACGGTGCGGCAACGAATGACGCGGGGCTGCAAATTCTGACGGCACCAGGAGCGCGCGCCTCGCTGGCAGATCTAAAAGACGATCCGGCGATCGCCACCGCAGCCCCCGTTTACCTGAACCCGGCCACAGGGAAGCGCCTCATCGCCCAGCCGGAGGTGCTGGTGATGCTGAAGGAGGGCACCGAGATAAGCGCCATGGCCGCCGAGTTCAAAAAGCTGGGGCTGGTGCTCGTGCGGCAGGTGGGGGATCCCACCATCCGAACCTACAAGCTGGCGCTCACCCCCGTGCCCAACACCAACCTCCAGGATGTGCTGGCGGCCAGCAGGCTCGCGGCGGCACTGCCAGGCGTGGAGGCGGCTGAGCCGAACTTCATGCAGGAGATTGAGCTGTCAGACGCCAACACCCGGACCAATCCCAATGACACATACTACAACCGCCTCACCCATCTGGACAATGACGGCCAGCACGGCCTGCCAGCCCATGCCGACATCGGCGCGCCCACGGCCTGGCAGCGCCTGATGGGCAGCACCCCAGGCGATCTCGTGGAGGCTGGCGTGGCTTGGTCTTCTGGCATGAGCGCGCAGGCGGGAGACCTGATTTTCCACGGTGCCAATCTCTACCAGGCCACCGCCACGGGTGTGGGCTCCACGGCACCCACGCACACCTCGGGCACGGTTTCGAATCTGCGCTGGATGCGGCAGCGCCCTCTGGCCTGGAGCGCCTCCACCGCCCTGGCGCTGGACGCCCTGGTGTATCACGAAAACAACGTCTATTCCGTGTCCACCGCCGGCACCACGCACGCCTCCAGCCCCCCGCTGCATGTGAGCGGGTCGCAGACCAACGGCACGGCAGTGCTGCGGTTCATCCACCGCCGCGTGCCGGTCATCGCCATCGTGGACACGGGCATCGATGTCGGTGCGATCTCCAGCGGACGCTATACCAACGGCCATCCCGATCTCCGCATCTATGACAACAGGCTGGAAACCGCCGCCAACGGAGTGGATGACGGCGATCCCGGCAGCTTCATTGATGACGTCAGCGGCTGGGATTTTTCCACGACACCCGGAGACAACAACCCACAGCCCGGGACCGCCGCTGTTAGCTACCATGGCACGGCCTGCGCCGGGCTGGCCGCCGCACGGCAGAACAACAGTATTGGAGCGACCGGTGTGGCGCCGGGCGCCAGCATTCTGCCGGTCAAGATCGTGGATGACAGCTCGGGCCTGTTTGTCAGCAATGAGCGCATTGCCGATGCCATGGCGTACGCGGCGCTGTATGCGGATGTCATCAGCTGTAGTTTTGGAGGCTCCTCCTCTTCCTTCACGCTGAACGCGGCCATCACCGCCGCCAGCACTGCCACGGCTGAGCGGCGCGGTCGGCCGGTGTTTTGCAGCACGGGGAACTTTGCCAGCGACTGGTTTGCCATCAACATTAACAAATGGCCCAATGGAACGTCCGTCTCATTGGTGCCTGGACAGCAGTACTGTTTGATGTTCCAGACCAATGTCAGCGCAAGAGCGATTGATGACATTCATGTGATCGACGCCAGCGGAAATGACATCTTGGGTGTCAACAGGCTGGAGAATTCTGCTGATCTCACCGGCTGGGACGTCGACGGAAGCATTCCAGGCTATACGCCTCAGAAGGGCTGGTCTCTTTCCTCTACCAGCCCGTTCCCCGGTTCAGGCGGCACATCCTCTCTGAAGGCTGACAACATCACTACGCCGAGCACTGTTGCCATGGCGCTGAGCCCGGCCTTCACCGGCAACGGATATGTCACCCTCTCGTATCAGGCCCGCCTGCCAAGCAGTGGATATCTGGGTGTGTTTCTGATGGCTGGGACGCCTTCCAGCCCGGTGGAGGTCGCAGGCGCGAATGTCGGACATTCATCTGGTTATAGCGTCACCACGACGACCGAGTATCCAGCTTCCAGCGCTTCTGCAATCGCGGTGGGAGCCAGCACGGACCACGACTTTCGTGCCCCATTCAGCCAATACGGGGGCAAGCTGGATTTCCTGGCCCCAGGTGGTGGTGGAGACAGGCCACTGGCCACGACTGACATCCGTGGCACAGCCGGCTATGGCACAGGAGACTACAATCTGGATTTCAGCGGCACCTCGGCCGCATGCCCCATCGCGGCCGGTGTGGCAACGCTGGTTTTGACGGCTTATCCAGAGCTTACCCGCAATGATGTGCTGAGGGTTCTTCGTGAATCTTGTGACAAGGTCGGCGGTGTCACCTATGGGAGTGATGGACGGCATTTAGAATATGGGCACGGTCGGCTCGATGCCGCGACCGCCCTCCAGATGGCTGGCAGCGCACCAGTGATTACCTCGGCCTCGCCCAGTTCCATTCAATACGCGGCCACCCAGCGTAGTGTCCTCCTGAATGGCAGGGGCTTTTATGGCAATGTGACGCCCCCCACATTTGGCGGGCGAACTCTGCGGGCGTTTCTGACACCAGCCGCCGGCGGAACGCCAGTGGAGCTGACTTTATCCGATGCTTTTTCTGGTAGTGGGCTGTTCGCATCGCTGCCAGCAGGCCTGGCGGTCGGTGATTATCACATCATTCTCACCTCACCTGTGGGTGATTCTGCCCCTGTGGTGGTGAACATCACCAGGCCGGAAATCGCGGTGGAAGTGAGCGGCGGTGCAGCGCTTGAGACCGGAGAGGCCGCCCAGCTTCCTGATGCGCTGGTGAGCGGTCCAGGCACCAGCAAAACTTTCACAATCAGCAACACAGGCGACACGGACCTTGCCATTTCCAGCGTGTCTCTGGGGAGCGGCTCTTCTTACTTCTCGCTCAGCCCATCGCTTGCAGGAACGGTGCTCGCCTCTGGAGCCAGCGCCAATTTCACAGTCTCATTCACACCAGAGGCCCATCTGGCGAGTGGTGTTCACAACAGAGTTGTGGAAATCCGCAGCGACGACCTGGATGAGCCTATCTTCACCATCAATGCTTCGGCAAAGGTCCTGGCCCCAGAGATTTACTTCACGCAAGGCCCGGTGGATGGCGGCAGTTGGTGGCTGGGCCAGGCATCAACAACAACACCGAGAACAGTGACCTACACCGTGCGCAACCAGGGTCTGGCCGAGCTGAACGGCCTGGTCCTGACCAAGGATGGGCCGCACCCAGGAGACTTTACGATCACCAGCCCGCCAGCCTCCTCCATCAGCCCGGGAGGCAGCACCAGCTTCACCATTCAGTTTGTGCCCCTGGAAAGAGGGATGCGCGCTGTCTCACTGCATCTGGCCAGCAATGACTACGATGAAAACCCCTATGATCTCGAGGTGTCTGGCGAGGGCATCTCCGGCACGGCAAAGCTGGTCGCGGAACAGCCGGCTGGCAGTTCAGCACAGGCTCATGCCACAGGCGGCGTGGGATTCGTCGCCCAGCAGACAAACACTCCCGTCAGCAAGGTGGTGACGCTGCGGAACATCGGCACGGCCACAGTCAGCAGCATCGCCCTGGCAGTCACAGGGCCGCAGAGCGCCCATTTCACGGTGACAGGCCTGGGGAGCACCTCCCTCCCGGCCGGAGCCACCACCTCCTTCACCCTCAGCTATTCCACGCCTGCGGCAGGCTTCTCCGAGGCGGCGCTGCGGATCACCAGCAATGATCTTCCCTCTGATTTCAAGCTGGCAGGTGTGCTGGGCGGCACCCTGCTGACCTACACCGGCTCCCCAGGAGAAGCCTCCGCGGCCGTGGCGCTGGACGACACCAAGTTCATCGTCGGGGACAGCGCGGATGAAACCCTCCGCACCTACAGCATGGCCGGTGGCGCACCGATCGAGACGGTGGTGTTGACCTCGAACGCCGACTGGACGGCAGGCGGCACGCCCGCGACGCCGAACCTGCTGGCATTTGCGAACGATGCCGACAGCACGGCAAACTCCACGACCGCAGGCAAAAAGATCTGGCGTGAGGCACGCATCGAGGCGGCAGCACGGATCGGCAGCCGCACGTTCTGGATGAGTTCCCATGGCAACGTAGGCGGCTCCTCCCCAGCACTGGCCCCCAACCGGCAGAGGGTTTTTTCGCTCGATCTGGACGGCCCTGGCACTTCGCTGCAACTGGGAAGCCTGCTGAAATTCGGCGGGGAAGAGGCGAATGGCTTCAAATACAATCTCAGGAACTTCCTCAATGACTGGGACAATCATTTCCCTGAGTGGGAATACTCAGGGCCGCATGCCTCGGACGGGTTTGGGTTTTCAAACAGTGATGATCTGAGCGCGGACGATGAAGGGAACGCCGGATTCAACATTGAGGGCATGGCCGCGAGTGACCGTGGCACCCTGTTCCTGGGCTTCCGTTCACCGCTGGTGGACCCGCTGCGCAGCCTGCGGCCGGGCCACCCGCAGCACCGCACCCATGCCATCGTGGTGGAGGTCGTGCCGTACCCTAGAGGCATTGGGCTGGGGCTTTATGGAGACCGCCCCTTTGAGCTGAATCTGGGAGGCCGTGGCATCCGGGACATGAATTTCAATGGCAACACGTACCTCATCCTGGCTGGCAGAAACGAGCCGCTGGGGCAGCCGGATGACTTTGCCTTGTTCGCCTGGAAGCCGGGATTTGACCCTGTGCTGCGCTTTGCAAATTTCCCTTCCGGGCTGGCACCGGAGGCTATCGTGACCTTCCCCGCCGGCGACCACTACACGCCGCACAGCACGGACTGCTTCATCGTACGGGTGCTGTCTGACGCGGGCGTGGAAGGCACACGCCAGACGAGCGGCGTGTTTTACAGTTATGATGCGGCGGTGCCCGCGCCGGAAGACCAGTTTGAGTTCGACCGCATCCCTGACCTGGCCCTGCATAACAACTCGCTGGGCCACACGCGCAGGGTGCGGCTGAACGGGCTGACCGTGCCTCCTGGACAGACGGCGGTTCTTTCCGCTAGCGTGATCTCGGGCACGGCGCTGGTTCCCAGCGTCACCGCCATCCAGCCGGGCACCACGGACGAGCCTGCGGGCGCGGTCGAGTTTACCCCTGCAAGCAGCCAGACCACCCCTGCCAAAGCCCTGATCAGGATCACGGTTACGGTGGGAACAACCCCGTTCACGCGTGAGTTCTGGGTGCGGAACTACTCGGATTTTCATGAGTACACGAGCTCCGAGTTTGGGAACAATACCGCGTTTATGGCGATCAGCGGCACGGGCATCGCCAGCGGCAGTGGCGACGCTATGCTGTGGGACAGGCAGAAAGCCCACAACTGGCCGTCAAGCATGGGAATGTGGGCCACGAGAATCAATGATCATGGCGTTGCCCTGGGGCCGGAGGTCACTTACCGGGGAGATGGAGACACCGACCGTGCGCTAATCTGGCCGGCACCGGACAGCTACCTCGGAACAGACTCTTACAGATACTGGGCAAGTCCATCCCAGTTGGTTCCTTATCCGGCAGATGGTCAGTACATGGCCCTCGCCGGAGCCTACCTGGACATCAACAACACGGGCGCGGTGCTGATTGCCAACAGTCATTGGCCCATGACCTACAGTCGCATCGAGCAGGACGGCTCGACGGCACAGATGGTGAGCAGCCGGTCGCTCGGCGTCCCTGCTGGATGGTTTGAGTCGTCCGGCTATCCCAACTCGGGACTGATCGACTGTTCCGCGCAGTCGATGGCTGAGGACGGCACCATCGCGGGTGCCCTGCACAATTCCAGTGGGGCGATCGCCAATTTCGTCTGGGACCAAAGGAACCTGGACGTGCCGACCATGCTGCAGCAAGAGCTGCCGGGGGCAGGTACCGCCAGAAGAATGCGGATCAGCGACTCTGGCATCATCGTGGGAACCGATGACTGGCAGGCTGCCTTGAAGGTCTGGAAGCGCACCGCCGGAGGCTGGGGCACGCCAGCCGTCATGGCCATGACGGCCCCCAACCAGTTCTATCTGGGGGATGTGAACTACCACGGACAAGTGCTGGGCACCTACACGATCAGCGGTCAGACAGTGATCATCGACACAGGTGTCACCGGCGCGACCTGGCCAGTGGTGAACCTGCCACCGCGTACGCGCCCCGCAGACACGTATCCGAGCGAGGGGCTGCTCCTGATCCAGGAAGAAAAACCCCTCGGCGGATTCATTCAGAAAATCGGCATTCCAGACACCGAGTAAGTGAGCTGACTTTAGGAATAGCGGTCTGGTGCTGTGTTTCGGCGGACGGGGAGCTTCAGCTCTCCATCCGCGACAGCCCAGCCACATCCTCAGATCATTTCTTCACCGGCGCTGCCATATCAAAGAGGGGAGCTGATTTTTTGACCGACTTATAAACACCCCAGCCGAGGGGGAGGGAGATCCAGATCCAGGCGATGAAGAGGAGGATGGCTTTCATGGTGGCGGGGAAGATGGGGGCCGGACTCAGGCCTGGGGTTTTTCGGCGAGGTGGTGTTTCGCATCCACGGGGCGGACGAGGAGATTGGAGATGAGGCCGAGAACGAGGAGGCCGATCATGAGGTAGAAGATGGAGTTGTAGGCCTGTTCCGGGGGCATGGTCTTCTTGTTGGCGGCGGAGAGGCGGTCCACGAGCTGGGGGCCGATGATGGCGGCCATGGACCAGGCGGTGATGAGGCGGCCACGGATGGCGCCGACCTAGTAGCTGCCGAAGAGATCGCGCAGGTAGGCGGGGATGGTGGCGAAGCCGCCGCCGTACATGGTGAGGATGAGGCCGGTGGCGATGACGAAGAGCATGACGCTGCCCTGGCCCTGGATCCATGGCACGCTGGCCTGCAGGGCGATGCCGAGGATGAAGTAGATGCAGTAGATGCCCTTGCGCCCGATGACGTCTGACATGGAGGACCAGAAGAAGCGGCCGCCGAGGTTGCAGAGGGAGAGCCGCCCCACGTAACCGGCGGCCGCCGCAGGGGTGACCTTGAACATGTCTTGAATCATGGGCGAGGCCTGGCCGAGGATGCCTATGCCTGAGCTCACATTCATGCAGAGCACGACCCAGAGCGTCCAAAACTGCGGCGTCTTCCAGGCGGTGTCTACGGCGACATTCGCTTTCGTTACCAGCTTTGAGGCATGTTCCTTCGGCACCCAGCCAGCGGGCCGCCGATGAGCGCGCCGCCGCCAAATCCCATGATCGCCATGCCGGTGGCCATGCCGGGGCGGTCAGGGAACCACTTCATCAGGGTGGAGACCGGGGCAATGTAACCCAAGCCCAGTCCGATGCCGCCGATCAAGCCATAACCTGCATACAGCAGCCAGAGCTGGTGCCAGCCCACGGCGAGTGAAGTGAGCACCAAGCCGCTGCAAAAACAGAGCATGCTAGCGAGCATCGTTTGCGCGGGCCGCTGCGTTCGACCCACTTGCCGAAAAACGCCGCAGACAGGCCGAGAGAGATCGAGTAAGCCACGCCGATATCGGCCTCACTCCAGTCACCGGCGATGGGCGACGTGAGGCCGAGCGCCCTGGCAAGGGGCTTCTTGAACACACTGAAGCCATACACTTGGCCGATGCACATATGCACAGCAATGGCGGCAGGGGGGGACGAGCCAGCGATTGAATCCGGAGCTGGCGACGGTGGCTTCACGGGAGAGGAAACTCATGGGTGGTCTGTTGGTCGGACAAGGAAATGGTCAATGATCGACAAGGAACGACCGGTTTCATCCATTTTGAGCATAGTGCGGTCATTTTACCGGCACTACCCAAAACGCCACGATGAAAGCACGGCTCACCATCTACTGCGAGCAGGTATGACAAATCAACCAGTAACCGCCACGGCGCTGAGACACTCAGCGCTCCCATGCTTCACGTTCACGCATCTTGCTCTCGTAGCTGGCGATTACGAAATCTTTGTCGCGCGCACGCAGCAACGCATCGTCGAGTGAAATGAAGCCGTGGATCGTGAGATGCGCCACGCTGTCATCAATGGTGTGCATGCCGTCGTTGGCACCGATTTGAATCAGACTGGGAAGCTGCTGGAGCCGGCGGGAGCGGATGCAGGAGGCAATGCCCGGGTTGTTGACCATGATTTCTGAGGCCATCACCCGGCCGTCCTGATCAAGTCGCGGCATCAGACTCTGGCAGATCACGCCTTGCAGGCAGTTGGCCAGCTGTGAGGCCACGAAATCCTGCTGGTCTTCTGGAAAGGCGTCCATCACGCGCATGATGGTCGAAGGAGCGTCCTGGGTGTGCAGGGTGCTGATGACGAGGTGGCCGGTCTCGGCGGCGGTCAGGGCGGTGCGGATGGTCTCGAGATCACGCAGTTCGCTGATGATGATGACATTCGCGTCCTGGCGCAGTGCGCTGCGCAGAGCCTGCGCAAAGGAGTGCGTGTCACTGCCCACCTGGCGCTGCCGCACGAGGCTGCGCGAATGTTTGAACATGTATTCGATGGGGTCTTCGATGCTGACGATGTTGACCTGCCTCTCCCGCGAGATGTGCTGTGTCATCGAACTCAGCGTGGTCGTCTTGCCGGAATTGCTGGTGCCGGTGACGAGGATCAGGCCGTCGCGCAGTTTGCAGAGGCTTTCCACTGTCGGGCCGTGCCCCAGATCACGCAGTTCGGGAATCAGTTCGGGAATGAAGCGAAAGGAGGCTTCGACACGGCCGACCACGTAGCAGGCATTGCCACGGAAGCGTCCCAGGTTTTCCACCTGAATCGCGAAATCCAGCTCCCAGTCCTGCTCCAGTTTGGCGCGCTGGGTTTCCTTCAAGACACCAAAAACAAGGTCGCGAACGTCGCCGATGTCGAGGATTTCATCCGTCAGTGGCTGGAGCTGGCCGAAGATGCGTACGGTGGGGGCCGCCCCCACGCTAAGATGCAGGTCCGAGCCACCCTGCCCCTTGACCATGGTAAGATATTCAATGAGATCGTGGGAGTGCATGATGAGAGCAGGGCGGATCAGGAGATGCCACGGGCGGCGCGGCGGAATTCAGACTCATTGCCAATGGCGGCGACGGCTTCGCCTTCGGAGATGAGGCCGCCTTGGTAGGCTGCAACGGTGGACTGCAGGAAGGTGCGCGTGTTGGGGTCGCTGCCACGGCTCATGTAGTCCGTGATGTTAGCCATGCTGCGCTTCGCGATCCAGTCACGCACCGCTCCGCCATTTTCCAGGTGTTCTGTCAGCATGAAGAGCTTGCCATGGACATTCTGGACGAGTTTCTGACACAAAACTCCGACCAGTTGATGTGCAAGGAGGTGCAGACCCATGCCGATCTGGTCCGGCGGGAACAGATTCACAAAGCGCTCCATCGTGTCGGAAACAGTGGCCGAATGCATCGATGCGAGCACGAGATGGCCGGTCTCGCAGGCCTGGAGCGCGGTGAGGGCCGTTTCCTGGTCGCGGATTTCTCCCACAAAGATCACATCCGGCGCCTGACGCAGGGCACTGCGCAGCCCGCGGGCGAAGTCTGGTGTGTCGCGTCCAACCTCACGCTGGGTGAACAGACAGCGGTTGTTGGAAAAAATATACTCCACCGGGTCCTCAATCGTCACCACGTGGCGGGCGATGTTTTCATTCATCCACTGCAGCAACGCCGCCAGCGTGGTCGATTTGCCCTGCCCAGTGGAGCCGGTGACGAGGAGCATGCCATTTTGTTTCTGCGCCCAGCGCTGCAGCAGCCAGTCCGGCGCGCCCAGTGTGTTCAGGGCCGGAATATCCGTGCGGATGCGGCGCAGCACAGCCGCCATGCGGCCCAGCACTTTGTGCAGATTGACACGGAAGCGTACGTGCGTGCGGGAGATCAGTCCGGAGTCACGGTCCGTGTCATTGAGCGTGTCCCCGCCGCAGGCCTGCCAGAGCCCGGCCATTTGCGGCAGCAGCAGCGGCTCGTCGCCAAAAATCATGAGCTGTTCGGCGATCTTCATGCGCGGCACCTCGCCTTCCTGGAGGAAAATATCGCTCGCCTGATGGTCTTCGGCGGCTTGAAGGATGTCGTCGATGTTAATGGCCATGGTTGAGGCAAAGCTAGCGGGCACCGCTCATCTGCTCAAGCCTGCTCTCTGGGTTTTGTTACAAAGAATCTGATGGGCTGCCGCTCACAGTCAGCAATTGCAGCGTGAGGCCTCGAGGTTCTGGCGACGAACGCGGTCAGCAGGCCTGCGGTTCATTTCGCCCATCCTGGCGGCTCCGCCTCAAACGTCACGCGTTCCTTCCTCAAAGGATGCGTGAATGTGATGCGCAGAGCATGCAGGCAGAGCGGCGGATCGCCTACAGCCAGGGTCTGGGTCTCCCCGACTTCGCCATCGGCCAGATAGGCGGCATCGCCAATAATCGGGAAGCCGAGATGCCAGAGATGGATGCGGATTTGATTCGTCCGTCCGGTGAGCGGGCGGGACTCAAGAAGAGCCGTGCCATCGGCATCGCGCCGCAGCACGCGGAACTCTGTCCTGGCCTCTTGTCCTTCGGCATCGACGTTGCGCCCCCCCAGCTTGCCAGCTTCGCCACTGATGGGAGCATCACAGACAAAGGAGTCCTGCGGCGGATGCCCCTTCACGCGGGCAAGATAAAGTTTCTCTACCTCACCACGTTCAAACTGCGGCTGCACAAAGCTGGCGAAGTGCCGTGTCTTGCACAGCACGGTCACGCCTGTGGTGTTGGCATCCAGCCGGTGTACACTGCGTGGTTTCAGCGGATGCCAGACGGTGTTGAGGATGAACTGCAGCGTGTTGCGATTGAACCTGCCGCCCACATGCACCGGCAGCGGCGCGGGTTTGTTGAGCACGATGATCGCTTCGTCTTCAAACAGCACACGGATGTCCGCATTCACGTCCGGCTCACGTTGCGCAGGCTTCAGGTGCAGGTAACGCTCCCCGGCACGCACGATTTGATGAGCCGGCACGATCATGCTCTCATCCGTCACGATGCGCCCCTCTTCACACACCGCGAGCCACTGCTCACGCGGGATGTGCGGCATCACATGGCAGAGGCAGTCCAGGATGGTGCCGTGATCGCAGGCTTCCGGCACATTCAGCGGTCGTGTTTGGTCATAGGGCACGCTGCCCGGCAGCGGAGTCACCGCTTGGTGGATCGCCGCATGGCGCTGCGCCAGGTTCTCGCGCTGCTGTTCCTCGGTGGTTTTAAAGCAGTACGGACAGGACACATGCTCCACGTAGCGCGGATCGGCTTGCTCTTCGGCGGTGAGCGGAGTCTGACAGGCAAAACACTGTGAGGAGGCAGTCTCATGCAGGCCGGGATCCACGCCCACGCGTTGGTCGAAGACAAAGCACTCGCCGTCATAATGCGCGCTGCCGCATTCCTCGAAGTACTTCAAAATGCCGCCTTCAAGCTGCCACACATGCTCAAAGCCCTCGCGCTCCATGAACGGCGCGGCTTTTTCGCAGCGGATGCCGCCGGTGCAGAAAGACACGACCTCCGCCTTTTTCATCTCCGGCGGCAGCCTGCGAACCGCATCGGGGAATTCGCGGAAGGAATCGACCCCTGCCACGACCGCGCCTTTGAAGGTGCCGAGCTTCACCTCGTAATCGTTGCGCGTGTCATACAGAATGACCGGGCGGCCTTCATCCAGCCACTGCTTCAGGACCTTGGGCTCCAGGCGTGGCGACGTGTACTTCGCCGGTTCGATGCCCTCGACACCGAAGGCGATGATCTCCTGCTTGATGCGCACCAGCATGCGGCGGAACGGCTGCTCCGCGCTCTCGCTATATTTAGGCTTCAATCCTGCCAGCCCGGGAATGCCGCGCAGTTCACCGACGAGTGCATCCACATTCTCCCGCACGCCGGCCACGAACATGTTGATGCCTTCCGTGCTCAGCAAGATCGTGCCCTTCAGCCCCCAGCCTTTGCAATGCTCCAGGAGTTGAGCGCGCATGTCCTTCAATCCGGAAAGTTCGGCGAATTGATAGCAGGAGATGTTGGTGATCGTGGCGGTGGCTGGCATGGGCGATTGAAAAAGCACATGAACAGCCGGACGGCGAGTGCAAACAGCACTTGCAGCGCAGGAATGGAACAGTCGGGCGCAATCGAGATCAAGCTTGCCATTTCATGCCGATCCCGCTCCATTCCTGCGCATGAAGCTCGCTCTCCTCTTTCTCGCTGCCGCCACCACCCTGCAAGCTGCCGACTGGCCGATCTGGCGCGGACCCAATCATGACGGCATTTCGAGTGAAAAACTGGCAGGAACGGCGGTCAAAAAAGTCTGGGAGGCGCAGATTGGCATCGGCTTTGCCTCCTTCACCGTGGCTGCGGGTCATGCGTTCACCACGGGACATGCGGATGGCAAGGATACGGTCTTCTGCTTTGACGCCTTGAGCGGTAAGCAGGTGTGGAAACATTCGTATGCCGCCGATCTCGGTGACAAGTATTATGAAGGCGGCACCTCAGCCACACCGACGATTGAAGACGGCAAGGCCTATCATTTGAGCCGCTGGGGCGATCTGTTTTGCTTTGACGCTGCCACCGGCAAAATCGTCTGGCAGAAAAACATCCAGCAGGAAACCGGCGCGGACATTCCTGACTGGGGCTTCGCGGGTTCACCGCTGGTCGCGGGCAAGCTTCTCATCGTGAACGTCGGTAAAGCAGGGACCGCTGTCGAGAAGGCCACGGGGAAGACGGTGTGGACCAGCGACAAGGCCAACTCGGGCTACTGCACGCCTTACCCGATCATGCTAAACGGCAAGGCGCAGGTCGTGCTGAGTTCCGGCCGCGCCTACAAAGGCGTCGATCCCAGCAACGGCAGCGTGCTGTGGGAGCACACCTGGTCCACCAGCTACGGGGTAAACGCAGCTGACCCCATTCTCAGCGGCACCCAGCTCTTCATCTCCTCCGGCTACAACAAAGGCTGCGCCCTGCTTGATCTCGCATCCGCCGAACCCAAAGAGATCTGGCGCAGCCGGGTGATGAAAAATCAATTCAACTCCTGCGTGCTGATCGACGGACATCTGTACGGCAGCGATGGTGATGACGGCAAAGCAACCAGCCTGAAGTGCATCGACTTCGCCACCGGTACCGAAAAATGGAGCGACGCCGACGTCGGTTTCTGCTCGCTCATGGCTGCCGACGGCAAGCTCATCATCATGACCGCCAAGGGAGAGCTCATCATCGCCAAAGCCAGCGCGGCCAAATTTGAGCCCCTCTCCCGCACCCCTGTGCTCACCGGACGCTGCTGGACGGCACCTGTGCTCGCGAATGGCCATATCTACGTTCGGAATGCCGCTGGTGACATGGTCTGCCTAGCCGTCCAGTAGCGCGCAGGTTCATGCATTTTCTCAATGCAAGCTCACAGAGGGTCAATGGGTTAGACTGAACAGACGGAAGGAAGCTCCTTCCGCATGAAAACAAACACTTCATACTCGATCCCGCTCTGGCTCAAGCTCACCTACACCGCCTTCATGGCGCTTTTGATTCCCGTTTACTGGCACCATTACGGCCCGACGAACTTCCTCTACTTCTGCGACATCGCACTGCTGCTGACACTGGCTGGGATATGGGTGGAGAGTCCCCTCCTCATCTCGCTGCCCGCCGTGGGGATTCTCCTGCCGCAGGTGCTGTGGTGTGTGGATTATGCCGTGCAGCTCTGCGGTTTCAAAATGACGGGCATGACGGCATACATGTTTGACGGAAACAAGCCGCTGTTCCTGCGTGGCTTGTCGCTCTTCCATGGCTGGCTGCCGTTGCTGCTGGTATTTCTCGTGTTCAGGCTTGGCTACGACAAAAGAGCCCTCAAAGGTTGGACGGCCCTGGCGACGGGCTTGTGCCTCGTGGCGTTCTTCTGGCTTCCGAAGGCTGGTGCCAGACTTTCGGACCCCAATCTGCCGCGCAATGTGAACTACGTTTTCGGCATGGATGATGCGCAGCCGCAGACCTGGACGATCCCGGAACTTTATCTCATGACATGGCTTGCGCTGCTCATCTTCGTGGTCTTTGTGCCGACGCATTTTGTGCTGAAGAAAATCTGCCCCACGCCCGAACAAGCTGCCGCCAAACGCGTATGAACGATTCTTCCCCTCCGCCCCCTGATTCTCACTGGCAGCGCGGCTTCTGGAGCCTGATGGGCACGCAGTTTCAGGGGGCGTTCTCCGACAACGTCCTCAAATGGCTGGTCATTTACCTGGTGATCGCGCAGAAACTGCCCAAGGAGCAGCTCGATGCACTGGTGTCAGATTCTGGCATGTACTTCGCCATTCCGTTTCTGCTGCTCTCCATGCTGGGCGGCTGGATGGCCGACCGCTTCAGCAAACGGCATGTGATGATCGGCGTGAAGACGATGGAAATCGGCATCATGATCTTCGCCACCTATGCGCTGGCCTCAGGCAGGATGGCCCTCCAGCTCATCAGCATCTGCCTCATGGGGGTGCATAGCGCGTTCTTTGCGGCGGCAAAATATGGTTCTCTGCCTGAAGTTGTGCCGCCGAAAAAACTGTCGTGGGCTAACGGAGTCATCGAGATGCTGACGTTCCTGGCGGTCATTCTCGGCACGCTGACGGCGGCATTGCTGGCGCAGAGCTTTGCGGGCAAACCGGCATGGGCGGGTGGCATTCTGCTGGCCCTGGCAATGACCGGCTGGTTCATGAGCCTGGGCATCACACGTGTGCCTGCCGCGAGTCCGGACAAGCCGCTGCGCCTCAACTTCCTCGGCGACCTGTGGCGCGAGTTTAAATGGATGCGTACAGATCGTGATCTCTGGCGGGCCAATCTTGGCAACACGGGCTTCTTTTTTATCGCGGTGCTGTTGCAGATGAACCTGGTGCTCTACGCGGAGCAGGTCATGCACATTGATGCGATGGAAAACAGCACCTTGCAGGTCGCGCTCGCCATCGGCATGGCAGCGGGCAGCCTCTTGGCTGGCAAGCTGAGCGGTGATCATGTCGAGTATGGCCTCATTCCTCTGGGTGCCTTCCTCATGGCGGCGATGAGTTTTGCACTCGGCTGCGAGGGCATCTCCAGGCTGCTCTTCACCGTCTGTCTGGCGCTGCTGGGGATTGGTGGGGGCCTGTTCATCGTGCCGCTGGCGGCGGTGCTCCAGCACCAGCCGCCTGCCGATCGCCGTGGCTCGGTGCAGGGTGCTGCGGCCTGGTTGTCATGGGTGGGCATCTGCGGTGCGGCGGTGCTGCAAAAGGAGCTGAACATCCGTCTCGGCTGGACGCCGGGAGACATCTTCTGGTTCTGCGCAGCCAGCGCGGTGGTCGGCGGCATTTATGTGACGATGTCACGTCCACAGGCGCTGCCCACATTGCTCAAACGCTGGTCTCATGGCAGGCTGAACGGCAACCATGGCTGAAATTCTCCTTCTACCTTTCGGCAGTGCCGGCGATGTCTTTCCCTTCATTTGGCTGGGACGACAGCTCATGGCACGCGGACATCGTGTGAGGATGATCACGGCATGTCTGTTTGAAGAGCAGGCACGCAAAGTCGGCATCGAATTCATTTCTCTGGGGGCAAGGGACGAGTTCGAGTCCATGATCCGCGACCCTCGCATCTGGAAGTCCGGCATTGGCACGAAGGTCGTGTTTGAGTTTGCCGCCAAATCCGTGGAGCCCTACCTCGCAGCCATCGAAAGCTGTGGAAAAGTCGATCTGATGCTGGCCCCCGTCACCGCCTTCGCCGGGCGTCTTGCCCGTGAAAAATATGGCATCCCGCTGATCACCGTGCATCTGCAGCCCGCAGTGTTTGTAAGCGTGCATGAGACGCCGCTGCTGCATCCGATCATGCGCCTTTTCAACAAGCTGCCGGTGGGGTTTAAAAAGCTGATCCTCTCACTGCCAAATCCGGTTGATCTCTTCGCGCTGCCCAAAGTGCGCCGCATCTGTGAAGCCAATGGCGTCAAACCACCACGCAGCCTGTGGCGTGAGTGGTGGGACTCGCCAGATGGCGTGCTTGCTTTGTTTCCCGCATGGTTTGCAAAGCCGCAGCCCGACTGGCCAGCGAACCTGCTGCAATGGACTTTTCCTCTCGAAGATCTTTCGACGGAGCAGGAGCTTCAGCCGGAGTTGCAGGCATTTCTTGCAAACGGCGAGCGCCCGGTCGTGTTCACTCCCGGCAGTGCGAATGTGCAGGCATCACGCTTTTTTGCGGTCGCTGCTGAAGCTGTGAAGCGCATCGGTTGCCGTGCGGTTTTTGTCACGCGTGAGCCGAAACAGGTGCCACTGGATCTGCCTGCGAGCATTCTCACCGTCGATTACGCGCCCTTCAGCACGCTGCTGGAGCATGCCGCCGTATTTGTACATCACGGCGGTATAGGCACCCTGTCGCAGGGCTTCGCCGCCGCTGTGCCTCAGCTCATCATGGCGATGGCCCATGATCAGCCCGACAACGCGGATCGGTTGGAGCGCCTCGGCGCTGGCATCGGACTCAGCGTGCGGCAGTTCACCCCTGAGCGTGTAGCGCATGAGTTGAAACAACTGCTGCATGGTATTGCAATTCGTCAGGCTGCGCAGGAATGCGCGGCGAGGCTGCGTCAGGCGCATTCACCGGAATTCCTACTGGCATGGATCGAATCACGGATGAAATAAACGGGTGCTGTTTCATGGTCTCATCGGATGAATTCATCCCTGTCCAGCTCCCAAATTCCCGAACGCCGCTTCGGCCTGTTGCAGGCGACGGCGCTGAACATGTCGAACATGCTCGGCGCAGGACCGTTCATCACGATCCCGGCGCTGATGCTGACAATGGGCGGGCCGCAGTCGATGCTGGGCTGGGGCGTGGCGCTGATTCTAGCCCTGGCCGACGGGCTGGTGTGGAGCGAGCTGGGGGCTGCGCTGCAAAAATCCGGCGGATCGTATGTGTACCTGCGTGAGGGCTACAGGCGCGAGAAGTGGGGCCGTTTCATGGGCTTCCTGTTCATCTGGCAGTTCATCCTGAGCGGACCGCTGGAACTCGCGACCGCCTACGTCGGTGTGGCGCAGTATCTGCAGCCGCTGTGGCCGCAGAGCAGCGAGTTCACACGCTTGTGCCTGGGTGCAGGCGTGGGGCTCTTCATGATTTTTCTGTTGTATCGACGCATTGAGTCGATTGGCACAATCCTGATCACGTTGTGGGGTGGCGCACTGCTGGCGATGGCCGTGGTCATCGTCACGGGAGCGCTGCATTTCGATGCGAAGCTGGCTTTCGACTTTCCCCTGGACGCATGGCACTTCGACGCCGCCAAATGGGTGGCGCTGGGCGCGGCGGCGCGCATTGGCATGTATGATTATCTTGGCTACTACGACATCTGCTTCATCGGCGATGAAGTGAAGCAGCCTGGGCGTGTGATCCCACGTGCGGTGATGCTCAGCCTCGGGCTGGTGGCGCTGATCTACTTCGCGGTGAATCTGTCGATCCTCGGCGTGGTGCCCTGGCGGGAGTTTGTGAGCGCGGACGGCGTAAGCAAGCCCGTGGTCACGATGATGATGGCGAAGATTTACGGAAATGACTTCGCGCAGCTTTTCACCGGACTCGTGCTGTGGACGATGGTGGCCTGCTGTTTTGCCATGCTGCTGGGCTACTCACGCATTCCGTATGCCGCCGCACGCGATGGCAGCTTCTTCAAGGTCTTTGGCTCGCTGCACCCGCGCCTGGGTTTCCCGCACGTATCATTGATCGTCGTCGGCATCCTGGCCGCAGCGGCCACGTTTGTGAAACTGGGCACTCTGATCGACGCCCTGCTCACCACCCGCATCGTGGTGCAGTTTGCAGGTCAGATTGGCGCGTTGGTCATGCTGCGGCGCGTGCAGCCGAAACTGGAGCGGCCGTTTCGCATGTGGCTCTATCCTCTGCCCGCGCTGCTGGCTTTCGTGGGCTGGATGTATCTGCTGGTGACGACGGATCGCTTGCTGCTGGGCTATGGCATGGTGGCGTTGCTGGTCGGCGTGTTCGTTTTCCTTGGCTGGAGCCGTCACACCCGCTCCTGGCCGTTTGCCGTGGCAAAAGCCGCTTGATTTGGAGTCGCTGTGTGGATGTTTCGCCACATGAACCGAATCCTCACCTGCCTGCTCTTGTTCACGGCGCTTCTTAACGCCGATGAATTTGATCCCAAGGACAACACGATCGTGCTTGGCAAACGCGTGGGATTGATCAAGCCGGGCATGACCGCCACGGACATCGAGCATGCTTATGGGAAGCAGAATCTGAAACGGCAGAAAATTCCCGGCGCTGAGGGGGAGGAAATCGACGGCGCGAAACTGTTTGCGGACACAGATCGTGAATTGGAGATCGTGTGGGATCCGGACAACGACAAGAAGCAGGTCGTGTTCGACATCCGCATCTTCGGCAAGGCCTGGAAGTTCGAAAACGGCCTCAAGTCAGGCATGACCGTCGCAGAGGTCGAGAAGATCAACGGCAAGCCCTTCAAGATCGCCGGGTTTGAATGGGACTACGGCGGTTACGCCAACTTTGAAGACGGCAAATTGGCGGGTAAAGTGAGCATTCGCTTCAATCCTTCCACGGAGAATATTCCTGAACATCTCATGGGCGACAAGCAGCTCTCCTCCACAGACAAATTGCTGCGCGCTGCAAAGCCTCTGGTCGAGGAGGGCATCTCTGTCTTCATGCGGTGAGCGGATAGACGCGAACTGCGACACCAGACGAGCCAATAATGTGATCAGGCGGACGCTGTGGGTCAGTGAACCCCGCCTGCAGTAGCGGATTCACATCCCATCTCTCCAGCTCAGTCTCAGCGAGCGGGTAGGGCGTATGGAACACCTGCCCACAACGAATCCCGCCTGGTGTCCGAGAGAACAGCAGGTAGCGCTCGGCGAGGAAAAATGCGAGCGACCCGGGCTCTGCGGCCTGAGATACTGCGGCGATGCGATAGCGAAAGCATGACTCGATCGCCTCTCCTCGCCGCTGACAGCGGTAGTCGATGCAGCCGTCGCTGACCTGCGCACTGATCTGGGCATTCTGATACGGTAGATGGAAGAATGTGCGTGCGGTCCACACCGCGAGCGACTGATTGCAATCCAGCGAGTAAAACCACACGCCTGGCCGACCCTGCTCGTCATGCACGTAGGTGCGCACATTGAGCTCAAGGAAGTCGCTGATGCCGGGTACGGCAGGGCAGAAGCGCGGACGAATGCCGCACATGTAAAACGGCACGATGGCGAGCCAGGCTTCGCCTTGAAAGGTATCCACGAACAAGCCGGGAGGCAGCTTACGCTGAATCTCCACCGCATCCCAGCGCCAGTGCAGGAAGGCAAGCTTCTCCCAACGCTGCAGCATCACATGCGGGCGCGATGGCTGCTCACGAACGGCGAGACGGGATTCGAGCGTGGGTGTGACAGGCATACTGAGATACTACGCTTGAATTCGCGCCCTTGTGCCGGTCTGATTCGTTCATCAGGCATGCGCTTTCGATCATCGACCCTCGGCTACGTGCTGCTTTCGCTGTTCAGCCTCGTCTCCTGCAACTCCATGAAACACGCTCCGCTGCAAACTGTGCCTCACGTCGATCTGAACCGCTATGTAGGCGACTGGTTTGTCTTTGCGCACATCCCTTACTCCTTGGAAAAGGGCAAGGTGGGCACGCTGGATCGCTACGCGCTGCGCCCGGATGGCAAGATGGACAATATCTTCCTGTTTCGTCGCGGCAGCCTCGACGCGCCGCTGGAGCAGTGGAAGGGGGTGGCCTGGGTTCACAACAAGGCCACCAACGCCGAGTGGCGCGTGCAGTTCCTCTGGCCGCTGCGGGTGCCTTATCTCATCATCGACCTCGACAAGGACTATCAGTGGAGTGTGATTGGCTATCCCAACCGCAAACTGGCCTGGGTGCTCAGCCGCAAGCCGGTGCTCGATGCAGCAACTTATCGCGGCATTCTGGAGCGCATGGCGAAGCAGGGATACGACACACGTTTGCTGGCGAAGGTGCCGCAGAAGTCAGAGTAACAAAAAAGAGGCAGTACTTTCGCCCTGCCTCTTTGAAATACGACTGTATCAAGCAAACAGCTTCGTCACCGGCTTGGCCTTCACCAGCTCACGCGGCTGGTTGAGATGATTGTAAACAATCGTCTCGGGGTCGATGCCGACGGCGTGGTAGATGGTGGCGAGAAGTTCGGTCGGATGCACGGCGTCTTCGGCAGGGGCGGAGCCAGTGGCGTCTGATTTGCCGTGGACGTAGCCGCGCTTGATGCCAGCACCGCCGACGATGGCGGTGTAGCAGTAAGGCCAGTGGTCACGACCATCGGCGCTGTTGCCATTGCCGCTGGTGGACACGCCTTTTTCCGGGCTGCGACCAAATTCACCCAGGGCGACGACGATGGTTTCGTCGAGCAGGCCGCTGGCATCCAGATCATCAAACAAAGCGCTGAGACCCTGGTCCAGCATGGGGCCGGACTTGTTCTTCATGCGCTCGGTGAGGCCCACATGGTGGTCCCAGGAGTGGTTGTCGGAGTTCGCTACTTTGGGCCAGATGACTTCGACGACGCGGGTGCCAGCTTCAAGCAGACGGCGGGCGAGCAGGCAGCTCTGACCGAAGGTGTTGCGGCCATAGCGGTCACGCAGTTTCTCAGGCTCACGATCAAGGGCGAAGGCATCGCGCGCACGACCGCTGGAGATGAGGTTTAAGGCCTGACTGTAGTAGCTGTCCAGACTCATGTCCTTCACCGCAGCTTCGATCTGCGGCATCTGGTCGTTGATGGCATCGCGCAGCTTGGCACGGCGCTCAAGGCGCACACTGAAGAGGTCGGGGCGCAGTTGCAGGTCGTCGATCTTGATACGGTCCATCTTGCCCATGTCGAGGTCATCGCCATCTGGGAAGAGCGTGTAGGGCTCGTAGGCCTTGCCGAGGAAGCCCGCACCGCCGCCTTTGCCGACGACGTTGGATTCCTGCAACGGACGTGGCAGTTGCACGAAGGGGAGCATCGGCTCCTTCAGCGGCTTGAGACGCACGATGTTGCTGCCGAAGTTCGGGAAGTCCTTCGCGTTTGGCGGTTCGAGCTGGCCGGAGGGGCTGACCTTGTCGGTCGTGTAGCCGGTCATGATCTGATAAATCGCCGCCGTGTGGTTGAAGAGACCATTCGGCGTGTAGCTCATCGAATTGATCATGGTGAACTTGTCGTTCACCTTCGCGAGGCCCGGAAGGATCTCG
>NCCR01000002.1:0-3056 GCA_002279765.1 Verrucomicrobia bacterium 12-59-8 | reverse complement strand
GGCTGGGACCGCCCTGCAGATAAATCATGAGCACATGCTTGGCCTTGCCCCATCCCGCACGGCCTGCGTTCGGAGAGTTGGCCGCCATGGCCTGACCACGGAGCACATTGTTGAGCGTGAGGCCCATCATTGATCCGCCGCCAACGCGCAGGATGTCACGGCGCGAGAAACCGAGATTTTTGTCGCAAAGGTCTTTACCGGGGACGCCTGGGATGCGGAACATGGTGTGCTAGGGTTTGAGATGGAAGGTCAATATCAGTGGCATGTACGACAAGGAGATGCTGATCTTGCCATTTTAGGGGCGGATCGTCGATGCTTGGCAGGAAAGTCCATGTCTGGCGCGGGGATCATGCTGAACGATGACCGGCGTCTCTCCATAGCTGTGAAATTCACCTCACTGGGGATCAGGGTGAGCAATGAGGGGCTCATTTCCTGTCCTGAACGTGTAGCGCCTTAGCGGGAGCATGGCCGTGCCAACAAGTTGATCGGCCAATGAAGATGTGTCTGATCCACTTTGGCTGCTCGTCGGCAACGAGAGATCGCCGCCTGCCCCCAGTTTGCCGCCGGCAGAGGCATACGATGAGCCGGAGTACTGCGGGACGATTGCGCCGGCGGCATAAGCAGGCTGGCTGTTCGGCAAAGACGTTGGAGTGAATCCTGGCGCTCCAGGGTTTGGTTTGCGAACACGAACAAGGGGCTGCGGCTTTGCTGGTGTCGGCTGTCCCGGTTGCTGCTGCATGGTTTGCTGCCTGAGCTGCAGGGTGGCAGGGTCTGTTCGGGCACTTGCGGAGGCCGTAAGCTGCATCAAGTAATCGTTGTCATAGCGCACCTCGCAGAGTTCCGCACCCATCGCGATACGAACGACAGTATCTTTGCGCCCAAGTCCGACGCTTGCTTCTTTGAGCTCGATTCCGTGGGCGTTTGGCCTTCCAGCTTTAAGCAGGAACCGCTCATGGGTCTTGACATTCACGATGGAGACCGTCGGATCACGTCTGTCTCCGTAGATGGAGGCAATGGCCAGATCTTTGGCAAAAGAAGCCTGCGGCACCAAAGCAGGAGCCGTCTTGAGTGTGAATGGATTTTTGTTCCACCCTGCCTCATAGCGTTCGATTGCGTAGCACTTCGGGGGCAGGAACACTGAGTGCTCCTGCGCTCGAGCCAAGCTGCCAGCAAGAGCGAAAACAAGCGGGAGAAACTTGAAAAAACAGTGAACTCTCAAGACTCCGCCACGCATACCGGAGCGAAGCAGTTCCTGGCTTGATGTCATGATCTGCGGAATCACCCGAGCGATCAGATTCCGCGAAGTTACTGCTGCTTTGCTGCGCGGATAAGATGCAATCACAATCAGTAGATGAATATGACTGGGCCGATTGGCAAGTGACACAAAGTTAACAATGAAGTGCCATGCCTTATAGATAGGAGTCATTTCAATCATTTGATCAATGCCTGCGTTACAGCCTAAATTGAAACGATTTCGTATCTTCAACGAAAGCGTTTAACTAGCTCGTTTGAGACGACAGCAGATGGATGCTCGAATCGTGACTCATGAACTTGAAGTCGCTATCGGTTGTTGTGCCAGTGATCCTCCTGACCGGATTGGGGTTGCTCATGCTGGCTGGCAAAGACGCTGCGGCGGTGGCGCAAAACCTTGATTCGGATGCCACTGTTTCAGCGGGCACGCCGTCTGCTGTTCCGTATGCAGACTCCTCGAGTGTCGCCTTGAAGTTTGAAGAAATCTTTGTGACACCCGCAGGCCCGCGAGGACTGGAATACACCGCCAAAGCCCGGGCGCTTGATGGCAAAAAAGTGGCTGTCACCGGGTTCATGCTCCGCAACGACAACATCGACCCTGCCATCTTTTTCTTCTGTGAAACACTACAGGCTTACAATGAACGCGAAGAGGGCCTCTCGGACAGTCTGCCGCCGAGCATGGTTCATGTCATCCTGCCGGTGAAAAAGAACAGCGCACCGGCATGGCGGCAGGAGAAAATGACTCTTTACGGTACGCTGGACCTCGGATCACGGCAGGAGCAAAGCGGACGCGTCTCCCACGTACGCCTCCACTGCGATGTGGTCACGGACGCCGCCACGGGGGCCCCGCTGGAGCTTCGAAAACCCGTCGCGCTCCAGCTCGGCAGGGCCATTCCGATCCCGAGTGATCTCGGCGCTCTGCCATCCTCGACCACCCCACCCCCTTTCTTCAACCCACGAAGAAACAGAAACAGCACCACCCACCATCCCGATAAACTATGAAGTTACAAAACTCAGGCAAATTCATTGCCGCCATCACCGGGCTTTTCGCCCTTGGCAACGCCTTCGCTGCCCCCACCGTGACACGCCTCAATCCTCCCAGCGCGCTGTTCACCTACGCTGATTCCACCCCCCCCTACATCTCCCGCTTCCTTCCCGCGCAGCGGTTTGACCTCCAGGCCACCATCCAGGCGGATGCAGGCAAGACGATCACCAGCGTCGTTTTCAAGGTCAATGGCACCCCTGTCACAGCAGCCGGCGGCGCGTCCGCCATCACCTCCATCGGTGGTGACAAGTTCAGCGCCACGATCCGTGGTTACTCCAACTCAACTGCTGGCGTGAAAACACTCATCGTCGAGGCCACTCAGAACGACAGCTTGGTCGCAACAGGCACGGGCAACTTCGAAATCGCCAACATCACGCTCAATGCTGGTCGCAAGGCGAAGAACATCATCTGGCTCATCGGTGACGGCACCGGCATCGCCCACCGCACGGCGGCCCGCATCGTCTCCAAGGGTGCCTCCCTTGGCAAGTCGAACGACCCTCTCGCCATCGACACGCTGCCGGTCACCGGTATCGTGACCACCCACTCCCTGAACTCCATCGTGACGGACTCCGCACCTGGCGCTCATTGCTATTCCACTGGCAACAAGGCCAACAACGGCCAGGAAGGCGTGTTTCCTGATGACACCACTGACAAGTGGGACAATCCTCGCATCGAGCACATGGGCAGCTACCTCGCCCGCACTCAGGGCAAATGGCTCGGCATCGTGACCACGGCTGACGTGGAAGACGCCACACCAGCC
>NCCR01000081.1 GCA_002279765.1 Verrucomicrobia bacterium 12-59-8 | reverse complement strand
CACGGCGACTTTTTCGTCCGACTTGCTGTCGAGGCCGTAGGCCAGGGCGGCTGCGGTCGGCTCATTGATGATGCGGCGCACGTTGAGGCCGGCGATTTCACCAGCGGCCTTGGTGGCGTTGCGCTGGCTGTCATTGAAGTAAGCCGGAACAGTGATGACGGCTTCAGTGATCGTTTCACCGAGCTTGGCTTCCGCGTCGGCCTTCAGCTTCGCGAGGATCATCGCGCTGACTTCCTGCGGGCTGTAAACTTTCGTTTCGCCGCCGACTTCGACCTGCACGTGGGCGTCGCCATTGGCAGCGGCCACGATCTTGTAGGGCATGCGCTTGTCGGCTTCGGTGAGTTCCACGAACTTGCGGCCCATCAGGCGCTTCACGGAGAAGACGGTGTTGCGGGGGTTGGTCACGGCCTGACGCTTGGCGGCCTGACCGACGACGCGTTCGCCGCTCTTGGTGAAGGCGACGATGGAAGGGGTCGTGCGTGCGCCTTCGCTGTTTTCGAGCACCGTTGCTTTGCCGCCTTCGAGGACGGCCATGCAGGAGTTGGTGGTGCCGAGGTCAATGCCGAGGATTTTGCTCATGATTTTTGGGGGTTGGGGGGAAAGAGATACTGAGGGTTTTGGTGCTTCTTACTTGGCTAGATGTGTGCCAAGTGGGATCTTTGAGACGCAATGGATTGATTGTGAGTGATATAATGAGGTAATGGCACAATTATCAATGAGTCAATAATTGTGCCAAAGTGCCAAAATGTGGCACAACTGAGCTGGCACTTGGCGCAGTTGGGAGGAGTGGTTGACTCTTCAGGGCTCGTTGAAAATGGGCTTTCCAAACGGCCTGCGGGATTGCATCATTACCCTATGGGAACCTTCAAAGTAGGAGCCAAGATCGAAAACGTCGTGGATCGTGAGCAGGCGGCCACGATCCCGAAAATGCTCGTGGACACCGGCAGCGAATACACCTGGGTGCCGGCGACGACGCTGGAGAAGATCGGTGTGAAGCGTGAAAAGAAGGATCTGGCCTTTGTGATGGCGAACGGACAGCAGATCACCCGCAGTGTCGGTTTTGCCATCGTGAGAGTGAACAAGGCTTTCACCGTGGACGAAGTAGTCTTCGCCGAGAAAGGCGATTTGCTGCTGCTGGGAGCGCGTAGTCTTGAGGGGTTGAACCTGATCGTGGACTCCCGCCAGAAGAAGCTGGTGGCCGCTGGGCCGCTGCCTGTGGCGTAGGCCGAGTTTTCCGCCTTTCTGGCAGGTATTCAGATCTTGTGACAGAGGAAGTGCGTGTCATCATGCGCGGCATGTCTCTCCTCAAAATGGCTTTGGGCGTTGGTGTTCTGGCGCTTTGTGCCTGCTCTCCCTCACATGGCTCCTGGCTGGCAGAGATCCAAGGGCGTGCGGACGCACGCAAGGATCTGAAGGCGGGCAAACTGAGAGTGGAAACCATGGGAGGTCCGCCAGCACCGTGGGAAGGGACCTACGAGCGGCTCATGAAGGAGAGGTATGGTATCGAATTCCAATGGGTGGCCGATTGCGTCGTGAGCGATCGCGTGATTAGCCACGCCAAAGGCTACAACGGAATCATGGGGGCGGAGATCGCCCGGCGGTTTGGGGATGATGCCTTGAAAAAAACGGCGGAGGAAGCCAGACAGAAGACCCCAATGCCCTGATCCCCTCCCTGCTTGTGAAAAGATTCACAATCTGATTGCCGCTCCTGCGCAGGGGGCGTAATTCTCAGGGTTCCAAACCCCATTCACGTTGCCATGGTTGCCCCCGCTGATTCCACCGTTGCTGCTTACGATTCGAAAGTCGAAGGCAATATCATCTTCACCAAGATGGACGCCGCCATCAACTGGATGCGCAAGAACTCCATGTGGCCGATGCCGATGGGCCTCGCCTGCTGCGCCATTGAAATGATGGCCGCCGCCTGCAGCCGCTACGACTTGAGCCGCTTCGGTGCGGAAGTGATGCGTTTCTCCCCCCGCCAGGCCGATGTGATGATCGTGGCCGGCACCGTGACTTACAAGATGGCCCTCGCGGTGAAGCGCGTGTGGGACCAGATGCCGGAGCCGAAGTGGTGCATCGCCATGGGTGCCTGCGCCTCCAGCGGCGGCATGTACCGCAGCTACGCGGTGCTCCAGGGCATTGACCAGCTCATCCCGGTGGACGTTTACATCTCCGGCTGCCCACCGCGCCCCGAGGCGCTGCTCGAAGGCATGATGCGCCTCCAGCGCAAGATCGAAACCGAGCACTCCTTCACTGAGCAGAAGAAGGAATTGATCGCCGAACTCACCGCTTAATTTTTTACGACCATGACTGCCGCCCAAATGGCCGATGCCCTGAAGCAGAAATTCGGCGATGCCGTGCTGGAAACGAAGGAGTTTCGTGGAGAACACACGCTCGTCGTCAAACTCGCCAGCGCTAAGCCGCTGCTCGCATATTGCTGCGATGAATTGAATTTCGACTACCTCGTCGATGTCTCCAGCCTCGACTACCTGGGCAGAGAGCCGCGTTTTGAAATGGTGTATGAACTCTATGGCTACGGCCACCTGCAGCATCTGCGTGTGCGTGCCGCTGTGGCAGAAGACCAAGAAGTCCCCACCGTCAGCGACATCTGGCCCACCGCCAACTGGCATGAGCGCGAGGTGTATGATATGATGGGCATCAAGTTCAGCGGCCATCCCGACATGCGCCGCATCCTGATGTGGGAAGGCTACCCCTTCCACCCGCTGCGCAAAGACTTCCCGCTCGAAGGCAAGCCGAGCGACATGCCCGACGTCGGCTTCACCAAGACCGCGCCGATGGCGGACGGCCCCTTCGTCACCAGCGCTGGCACCGGCGACACCGTGACGCGCGAGCCCCGCTCCCGCAGGCCTGCGGAATAGCGCGCGATCTGCGCCAGCCGACTCTGTGCGGACCACGTTGAACCGAAAGAGCCTTCCGGCGTCAGTCGTTTTCACTTCCTTCTCATGACACGCACTCATCTCACCACCGTACTCGGTCTGGCACTGGCCACGACCGCCTTCACCGCTGAATCCACCGATTGGGGCGCCTTCCGGGGTCCTGCTGGCAATGGCATCGTCCCAGCCATGGCCAATGCCAAATGGAGCCTCAAAGAGGTCTGGAAATCGCCAACAAACCTCGGCTTCAGCTCCTTCGCGGTGGCAAGTGGCAAGGCGTACACGCTCGTCGTGGATGAGGTGGATGGCAACCCAGGTGAAACCCTTGTCTGCTTCGACTCCAGCAACGGCAAGACTCTCTGGAAAACATCCATGACCTTGGTGGCCAAGTACGGGAACCCCGGTAAAGACGGCGATTCTGGTACACCTGACAACAACGGTGGTGACGGTCCCCGCTCCACGCCTGTCTTTGACAGCGGCATGGTCTATGTCATCGACACAAATCTGGGTGTGCATTGTGTCAATGCCTCTGATGGCAAAAAGGTCTGGGAACACGACACCCTCAAAGAGAACAACGGCAAACCCATTCCGTGGATGAACGCCGCTTCTCCCGTCATCGATGGAGACATTCTCCTGCTCGCTGGCGGTGGCGCAGGCCAGGCTCTCCTCGGTCTGAACAAGAACACTGGCAAAGTCGTGTGGAAAGGCGAGGACGACAAGATGACCCACGCCACCCCGGTGCCAGCGGACATCCACGGCGTGCATCAGGTGATCTTCTTCACCCAGACCGGCCTCGTTGCCGTTGATCCTCAAAAAGGCAGCGTGATCTGGCGTGCCCCCTTCCCTTACAAAGTGAGCACCGCCGCCTCCCCGGTGGTGTTTGAAGACATCGTCTATTGCTCTGCCGGTTACGGCGTGGGCGCTGGCGCCTTCAAGATCAGCAAGAGCGGCAGCACGCTCGAAGCCACCCAGATCTGGCGTCGTGAGAACGAGTGCTTCAACCACTGGAGCACCCCAGTCGTGAAAGACGGCTTCCTCTACGGCATGTTCAGCTTCAAAGAATACGGCAAAGGCCCGCTCGCCTGCGTGGACATCAAGACGGGCAAGGACATGTGGAAGGAGGAAGGCTTCGGTCCTGGTCAGGTCATCCTCGCAGGAGACAAGATCATCGCCACCAGCGACAAGGGCGAAATCGTCATCGTCGAAGCCAGCCCAGACAAATACAAGGAAGTGGCGCGCAAAGATGTGCTCGAAGGCAAGGTGTGGAGCTACCCGATCCTCGCCAACGGCAAAATCTTCGCCCGCAGCACGACCGAAGGCGTGTGCCTGGATGTGAACTGAGCCCATCGCCCCCCCAGCCCAAGATTCGAAGCCCGGAGGTCATGCCTCCGGGCTTCTTTTTGTTCGGGGGCCGTGCAGCCTTGACGCATCGGGGGCTTTAACCGACTCTCACGGCTCTCTCCGGCATGAAGTGGCTGCAACGTGTGAACCAGGCCTGGCAAAAGGCGCGTGAACTCCCCTATTTGGGGCGGAGTTCATTTGCCGTGGCCATCGCCCTGCTGATCCTCTCCATGCTCATGGGCTGGCATCGTACGCACCCTGATGACGCGGTGGATGCCGCGCTGCAGCAGGCGCAGCAGGCGGAGATGGACGTGCCGCAGGGCATCCTGGTGCTCTCCAGCGTGCTGCCCTATCTCAACCTTTGGGTCAGGCTGGGTGTCCCCGTGCTGCTCATCGTGATCTGGCGGCGCTGGGGCGATCTGCGCCGCCTGATGCTGCCGGTCAGCATCGCCTCCGTGTCCATGGCCGTGTGGTCCATCGCGAGTGATCTGGTCGATTACATCGCGCATTCGCACATGACGGAAATCGGCGAGCCGCCCGCGCCGCTGGCCTTTGCCTTCAAGCTCGTCTTCATCGCGCTGGTGTTTCTGTCCGTCCCCCTAGCCCTGCACTACTACCGGCGCATCGGCATTCTGGAGCGCTACACCCTGCGCACGTTTCTGCATCCGCTGGTGTTTTGCTTTGTGTCCTTCTTCACCCTGTGGATCATCATGGATCTGCTGGACAACCTGAAGGACTTTCAGGAATCCAAATCCGGCGTGGTGCGGGTGATCCGGTTTTACCTGGGGATGATCCCCTTGGTGTTCACCCAGATCCTGCCGGTGTCTCTGCTGCTCGCGGTGCTTTACTCCCTCACCCGCATGTCGAAGGCCAACGAGCTCATCTCCATGCTGGGCACTGGCCGCAGCCTGTTCCAGGTGCTGCGCCCGATCTTCCTCTGCAGCGTGTACGCCTGCATGCTGAACATGGCGGCCAATTACTACTGGGGGCCGCGTGCCGAGGGCAACCGCGAGGCCGTCTTTCGCGGCATGAGCGTGCATGCGGCGGACTCCATCATGGCCTCCGCCATCATGTACCATGACGAGCAGACCCACCGCACCTGGTATGTGGGCACCTTCCCCTTCTCCATGCGCAGCGGGAACGAGCGCATGCATGAAGTGTGCATCTGGGAGAAAGACAAACAGGGCCAGCCCATGCGCACCATCATCGCGCCCACGGCAGGGTGGTCGCCCCGCGCTGGCTGGCGCTTTTATGATGGCCAGGAGCTGATCTATCAAAACGGCAAGCTCTCCAAGCCTCGGCCCTTTCCCGTGGGCGCGGACGGGCAGAGCGTCTTGGAAGTGCCGGGCATCGAGGAGACGCCCTGGAGCCTCGTGAGCTACGCGCTGCGTCCCAATTTCATGAGCGTCCCGGAGCTGGTGTCCTACCTGCGCGCCCATCCGAAGGCGGCGGACGACAAGCTCGCGCCGTTTCGCACGCACTTCTGGCACCGCTTTGCCCTGCCGTGGCAGGCCATGGCGCTAGTGCTCGTAGCCGCGCCGCTCGGTGTGGCCTACTCACGCCGGGGCTCGGTCGGTGGCATTGCCGGCAGTGTCTTCATCTTCTTCATCTTCATGTTCATGAACAATCTCTTCCTCAATCTCGGCAAAGGCGGCCATCTGCCCGCCTGGCTCACCGTGTGGATGCCGCACCTGCTCTTTGGTTCGCTCGGGCTCGTCCTCTTCTACTACCGCACGCAGAACCGTGATCTGCCCAGTTTCAAACTGCGCCTCTCCAAGCTCAAGCCCCGCATCGCCCGCCCGCGCAATCGCAGCGCCTCCCTGCCCGACGCCTCGGCGACTTGAAACTTCGAACCTGAAACGTTAAACCTTCGTTGATGCAGCAAAACTGGTCCATCCGCAGCCGCGCGCACGCATGTGCCCTCACCAACCGCCCGTTTGAGGACGGCGAGGTCTTCCACACCACCATCTACTTCGATCCGGAGGAAAACGGCTACGTAAGGCGTGATGTCTGCGCCGAGGCGTGGGCGCAGGAGGTGGAGCAGCGCAAGCCCGTCGCTGCCTGGAAAACGGTCTATTCCAAAGTCCTCGCCGAGGCCAAGCCAGAGATCGCCCCGAAGGAAAGCGCCCAGGCCCTGCTCCAGCGCTTCATTGAAGATGGCGATCCCAGGACCGAGAACGCACGCTACATCCTCGCCCTCATGCTGGAGCGGAAACGCCAGCTCACGCAGACCGCCGAGAAGGAAGTCGATGGTGCCAAGATGCTCTTCTACGAAAACAGGAAGACCGGCGAAATCTTCATCGTGCGCGATCCCGAACTGAAGCTCGACGAAATCGCCGACATGCAGGACGAAGTCGCCACCCTCCTCGCCTTCGGGGGCCCTGCCGCCGATGCCGCCAAGGCCGTGGGCGTCACGCTCACCGTGGATGGTGTCGTCCCCACGCCGGATGCCGAGGGACCGAAAGAGCCTGATGACGCTCCTCCTGCCACCTCTGACGAAGCCACCCATCCCGAACCCACGGAAGAGACAGAGGCAGAGCCTGAACCTGCCACGGAGGATGAGCCCGAGATCGAGCCCGAGGCTGAAGAACCTGCCGTAGAATCAGAGGCCGAATCTGATTCTGAAGCCGAGCCTGAAGCAGAAACCATTTCCGACAGCGCCGCCACCGACGCCGCCACTGAATCCAGCAACTAGCATCGAGAATCCAGCCAACCAGCCTCCCCAAGTCCATGTCCATCCAGCAAGACCGCGAAGAACTTCGCCAGCTCCTTCAAGCCAAGTCCATCAAGACTGGCAAATTCACCCTCGCCTCCGGCAAGGAGAGCGATCTCTACGTGGACTGCCGCGTGACCACGCTCGACGCCCGTGGCGCGGTGCTCGTGGGCCGTGTGCTGCATGCGCTGCTGCGTGAAAAAGAAGAGCAGCTCGGCATCAGCATCGGCTCCCTCGGCGGCCTGACCATGGGTGCAGACCCCATCACGCTCGCTGTCTCCATGAGCTCCAGCATCGAGCGAGACACGCCGCCCGTGCAGGCCTTCGTCGTGCGCAAGGAGCCCAAAGGCCATGGCCGTGGCAAACGCATCGAAGGCAACTTCATCCCCAGCCAGCCCATCGTCGTTGTCGATGACGTCATCACCACCGGCGGCTCCACCTTGAAGGCCATCGAAGCCATCGAAGAAGAAGGCGGCAAAGTCGCCTTCGCTTTGATCCTCGTGGATCGCTCCGAAGGCGGTCGCGAAGCCATCGAGAGCAAAGGCTACCCCGTCGTGGCTGCGTTCACGCGTGCGGACTTGGTGTGAGGTGAGTAAGACAGGCATTCCGGCCTGTCCCCCCTCCGGCCCATTTTCAATTCTCAGTTTTCAGTTCCCAGTTTACAATCCCTCAGCCCGTTCTCGCGCCCTGTCGCCGAACTCGCCTGAGAGCCCTAGACAACAAGCTGCCAGCGCTTGCTCGTACGAACCCTCAAAACTCTGAAACCATGGCAGCCTACATCATCGGACGCGTGCAGGTCACGGACTGGCCCCGCTACTCGGAGTACATGAAGCTGACGCCCGGCATGATCGCGCAATACGGCGGTCGTTTCATCGCGCGTGGTGGTGAGTCGATGACGCTCGAAGGACCGCAGGAGACCAACCGCGTGGTGATCCTGGAGTTTCCCACGTATGAAGCCGCCCAGCAGTTCTTCCATTCGGAAGAGTATCAACACGCCAGGACCCTGCGCGAAGGCGCTGCGGTGGCGCAGTTCTTTGCGATTGATGGGGTGCCCATGTGATAACGAAACCTGACATCGCCGCACTCTGGCTGGAAGCCTGTCCGTCGTTCGGACCCGCGTTCATGGAGTGCTGCGCCGATGACGGCGGAGACTTGCCTTACATTCAGGCGGGTGCGTTCGCGAGACACCTGCTCTCGCTTCATCTTTCCGATCAGCGCGCTGAGTTTCCTGCCATCGCTGAGTTCATCGAGCGTCTTCACACAGATTGCGACCCCTACACACGGGAGTTTGCCACCATCGGAATTTTGGAAAGCATTCAAAACATCTGGGGACATTCCAATGTTTCTGCGGATGCGTTTCTTCCATTCCTGCTGCCCGTCAGCGCCTCTGCATGGCACGGCCTCAATCAGTTCTGGGCTGGCGAAGTTCCAAGGAGCCGGGGCGGACTGCCAGGGGGGACATCAATAGATGATCCTCATCAAGTGGATCCATTGCGCGGCATCCTTCGAGGCATGGATACCACCCTAGAGCGTGAGGCGGATCGATTGTGAACACCGGCAAAATCCCTCTTTTTCACTGCCCCTCCGTCATTGAGCTTCCCATCATCCAGACTCCGCCATGCAATACGTCGAGTTCAAAGCCGCCATCCAGCAGCACCTGAAACGGAAGCGCCAGGGCGCGACGTGGGTGGAGCTGCGGGAGACGCTCGCCCTGCCATACGAGCGGCCCTGCCCGGAGTGGACGCGCAGGCTGGAAGAGGAGATCGGCCTGGTGCGGCGCAAAGGCACCGGCAGAGCGTTGGTGTGGGAACTGACGGCACGCTGTTGAATCGTCTCAGCTCCGAAAATGGATGACGCCCGTCTTGGACCGGTTCCCGTTCGTGGCTGACAGTTCATACCATGATTCAACGCTTGCTGCGATGAAATGCGTTATTTTCTGCAACCTTGCTTGACATTTCAAAAACGGACCCAAGTCTGTCTCTATTCCTGAAGAAGGGCCGGCGTGAAGAACGCGGCCTGCAGCAGAGATGACAGCGAAGCGGCAGTGAAGAACTCTGGCATCGCACCCACCGCAAGACGCTGAAGCCGCCGACGGCTTCCGGCCCACCACGCTCAACCGCACGCGGTCTCCGCGCCTATCCGGCATTTCCATGCCCAGGCGCGCCCGCATGCTACCACGACAAACCAGAAAATACCTATCCCTAAAAATCAAAGACAAGGAACCAGAAACCCAAAACCACAAAATATCATCATGAACACACCTCCAAACAAGACCCCCCGCCCACCCCTCAGCCAGTTTGTCCTCACCTCCGAACAACTGGCCAATTTGGTGATCTCCAAGCCCGGCCCCCGCAGGCCCGTATGGCGGCACACGTATGATCCGTATGCCGGCGCGCCCGTGGCGCAGACGGTGGAGGAGGCGCTGGCGCGTGCGGCCAAAGCCCCGCCCGGCACCCTTCCAGAAGTGGAGATGCTCACAGCGGAGGAGGTGGACCAGCGGATGGAGGAGATCCGCAACCGGCCGCCCCCCGCGCCGCGCTCCCGCACCCAGGCCCGCCGCAAACGCTAAACCTTCCACCCCTACCCTTTCTATTTTTATGGTTACCCCTTTTATCCCTACCGAGGAAGAGCTGGCGGAAATGGAGGCGATGAAGCTGCGGCGTCAGCGCCCGGCATCCGGCCATACTCCGCCGCCTGAGCCGGGCCCTGCGCCCGCGCCTCCGCCGCTCCGGACAGCAGAGACTGCGCCTGAGCTGCGCGAGCTCGTCACCCCCTTCGTCCCCACGGCGGAGGAGCTGGCCCTCTACAAAAACCCGCACTCCTCGAAACCTTGGACGCGGCACCTCCGCCCCGTGGACGCTCCCGTCCCCGACTGGTACAAGCCCAAGCCGCCCGGCAGCGGAGAAACCTCCCCAAATTCCCCAAATACCTCGGGGGGGCGTACGCAGGCAGAACCAGCCGCCCGAAAAACGTCCGCACCCTCCACATCCGCAGCGGAGAGGAGTATGCAGGCAGTGCCTGCCATCAGAGAATCTTCTGCAACTTCCACAAATTCTGCGGGGGGGTGTACGCGGGAGCACCCCATCCCGGAGGATTCCATCCTGGCGGACTACCGCGACTTCGTGCGAAAGGTCTCGGAGCTGCCGGACGGCCTCATCTTGGCACCCATCCTCTCTCTGTGTGGCAGACTGCTGACGCCCAATGTCACGCTGGACTTTGGCGGCAGCAAGCCGCTGACAATGTACAACTTCATCGCCACTCCCGCCGGGCTGCGCAAGAGCACCACCTTCAAGCCGGCGGAAAAGATCGCCCAGAAGATCCTCATGAGCAGTGATCTGCTGTATGGCAATGCGAGCGACTCCGCGCTGTTTGACTCCTTTGAGCAGCAGCCGCACCGGATGCAGTTTGAGGATGAGGGCAACACCCTGCTGCGCACCTGGGAGACCAGCGCCCACGGCAAGGAGGTGTCTGCCAGGTACCTGAAGCTCTACGATGGCAGCCCCTGGACCCAGAACTACCTGCGGGAGCGCAAGCTGCACGAAGGCGGCAGCTCAGAGCGCCACATCCCGCAGGCCACGCTGAGCCTCTGCATCGGAGCCACCTTTGGGGTGGCACGGCTGGACAATCTGGAGGCGGGCAGCGGGCTGCGCCGCCGCTTTGGCTTCTACCTGGCCAGCCAGCAGGCACGGGAGATCTGGTGGCCGCGCAGCCTGGAAGGTGCCGCACTCGACGAACTGGCAGAGCAGTTTCGCAAGCTGTCCGACCTTCAAGGCGTGGTGGGGGCGAACAGCTTCACCCAGGAGGCACGGGAGTACTGGATCAGCCTGCAGAAGCGCAACCGCGAGCGCTGCAAGCAAATACCAGGATACACCAGCGGAGAGGAGAGCCTGCTTTCCAGCCTCAATGAAAGCCCCGCCCGCTGCCTGAAGCTGGCCGTGATCTTTCAGGCCTGCCGGTGGGCCAGGGGCAGCATCTCAGACCCCTACACCATCACCCAGGATGTCCTTGCCCTGGCCGAACAGCACCAGGACGCCTGTCTGGACGCCCTCATGGAGCTGGAGGCCCAGAGCCGGCGTGTCCTGGTGGCGGACACCGGGGAGTGGCTGCTGTCCCAAATCAGCGGAGACCACCCCGGCCAGCGCAGCGCGGACTACACCCGCACGGAGCTGACCCGCCGCTTTGCCGCCAATCCAGGCCGCCAGGGCGCCCTCACCGTCTCCCGCCTCTACGGCGAGATCCTCCCCCAGCTCACCGAGAAGGGCCACTGCCGCATCCGCTCCAAGGTGGGCAAATGCATCACCTACACCTTTCAGTGGGACTGACGCGCGTGTATACCCCCCCGCAGAAGATGTTGAAGTTGCGGAAGTTTCCCTCCCCGCCCCGCGAGGGGCGGGCGGCAGCACGCGCCACAAGTCCTGGCACGGCGAATTCTGCCACAGTCTTTGCAAACTCGCCGTCTGTTCAGTAATATCACCGCCATGAGCACGGACCGCATCACCCTTGATCCCGCTGTCATGTCTGGAAAGCCCTGCATTCGCGGCCTCCGTGTCACGGCTGCGAACATCCTGCGCCAGCTGGCCAATCACCGCACGCCCGAGCAGATCCTCGCGGCCTATCCCTATCTGGAAGCGGCGGACATTGACGCCTGCCTGAGCTATGCCGCCTTGCGCGTGGATGATGAAGAGCTTGCCATGGCCGCTGCATGAAGCTGCTGGTGGACATGAATCTGAGTCCGGACTGGGTGCCCCTGCTCACCTCCCATGGCTGGGAGGCCTGCCACTGGAGCACGCTCGGGCCGGGCAATGCCCCGGATACAGTTCTCATGAACTGGGCACGGGAGCACCAGCAGGTGGTGCTCACCCAGGATCTGGATTTCTCCCAACTCCTCTACACCACGCAGCAGAGCGGCCCCAGCGTCATTCTTCTGCGCATGGACAATGAATTTGATCCTGCGTCCCGCGACCACGTCTGCGCGGCCATCGCACTCGCAGAGACAGCGCTCACCACCGGCGCGCTGCTGACGATCTCAGGCCATCGCGTGCGCCTTCGTCATCTGCCGATTTCACCGATCTCATGACCGGTTTCTGTCTGGAGGCTACTGCTGCCGCATCCGCCCGCCCGGTGAATGGGGAGTAATTGGCGAGTTTCCGCCGAGAACGGATTTGCCGCGTGCCCGGGGTTTTGCTGCCCTGAATGTTCGAGAGCTCTGTTCTATGATTACCTCGGCTCCGATGAACAGTTTGTGCATGAGGACGACGAAGTTCCAGCACCTGCTTCAGAAACCGATGCGAGCAGATGATGAGATTTTTGCCGCTTCAAAAACTGCTGACGTGCTCTCACCGTTTCCCGCCTTTACGGCGAGATCCCCCCAGCTCATGGAAAACGCCATTGCCCCGCCCACTCTAAAGGTGGGCAAACAGATCACCTACATGAGCTCTCGTACGTTCCGGCGCGAAGGTTGAACGATGTCTGGAATCTATTTTAGGCATCGCAGTGAACGATTCCAGTTGTCAATGCTGGTTGCTCTTCTAGCTTCATCCTTACGGGAGGGCATTACTTTTCTAAAACCAATATGCCAACATCGGAAGATAAATCGGTCCCACCTCGGAGTGACCCTCCGCCCTTTCAATATGAGACGCTTGGTTCACCTCCATCTCCGCGTTATATAGACGAATCAATTCGTCTTAACTCCGCACCATCATCACGCCAACAACAAACCACTGCATCAAGTGGTGATCTTGTTGCTCAGGTTGTCGCTGATGAGATGAGCCAAATTCAAAATTGGGCTCGCACAAACAAAGAGGATGCACAGCGAGATCGCCTTCACTTTTGGATGTTAAAGACTCCTGCGATCCTTGGGGGCCTAGGCGCTTCTGCGCTTGAGTCGTTTGGTTATGGAACAGCAGTGATTATATTGGGCTTTGTGACAGCCGTTTGTGTTGCCATCGATGGACTCCATCCAAGAGGACGCCTTTTTAATGTCCATAAGCGCGCAGCAAATGAGTTGCTTACCCTTCAAGATAGCCTGGCCACCAAGTGGAATCAGGTGAAATTACAGACGTCCGATAGCAACAAGGAACGGAAGCTAATGGCTACTATGATCGAGGAGATTCAACGAGAAAAACAGCGTATCAGCCAATATATAACCAATGCAGAGGCAAGCTTGGGTGAACAAGATCGGGCGTCTGGAAGCTAAACGCTGTAGTGACCGCTGGGTTTGAGTCATTAATTCATCACTTCACCTTCACCCGCGCATAATAAATCGCGGCCTTGCCCTCGTGGCTGGAGTAATACGTCACGTGCAGGAGGTCATCCTCCCAATACAGGCCGGGGTAGCTGCAGTCGCCGCCGCTGGGGAGTTCGAGGATGGGGGTGAGTTGGCTGTTAGTCTGAATCAGAACATCTCTTTCGATTCACCCATGCGCTTTCGCCAGTAATACGGGCGGCGCTTGGCATGGGCGACGGCGAGGATGACCACGCGATTCTGCCAGATCATGAACGGCAGGTAATATTCGCCGAACTGCGGTGTCAGATTGGCCCGGCGTACGACTCCTTTGCGTGTGCTGAAATGCAGAGGGTGTTGAGTCATTCGGGTTTTGTAGGACTCAAAGCAATTCACGAAGGCATCGGCCAAGTCCGGATCAATGGACGCGTAGTAGTCGGTGACTTCATCCAATTCCCGCTCGGCGGCGGGATGAATGGCCGTCGGCTTCATGCCGCCGACGTGAGGCCGACGCGACGAGCAGCAAGCTTGGAGCGGATGCGTGCAATGGCTTCGTCAGCGGAGACAAGCTCCACTTTGCCCTCCTCGATCTCCTTCACACGGGCATCAATCTCTGTGTCCCAAGCTGCTTCGACCGATTCCTCATCGTCATTCTCTGCCACCGGCTGCTCAAACTCCTGGGCTAGATTGCGCCACAAGTCAAAACGCTCGGCGGGACGAAGGGTTTTGATCTCCTGCTTGATGTGATCCAGCGTTTGGCTCATGGCATTAGATTAACGTTTTTGGGCGCGGTTGTCGAGAGTCGATCTGAACCGGGCCGTTGTCATCGTTCGTCACTTCACCTTCACCCGCGCATAATAGATCGCGGCCTTGCCTTCGTGGCTGGAGTAATAGGTCACGTGCAGGAGGTCGTCCTCCCAATACAGGCCGGGGTAGCTGCAGTCGCCGCCGCTGGGGAGTTCCAGGATGGGGGTGAGGCTGGTGGGGGTCATGGCGAAGAGGACCATGTGGGCGCCGGGGGTTTTGCCAAAGCCGCGTGAGCCGGCGATGAGTTTGCCATCGGGCAGCTCGATGAAGTTGGGGCCGCCGAGGGGGAGGCCGGTGGCGGCGTAGGTCCAGTCGCGATACGGGGCCTTGGCCATGCCGATCACGCCTTTGCGGTCAGCGCCCTGACGGGCGATGAGGGCGAGGGCGGTGCCGTCTTTGAGGAAGCGCAGCGTGGTTTCACTCGGCTGGCCGGGCACCTGCATGATGGAGGAGAGCTGCCAGACGGAGCCGTCCTCGCTGGCGTAGGTTTTTAGCGACCACTCCTTCTCGGGCGCGGGACCGCCGGAGTTGGGGTGGATGTTGTAGCTGGCACCGTAGAAGCGTTTGTCCGCCGGATTGATGGAGACGCGCCAGAGCCAGTCGCCTTTGGCCAGGAGCTTCTGCATCGGCGTCCAGACCCTGCCGTCCATGGAGGTGGCGTAGCGTGTCTGGCGGCCCAGGGTGGCGGACTCGCCGCCGCAGAGCAGGTAGAGGCGCTTTTCATCGGGGGTGATGATGAGCTTGGGATCGCGCAGATCGACGCCGGGTTCATCGATCGTGACCTGTTCCACCCAGGTCTTGCCAGTGGCGGAGACCAGCAGGCGGATGACGCCCTCGCCCCTGGTGGCGGACTCCGCCTCGCGGAAGCAGCAGTAGAAGAGGTTCTGAAACCGGGTGAGATCGGTGAAGCCGTTGTGAGGGGCTTTGTCCCAGATTTTTTCCACGGAGACCAGCTCCGCCGTGGGTGCCTGCGCGTGCAGCAGGCTGGCGGAGGACAACAAAACGACGGCGGCGGAGAGGATGGAGCGGCGCATAGTGTTGAATCGTACTCAAACGCCGCAGAGTTTCATCGTTTCTTTGGCCGAGTGGCAAAGAAAAGTGCGATACCGAGGCAGGCGACGAGGAAAATTCCGAAGGTCACCACCGTGAGCACGAGGTCACGGGTGTCCTTGTCCGGGATGAAGCCGAGCTTGTGGAAGTTCGTAAAAACGGTGGCTTCAAACTGGCGCTGCTTGTCGGTGTGGCGCGTTACGCTGCCCGTGGTGGTGGAGACATAGACGCGGGTGTCCAGCGCATCGCCGCTATCAAAGCGATACACGGGCAGGATGCGGAAGATGTTGATGTACTCGGTGTTGAAGGCGGTGAGGAAGTCGGTCTTCTTCACGGCGGCTCCCGCGAGAAATTTCGTCGCGATCTCAGCGGCGTAGGCCTCATCCATGGCGGGATCGACTTTGCCATCCACAGCGCTGACGTACTGTGGTGTACGGGAAGTCTGGGTGTAAATCTGGTACCAAGGCTGGCCGCCAATGCCGCGCAGGTTCACCGCCAGCACTTCGGGTTTGTCTTCGGGCAGCTTGGCCACCGCGTCCGCGACGCTGAGCTTGATCGCAGTCACATCCATGCCCCCGCCCGAGGGCTTCGCCTGCGGTGGTGGCACCTGGGTGCGTGTCATGACGTTGTGCAGCACGCCGCTGCCTGAGGCGAGCAGGACGGAGAGACTGAAGAGCAGGCCGAGCCAGCGGTGGAGTTTGCGGATGAGACGTGTGTTCATGGTGGGGAAAGCGGAAGGAAGGGGTTGTTGGGTGCTGTAGGGTGAAATGTCGCGTGAGCGTCCTGGAGTGCGCCGGTCCTCCGGCGCTTTCGAGTGTTCTATGGCCTGCGGAAAGCTCCAGAGGACTGGAGCATTGATTCGCTACGCTCACCCTTCGGGCAGCTTGCAGCTGTCTATCTCCGCTGCGCTCCGGTTCCAAAACGCTCACGCGCGGTTGGTAAACGTCATTCGTCATTCACGCCCTCACCACTTCCATTCGACGCCGCCGTAGAAGCTGCGGCCATCGCCGGGGAGGAAGACTGCGGGGGAGGTGGTGGCATTCGTCACCACGTTCACTGTGGGGCTGTAGGTTTCATCGGTGAGGTTGCGGGCCTCAAAGTAGACCGACAGACCCTTCTTGGTGCGGTAGCCGAGCTTCAGGCCCAGCAGCGCATACGGATCCGCAAAGGTCGTGCGCGCCAGATCGGCGGCATATTTGAAGGGAGACCACTCCAAGGTGGGGCCAGCATAAAAGCCGCAGGGATGCTCATAGAGAAGCTGCGCGCGGTAATACACCGGGGAGTAGCCTGGCAGCAGGCGGCTGCCATAGGCGGCGTCTTTGTTGAAGCTGAAGTGGTTCCAGAGAAAGTTCTGGTTCAGCACAAGCCGGTCGGATGAAACCGCGAGATCGCGCAGCAGATCCGCATTCAGCGCGAATTCGACGCCCTGATGAATCGTGCGGCCGGCGTTCACGGTGGTCGTCGGAGTGAGAATCGGTGATCCCAGCGCGAGCAGCTCGCGTTCCACCCAGGCGTAGTAGTAGCTGAAGTCCCAGTTCACGCGTCCGCGCTGGCCGCGTGTGCCGATCTCCAGGGTGGTGGCGGTCTGTGGCTTCAAGGGCAGCAGGCCGTTGCCTGCGGGGGTGGCTTCGCCGAGGGTGGGCGGCTCAAGATCTGCGTCTTGGGGTCCACCTCATACAGCAGGCCCAGCTTCGGGCTGAAGCCCCAGGCTTCGATGCGGTCGCTGTTGTTGATCAGATTGGGCAGACCGGTGAACTGGCCGGGCGGGTTGACGCCACCGAAGGCCTGCAGCTCTTCCAGTCCACGCGAGGCATATGCCACCTGTGCCCCGGCAAACAGGGAGAGCTTCTCCGTCAGCTCCAGCTTGTCCTGGAAGTAGAAATTGAAGTTCGTGGACTGCTGCCGGTAGGCGCCCACCTGCGCGCCGCGTGTGCCGTTGATGTTGAAGAAGCGGTTGTCGCTCGTCGCGCCATACATGAAGCCCGTGCCGACGGTGAGGGTGTTCTCATGCCCCAGCAGGCGGCCTTTGTGCTCATAGCGCAGGTCAAAGCCGAGATCATTGCTGAGCTGGTCGATGACCTGGAAGATCGGATGATTCAGATCTTTCCACGACCAGAAGGTGGACAGCGTCAGGGTGTTGTCCCCGTCGCTGTAGGTCAGCTTGTCCGCCAGACGGAAGAGCCGGTAGTCGCGCTCCTGGTAGCCCGCGCCGCCGACCACGGTGGGGATGAAGGATCCTGGCGCGGCCTGCTGCGGGTTGTTCTGCATCTGCGCCTTGGTCAGGTTGCCGGGCAGTTGCGAATTGCTGTCCACATAGGTCAGGTAGAGTCGGTTCTCCAGGTTCGGGCTGATCTTGGTGCCGATGTTGGCAAAGACGCGAAAGCTCTCCTGCTTGCTCCAGTCGCGGAAGCCGTCCGTGTGGGAGGCGGTGATGCTCACATACACATCCGTTTTTCCGCTCACAAAGCCGGAGGAAATCTGCGCACGGTGCGTGTTGAAGCTGCCGATCTCCACGCGTGCCTGGGTGGCAGGCGCGGTGTAGCCCGTGTTGGAGATGAAGTTGATCGCACCCCCGAGTGTGGCCGAGCCGTACTGCAGCGCGTTCGCACCGCGAAAGACCTCGATGTAGTTCGCCGTCAGCGGTTCGATGGCCTGCATGTCAAAGCCTCCGTCAGCCAGGTTCAGCGGCATGCCATCCTGCATCATCCAGATGCCGCGACCATGAAAGGTGCGCTGCAGGCCGGAGCCACGGATGGAAAGGCGCGACTCCTCCGCGCCGAAGCGTGACTGCACCAGCACGCCGGGGGAAAAGTCCAGCGCGTCCTTGAGTGTGGACGCACGGCCACGCTTGTAGAATTCCGCGTCCACCACACCGGCACCGCCGGGTGTGGACGTGGCGATTTGTTCTTGGCGGAGTTCCAGGCTCGGAACCGTGAGTGATGGCGAATCTTTCTTCGCGGTGATGACGACTTCCTTGAGTTCAGTCGCCGGGGGTGTGTTTGGGGTGGCGGCTTGCGCAAAGGCAGCGCCGGGAAGAGCTAGCAAAATGAGAATAGAAATACGTTTCATGAAATGGTGGGGAGATTGGCAGCCGCACAGAGCGGGGCATGCGAATGGATTTGATCAGGACTTTCAGTCCGTCGTGGAGAGGGCATCGGCTTGGGAAAGCCGGTCGGTCAAACCTGGCCGCATCGCGGCGGCGGTGGCTCCGGAATCTCGTTGCGTCTGACCAGCACCGCACAGAGCGGCGCAAACGAGAGAGGCTTTGCCGTGGGAGGAATCAGCACCACAGGGCTTGCGAGTACTGCATGCATCCCCTTCCCGGCGCTTTCCTCCAGCGTGCTTTGCTTGCGCTTGTTGGAGTCCTGCGTCCCCTCCTTCACCTTCTTGCACAGCTCGCAGGCATGCTGCCCGTCAAAGGTCTTCTCCACGGCCTCGATCACCGATCCTTCACTCGCGAAGCTGATGAGCATCTCCGTCCAGGCGATGCCTTGCAGCAGCGCCCACTGCAGACCCAGTGCCAGGCACAGCAGCAGCACGACCCCACGCTGCACGTGGTGCAGGCAGGGGTGTCGTGATGCGGCGGAAATCATGAACGGAGATCTGGGTGAAGGCGGGAATGCCATGCAGGGCTACTGGCCTTGGACGAGCTTCAGGCTACGGATGTCATACATCTTGGCATCGTCCCCCAGGGCTTTGACGGCGTCTTCGCGGGTGATCCGCGCATTGGTGGCGATGATTTCGAGCTTGGGCAGCCCGCCTTTGTCGTCGCGGGTGATTTTGACGCTCTGCACGTCCGGGAGCTTCTTCATCGCGGCTTCGACCTTGTTGGTGCAGTGGATGCACATGATGCCGGCGACTTCGCCCTGATAGACGAATTTTACCGGATCTCCCGCAGTGCAGGAGGCGATGCTGATGAGACTGAGAATGAGTGTGAGAAGGTGTTTCATGGAATGGAATGTGGGTGGGTGATTATTCAGCGGGGTTGTCGAGCAGGCGCTGCACGTCACGACCAAGCTTATCGGTCATGATCGTGGCGATCTCGGGTTGAGGGTGGAAGACGGCGTAGTAGCCGCGCACGCGGCCCTGGCGGTCGATGAGGACGAGGCGCAGATCGTGCTCATAAAAGTCGAGCGGATTGATGCGCTTCTCCTCCGGGATGGGGGCGGGAGCCTGCAGTTGCAGGTCGTAGGTCATGTAGTCCCAGATGCGCTGCTGCTCACCGGTCACGAACCACCAGGGATCATCAGCTCTGGCACCCACGCCTTCGGCATAGGCCTTGAGAAAGCTTGGTGTGTCGCGCTCCGGTGCCACCGCGAGCGAGACCTGATGGAAATCCGGTCGCGTGCGGTAGGCGGCGTTGAGCTTCTGCATCTGGGCCACCACGGCCGCGCATCCATGCGGGCACACGGTGTAGAGGCAGGCCATGACGGTGACCTTCCCGCGCAGGGCGGAGAGTTTCACCGTCTGCCCGCTGCGCTCGGTGGCTTCGAGATCGCCTTTGATTTGTGCGACCACCGGCAGCGGTGCCTGCGGGAGCGCCTGCCGGGCATAATGCCCCAGCAGCAGCACGCCCGCGAGGGCCATACCAATGCCAAGCCCCATGCGCACCCAAGAGCCGGTGCTGACGCGATGGTCAGCACCAGCGGAGGTGTAGCGAATGCTCGGTGGCGGTGACTCTGGAGGTGAATCCGGCATCGTGTTATTCGACAGGGATTTTGAGGATTTCAGCCTCAGTCCACATCGCACTGCGGGCCTTCTCGGCTTCGCGGATGGCGGCGACTTGCTCGGGCACTACGGCACCGGCTTTGTTGCCGAAGCTGTTGCGCACGTAGGTCAGCACATCGGCGATCTGTGTGTCGCTGAGTGCTGCGCCCTGTGGCGGCATCAGCGGCGCGGGGGAGGTGAAGGGCTTGCCATTGAGCGTGATGGGTCCGGTGAAGCCATGCAGCACCATGCGGATGATGCGGTCCGGCTTTGGGGCCGCCACCCAGTCCGAGCTGGCCAGCGCTGGGAACATGCCCGGCAGGCCCTGGCCGGTGGGCTGATGGCATGCAAAGCAGACCTGCATGTAAACCGTCTGACCGCGCGCGAGGGACTCCGCCGAAGGGGCAGAATCCTCGGCGTGGATGAGCGTGGTGAAGGGCAGCACTAGAGCGGCTGCGAGGAGGTGTTTGGAAAAAAGGGACATGAAAAGATGAATGAGAGGGACGCACCAACTGCAGGCTTCACACGCCATTGGCGTCCCAGCAGGGCATGGCGGAGCGGATGGGGTAGTTTGCAGACACGCCGCACGCCTGTGGGTTGCGGCGATGGGGTGCCTACGCTGTGAAGCAGGGCCTCAGCCCCGCACAGAGTCGGATCGGCGGCTTGGCAAGCCGGTCGGTCAAATCAAACCAGCCCGCGTCGTGGCGGTGGCGTCTCCGGCAGTTCGGAGCGGTGTATCAGCATCTCGTGCAGCGGCACGAATGAAAAAACATTTCCTGCGGGGGCCACCAAGGTCGAGATCTCCACCAGCACAGCGTTGATCTTTTGAGTGGGCTGCGCCGTTTGCTGCGGCTGCTTGTGGTTGGAGTCGCGGGCTTCCTTCACCTTCTTGCAGAGCGCGCAGCCATGCTGCCCATCAAAGGTCTTCTGCACCGCTTCGATCACCGCCCCTTCGCTGGCAAAGGAAACCAGCATCCCCGCCCACGCGATGCCCTGCAGCAACGCCCAGTGCATGCCCAGAGACAGACAGATCGCCCCCACGACCACCAGCCGCGCGATTCGCGGCAGCAGCGAGACTGTAGGGCGGGAGGACATGGCGCGAGTATGATGGCGCAGCGTGAAGTGTCAACTGCGCTCACCGCATCGTCTCAAACCACGCCAGTAAATCCAGTATCTGCTCCGCCTTGAGTGAGTTGAGCAATCCGGGCGGCATCGGCGAAATCTCGGACACGCTGCGTTCCTTGATCATGGCCTTGGCGATTTCGCTTTTCTCGGGAGCGAGCGGGTTCGGCTTCAGCACCACGCGCTCATCGTCTTCGCTCTCCAGGCTGCCGGTGATCGTCCTGCCATCGCTCGTCTTTACCGTCACGTAGCGGAATTTTTCGTCGATGAACTTGGAGGGGTTCAAGATGTGATCCAGCAGATCGCGGCGGTTGAAGCGTGCGGACACCTGCACGAGGTCCGGCCCAAACACGCCCGCTGGCAGCGTGGGATCATAGCTCACTTTATGGCAGAACACACACTGCGCACGGATGAGCGCATCCTTCGCGCTGTCGCGGCTGCGCGTCTTGGCATCCATCTTCGCCAGCAGCGGAGCCAGGTCTTCCAGCGTCCAGTTCTTGAACGAATGCCCCGGCAGCGCATGCGCAGAGAGCACCGCAGGCTTCGCCGGTGAAATCACCGCTGCGAGCTGCGTGGCCTCCTCCGGCTTCAGCGCCGCCGCCAGCTCGCTGCGCGTGTCGCTGATCGCCTTGAAGAAGGTCGAGGCCCCGTTCATCTTCTCCGCCTTGTTCAGCGCCTCAAACGCGATCTTCCGCTGCTCCAGCGTCCACCCGTCCTTGAGATAGCGCAGCATGAACGGGTAAAAGAGAAGGTCCTCCGAAGTCGTGGCCTCTTGGAGAAGCGGCATTGTTTTCTCGATGACCGTGGGGGATTTCAGATAGACGAGCAGGCGGCAGAGTTCGCGGTTGAGAAAGGTGTCGTCACGCGGATAAACCGCCCATGCCAGGAGCTGCTGCTTCATAGCACTTTCCGGTGTACCGTGCCGCGAGATCGCCACAGCGACCACCCGCAAGGCAGCCAAAGTCGGGGCGGGTGCTGCTGTCAAAACGGCATCGAGAATGGCTGGCAGATCGCTGGGCTGACCCACGCGCGCCAGGGCCAGCAAAGCATTCAGGTCGTTCGAATGCAGCGCCTGCATGCGCCATTCGTTCACCGGCTGGCTTTCCAGCCGCAGACGCGCGGCGTGCGCCGACAAAGCAGCGCTCACTGGCTTTTCCATGCGTCCTGCCTGCTGAGCCAGCGGCCGGTTTCCCACATAGGTCACGCGGTACAGTCCACTCTGCGTTCCACGCCCGCCCGTGATGAACCACATCGCGCCATCCGCGCCGATGCAGCCGTCGGTGACGTTCAGCGGTCTGCCTGCCACGAAGGTTTCCTGCGTCACAGTGCTGCCAAAATGCACCGCGATGATGCGCCCGTAGCTCCAGTCGAGGAGGTAGAGCGCGTCTTGATATTTCTGCGGGAACTCGGCTTTATACCCAAAGTAAATCCCCGTCGGCGAAGACAACCCGATGTCGATCACACTCGGCAGCGTGTCCGCATACCATGCCGGAAAACGTCCCGTGCCTCGACGCCAGCCGTAATCGGCACCGGGCACGATCTGCAGCACACGCGTGGGCATGTACCACGGGGTTCCCACATCCCTCTCCATGTCAGCATCGAAAGTAAACAAGTCACCCTTGTCATTGAATGCAATGTCCAGCGGGTTGCGCAATCCACCCGCGAGCAGCGTGACCTTGCTGCCATCCGGCGCCACGCGCAGGATGTGTCCAGCGGGCAGTTCCACGTTGCCGTCGAACATGCTGCCATCCCACGGGTTCGGGATGAGCTGATCATTGGCGTAGTTCTTCAGCGGTGAATCAGGATCGAGGTTCTTGGGCAGCAGCACGTTGTTGCCATGCGCCACGTAGATGTCGCCATCGGGGCCGAGCTTGATGTGATTGCGACCATGACCCACGCCGCCTTCGGTGCGGACGAGTGCCTGACGTTGTTCAAAGACTCCATCGCCGTCTGCATCGGTGAGGCGGAAGAGCGTTTTCGAGTTGTTGGCGTTCGCGAAGAGCGAGCCGTGCGCATAGAGCAGCCCCCGGCATTCCAGCAGTTCGTCGTCGATGACTTCCACCTTCTGCTCGCCGCTGCCGCTGAGCGTGAGGCGCAGCAGGCCCTTCTTCTCTTTGCCCAGCGCGATGCGCCCTTCGGGATCGAAAGCCATTGACACCCACGAGTCTTCACCGGGCTGTGCTGAGCGGATGAGTTCCGCTTTGAAACCCGGTGGCAAGGTCAGCGTGGCGGGATCGGTGGCCTGATTTTGCGCGCCCGGTTTGGCGAGCTGCCAGGAGTTGTAGGCATCGAAGGTTTTCTTCAGATCAAAGGGGTTCGTGGCCGGATCAGCATCTGTGGGGCCGATCACCAGGGCGTTCTGCCATGTGGCATCCGTGGCGATCCAGCGCACGGCGGCGAGGTCGCCATTGAGTTCCAGCCGCGCGGCGGCTTTCGCTTGGCCCGGTACGCGCAGCCCCAGTTGATGCGCTTGGCCATCACCGAGCTGCTGCGTGAGGTCAGTGCCGGTCGCCGTCTCAGCGGCTTTGACGGTGGCGATGCTCTTGCCATCGAGCACGATCTCCACCATGGCATCGCTGGCGGTCAGCAGCACCGCTTTGAGCAGCTTGCCCTCGTGTTTCACCGCCTGGGTGAAAGTCGTGCCCGCTTCGGCTGCCAACAGCCACTGCGGTACCGGCGGGCTGTTGGCGAGCTGCGCGAAGGCGCTGGCTGAAAGCAGCAGGAAGAGAAAGCAGCGTGACATGCGCAGAGAACGCGTGCTGAGGCCCGAGCCTGTCGGAGGAGATCAAAGCGGCTCGCTGCCGACGGTGAAGGTCACGTTTCGAATTTGCGCCTGATACAGAGAATTAAGCACGTCAATGACACGCTCATAGCTGGCCTGCTCTTCAGCCTGGACGGTCACGAGCAACAGCTGCTTCTGCTGCGAGGAGGATGCCTCCACCCGCCGCAGTGTGCGGGTCAGCATGGGCAGGGCTTTGTCGTTGGGTGAATCAAAAGCCTCTTCGTTCAGCGTGACCGTGCCGTCTTCGAAAATGCCGAGGGTGATTTCTTCAGCCGGGAACTTCACGCGTTGGGTGAGATCTTCTTGCCCCGGGAGTTTCGATTTAAGTTCACGCTCCACTTTCACACTGCCCACCATCACCATGAAAAAAAGCAGGATGACGAAGACGACATCGATCATGGGAGCGATCTGAAAACCCAGCGTGAAGGTGTCGGAATGGATGCGATGTTTCATGGCTTGTACGTGTATCACAGCTGCCGCAGCGGAACCTTGGGGGGAGCTTTTAGGGCCTGAAAAGCGGTTTTTAGGGTCTGTCGCGTGGCTATTTAGGGTCGATACAGATTGCCCTGAAACATTGAAAAACAACAGGGTGCGAGATCGGCTCGAACTTTCTTAAGAACGCAGGCTTGACATGAAAAGCAAAATCTATATACTCGACGACCACCCCATCGTTATCGAAGGGCTTAAGAAACTAATCGACCAGCAGGAAGACATGCAGGTCATCGGCAGTGCTGAAGACGCCAATACGGCGCTGCAGCAAATCGCCAAACTCAAACCCGACGTAGTCGTTCTCGACATCACATTGAAGGACCGCAGTGGTGTGGACCTCATCAAGAAGCTCCGTGCCAGCCATCCCAACATGCAGATCCTCGTGTACTCGATGCACGATGAAAATGTGTACGCGGAGCGCTGCCTGCGCGCCGGTGCCATGGGCTATGTGATGAAGGGCGAACCCAGCACTCGCGTGCTGCAGGGCCTCCGTCAGGTGGCTGCTGGTTCCTTCTTCTTCAGCGCTTCCCTGCTCGGCAGCATCGTTTCCGGTGGCGGCCCACGTGGCGGCTCCCGTGGCGAGCCTGCCCGCATGCTCAGCGACCGTCAGCTCGAAATCTTCGAGATGGTGGGACGCGGCTTCGACTCCCACAGCATTGCTGAAAAGCTGGCCCTCAGTGCCAAGACGGTGGACGCCCACAAGGCAAACATCCGTCAGAAGCTCGGCCTTGCCTCTGCTCGCGAACTCCTCATGGAAGCCGTGCGCTGGGTGGAGAAATAGGATTTCTAAAAATAGCGATTATTTCCAACGGGCGGTGCGCAGGCACCGCCCGTTTTTTTGTGCCTCCTTGCCGGGTCAGTCCTCCGCCACCGCATCGCGGTCCGCTTTGGCCATGTCGGCCAGGCGTTCCTTCATCGCCGCCAGTTGATCAGGCTGCTGTGCGGCCAGGTCCTTGGTTTCGTTGGGATCGGCGAGGATGTCGTAGAGCTCGTATCTCACCTTCTCGCCGGAGCCATGTACCACGAGCTTCCACGGATCACAGCGCAGTGCCCGCGACTTGAAGCCTGGGCCCACGGTGTACAGCGTACGCGGCGGCGGTGGCGCTTCCTCTGCCAGTTGCGGCCAGAGGTTCACGCCGTCCCATTTCAGGTCCTTGGCGGGTTTGAATCCGGCCAGGGCGCAGAAGGTCGGCATCCAGTCGATGATTTGCACCGGCGCATCGTGCTTGCCGGGTTTCAGCCTGCCGGGCCAGCTCAGGAGGCAGGGCACCCGGGTGCCGCCTTCATAGACGCTGCCCTTCTCATCGCGCAGCGGCAGGTTGTTCCCGGGCAGCGGTCCCGGCGCGTAGTCATCGGGCGGGTAGGTCTGGCCCTTGTTTTCAGCGGTGCTGCCGCCGTTGTCGCTGGTGAAAACGAGCAGGGTGCTGCTGCGCTGCCCATGCTGCTCCAGCGCGGCCACGATCTGACCCACCGCAGCATCCAGATGCATGATGCAGGCGGCGTACTGGCGCGCCACGGCACCGGTGATGCCCGCAGGCACCTTGGCCAGCCATTCCTCCGGCTCCTTCACCGGCAGATGCACCGCCGTCATGGGCACGTAGAGGAAGAACGGAGCCTCCTTCCGCGCCGCGAGCCAGGCGCAGGCCTCCTTCGCGATCAAATCTGTCACATGCCCGGGTTCCCTGATGAGCTTTTCATCGCGATGCCACGTCTCGCTGAACCCGCCTTTCTTGTAATGGTGGTCCCACGGTCCGACCCCGCCTGCCAGCGAGCCGTAGCTGTGATCAAAGCCAAAATGATTCGGACCCCACTCCGGCTTCGAACCGAGGTGCCACTTGCCGCTGATGCACGTCTCGTAGCCCGCCGCTTTCAGCGCGCGTGGCAGCGTCACCGTGTCCCAGGGCAGCGCACGTTCATTCTGCGGCGTGGTGACGCCAAAGCGGCTCCAGCAGCGGCCGGTCATCAATCCCGTGCGCGTGGGGCTGCACACCGGGGCGACGTAATGATGCGTGAGCTCTAGGCCTTCCCGGGCCAGTTTGTCCAGGGTGGGCGTGGGCGCGTTGCCAGCGTGAAACGCCACATCCGCCCAGCCGAGATCGTCCGCCATGATGAAAACGATGTTCGGTTTCGCGGCGGCTGCAGGCAGCAGCGGCGCGATCAGCAGAAGAAGAAAAAGGCGGTGCATCCTGCGCCAAACGAAGCAGTTCTGGCTGATCTCGCATGAACGGTTGCGTGCCCGGAAGCGTTGCGGCATAAGGAGGCCACATGGGCCGCGCCAAAGATTCCGCCAGTTTTTCCACGCGCACCGGACAGTGGCTGGTTTACGCGCTGTTCCGGTGCATCGAGGGCGTGCTGTGGCTGCTGCCGCTCATCGTGGTCTGGTATGTGGGCCGGGTGCTGGGAGCCATGGCGTATTATATGGGCGGCAAGTACCGCCGGCTCGCGCTGCACAACCTGCACATCGCCTTTGGCCGTGAAAAAAGCGCCGCCGAACTCCGGCGCCTGGCGCGCGAGCACTTTAGGAGCCTCTTCGCCAATGTGCTCTGTGGTTTCAAATTGCCCCTGATGAGCGAGGCTCAGATTTGCCGGCATGTGCGCTCCGAAGGCATCGAGCGCGCGCAGGCCGCCTACGACGACGGCAAACGTCCGCTCGTCAATCTGGTGCTGCATGCCAGTTGCTGGGAGATCCTGACCCAGGTGCCATCCATGTATGTGCGCGGTCACCAGGCCGGGGCCATTTATCAACCGCTGCGCAATCCCTGGCTCAATGCGCTGGTGCTGCGCCGCCGCGAAAAACTGGGTTACACGCTGTTTGACCGGCATGCCGGCTTCAATGCACCGATGAAGTTCATGCGCGAGGGCGGTCAGGTCGGCGTGCTGGTGGATCAGCACGCCGGAGATCACGGCCTGTGGTGCCCCTTCTTTGACCGGCTGGCCTCCACCACCACCATTGCGGCGCTCATGGCCATCCGCACCCGGGCGGTCGTGCTGCCGATGATGGTCTATGATGACGGCCCCGCCCGCTGGCGGCTGGTCTGCGCGCCGGAAGTCAAAGCGCCCGCAGCGCAGTCAAACGCCGAGGGCCTGACGCTGGCGATCAATGCCGCCGTGGAACGGCTGATCCGCGAACAGCCGGCGAACTGGTTCTGGGTACACAACCGCTGGAAGCTGCCCAAGCCGCACTTCCTGATGCCCAATTATCGTCGCGGCGTGGTCTTTCCCCCGGACTACGACATGAGCCGCCTGCAGCCGTTTGAGCTGCTCATCCGCAGCCCCAACTGGCTCGGAGACGCCTGCATGGCCTTCCCAATGGTGCGCGCCATCAAACGCGGCCGGCCAGACATGAAGATCACCATTCTCGGCCCGGACAAGCTGGAGGAGCTGTGGCTCTCCATGCCCGAAGTCTCGCGCTACATCGCCAAACCCGCCAAAGCGGGCCTCTTCGCCGTGGCCAGGCAGATTAAGGCCACGGGCGTCTCATTTGACGCCGCCGTGTTCTGCACCAACTCCACCCGCAGCACGCTGGAAATCTGGCTCGCGGGCATCCCCCGCCGCGTCGGTGTCAAAGGGTCCTTCCGCGCGAAACTGCTCAATCAAATCATCCATGGGCCGAAGGTCAAAATCGACAAGGAGCACCACGCGCACCGCTACCTGCGCATCGCCAAAGGCATCGGGGCCGACATCGAGCAGCCCGGCCTCTGGGACTCCGGCACGCCACCCGTTTCGACCGATGGCACCCTCCGTGTCGGTGTTTGCGCCGGAGCCGAGTATGGCCAGGCCAAGCGCTGGCCGCTGGAGCGCTTTGCCGCCGTGGTGAATCAGATCTCAGCGCAGCATGCCCAGTTCCGCTGGCAGTTGTTTGGCGCACCCGGGGAAAAGGAGATGGGCGAACAACTCTCCGCCATGCTCCAGGCACCGCATGAAAACCTCGTCGGCAAAACACGTCTCTCCGAACTCATCGCCAAGCTGCGCGGCTGCCAGCTCCTGCTCACGAATGACACCGGCACGATGCATCTGGCCGCTGCGCTCGGCATTCCGACCGTCAGCATCTTCGGCTCCACCTGCCCCATTGAGACCGGCCCGCTCGGCGAACGCCACACCGTCATCCAGCACAAGGTGCCCTGCAGCCCCTGCTTCGAGCGCGAGTGTCCCTTCGGCCACTACGACTGCATGACGAAAGTCACTCCCGAAGAGGTGGCACTGGCCGTGCTGAAGACGAGCGGAGTCGCTGGCTGAGCCGCGCGCACCGTCTCACGGCTCCGCCACCGGCTCCTTGCCCACAAAGATGCCCAGCACCGCGCCGCCGATGACCCAGGCGATCACATGATCGACAATGTTCACCACGGCATCTCGTCCCGGATTTTCAAACCAGACCCACATCGGCAGGTCGGCCATCAGTCCGGCAAACAATCCCGCTGCCGCCACAAACGCGATGCGCGCCGGATAAAACAGTGTCGCCTGGGACAGCATCCCCGCGATCAATAAGGCGCAGAGCAGGCAGCGGATGAAACTCAAAGTCATGTTCATCCCCATGCTGACATCTCCTTTGCCCGGACGGATGATGGCATACATGTAGGGACCGTCCTTCAACGCATTTGTCTGCTCTGCTTCAAAGGCCTTCTTTTCCTCAGCGGTGGCGATTTTCGGCGCGTCACCCATCGAGGGCAGCAGGTAAATGCCATGGCCGGAGGTCACGTTGGCCTTGATCACTTCTGCCACTGTGGATTCATTGCGAAAGGCGCGAAATCCATTTTGATGCCAGCCAATGGTCGTCCACGACACGGCTTCCCAAGCGAAAACAGCGATGGCGGTGAGAATGGCTCCAAGGATCAGTTTGCCCATAAAGTTTATTAATGGCGGAAGCCGGAAGGGCAAGCAGGCAATCTGCCAAAACCGGCATGGAAAATCGCCTCAGCACACCGGTGTCAGCAAGGCCGCGCCGCTGAAATGCGCCGCCAGATTTTCCACCACTAGGCGGGCCATCTCAGCGCGTGTCTCGTGGGTGCCGCTGCCCAGGTGCGGCAGCAGGACGGCGTTCTCGCACTGCATCAGCGCCCCCGGCACCTGCGGTTCATTTTCAAACACATCCAGCCCTGCACCGCGAATCGTGCCGTGTTGCAGCGCCGTGATCAGCGCCGCCTCATCAACCACCGAGCCTCGGGCGATGTTGATCAGTGTGCCCTTCGTCCCCAGTGCCGCCAGCACCTCCGCATGGATCAGGTGCTTCGTCGCTGCACCGCCGGGACAGGCCACAATCAGAAAATCCACCGCCTGAGCGAGTCCGACCAGCGAGTCAAAATACTCCCAGCCCACCTCCTGTCGCGTGCGGCCATGATAGGCGATGCGCATCCCGTGCGCTTCGAGCCGCTGCGCAATCGCCTTGCCAATCCGTCCCAGGCCCACGATGCCCGCCAGCTTGCCGCGCAGCGCATGCGCCAGTGGGAAGGCCCCCTTCGTCCACGCGCCCGCATGCAGGAAACGGTTCGCTGCGATCAGCTTCCGGCTCGTCAGCAAAACCAGCGCGCTCGCCGTGTCCGCCACGTCTTCCGTCAGCACGTCCGGCGTATTCGTCACCCGTATGCCATGCGCTTTGCACCAGTCCACCGGCACCCCGTCATAGCCCACGCCAAACACGCTCATAATTTCCAGCTTCGGCAGTTGCTCCAGCAGCGCCACGGGTGCCACACTGCCCCCGGACATCACGATGCCACGGATCTCCGCACCCACCTGGGCCAGCAGAGCCTCCTTGTCCTTAGCATGAAAGAAATCATGGCACACCTGTGCCGCCAGCAGCGGCTGCATCAGGAAGTCCGGCAGCGGAGCGAGAATGAGAACAGGGGTCTTTTCCATGGGATGTTACGAACGTGATTTTTTCCATTCCTGCGGCGGCGTCAGGCGCACGCCCTCCGGCCATTTTGCGCCCTGCTGGATCCAGTCGTGAATGGTCTGCTCGTAGTCGCGGTCCAGTCGTTCAGGGGTGGGCGGCATCGCCACGGGATTGTCATGGCCCAGCAGCAGCACCTTGTAGAGCAGGCTTTGGTGTGGTGCTCCCGGCACGATCACCGGCCCGCTGCGCCCGCCCTTCATCGCCCGCTCCTTGGTCTCCAGGTTCAGTCCGGCAAACTCATACTGATGCTGGTGGCACTCCAGACAGCTGAACTCCAGGATCGGCTTTACCTGTCGCACAAAATCCACATTCTCGTTCTTCAGCCGCGTCAGATCCATCACGCACGCGGAAAGGGCCACGGCCAGCACCAGGCAGACAGTTCGTTTCATACCTTCACCATCCTGTGTCAGCACCGCCTGACAAGCAGCGATTCACCCTTCACGGTTCCGCATCATGTCCGCCACCTGCGCAAAGAATGTCCCGATGATGGGTGCCTCGGGGTCTGGTACTGCCACCTCGCTCATTGCTTCCCCCATCAGTTTCATCCAGCGGTCACGCTCCGCTTCACCGATGGCAAACGGTATGTGCCTGCCGCGCAGTCGCGGATGCCCGCGCTCCTCGATGTAGGTCTGCGGCCCGCCGAACCGATACACGATGAAATCCGCCAGCCGCTTCTCCGCATTCTCCCAGTCATCCGGCGGATACATCGTGCCGATCACATCATCCACCCGCACACGCCGGTAAAACGCCGCCACCATGTCACGCAGTTTCGTTTCGCCCACCCGGGCGCAGAGAGTTGAGAGTTCGTCCATCCCGCCAGCATAATCACCTGCGGAAGACTGGAAAGCAGGAGTCCGCATTTGCGCATGATTCGTGGATTGTTTGGCAAAAAAGCCGCTGCAGCGGGAATTCTGCCGAAAGTTTCGTCTCACACAGGACGGATGATTGACTCATCTCCCCAACTCGTTCGTATCCACTCCATGAAAACCGCCCTCACCCTCCTCACCCTCTTTCTCATGGCCTCCCTCGCCCCGACATCCTCTGCCGCTGATACCGCCAAAACCGAAACCGCCATCATCGGCGGTGGCTGCTTCTGGTGCGTCGAGGCGCAGTATCTGCTCGTCAAAGGCGTCAAGAATGTCGTCAGCGGCTATGCCGGCGGCAAAACCGAAAACCCCAGCTATGAAGACGTATGCACCGGCGACACCGGCCACGCCGAAGTCATCAAGGTTGAGTTTGATCCTGCCGTCGTCAGCTACAAAGAGATCATCGACCTCTTCTGGGACGCGCATGATCCCACCAGCGTGACCAAGGAAGACGGCGAGCACCACGGCAAGTTCATGCCCAAAGGCACCGCCTATCAGGGCAACGACTACGGCAGCCAGTACCGCTCCGCCATCTACTACACCACCGAGGAACAGCACAAGATCGCCGAAGCCTCGAAGATCGAAGTGCAGAAGAAATGGAAAGACCCCATCGCCACCGAGATCGCCCCGCTCAAAAAATTCTACCCTGCTGAAGACTACCACCAGAACTTCAAAGCCCTGCACCCCAACCAAGGCTACGTCCGCGCCGTGGTCGATCCCAAGACCGAGAAGTTCAAGCACAAGCTCGAAGAGAAAGGCAAGATCAAGCCCGAGGCGAAGTAACCGTCCAGCGTGAAGTGGTCCGCACTCTCCGAGTGCGGTTTCCGATTCAGCCCAAGCCGCAAGGCTTGGGTTTTTTCGTTTCCAGCCCCGGGGAATTCTTGAACAAACCTAGAAACAATCTTTCTCCGGCATAGGCTCCAGATTTATTTGGCCACGCCGTCGCCATTCTGGCAGAACCAGCATTCCATTGATTTAATCATGAGTTCCTCGTGCATTCTTCCCCGTCTCATCATCATTCTGGTCTGCGCAGTTATAGGCGCAAGCATCGGCACAGCCATGCAAGCACTCCGCATCACCGGCAGGTCCCAGGAGTTTCGCTCGCAGGCCAAGCTCGTCGCAGGCGGGCAGATGGTCTTCAACGACAACGTCTGCTGGCCCGAACGGCAGGCGGACTTCTACGGCACAATCATCGAAACCCTCGAATCCGCTGAAATGAAACGCCGCGGCTTGGAGCGCGTGAGAGCATTGAATCCCGATCTCAAAGTCAGTGACGTGGCTATCCGTGTCGCTCAAACTAAGGGCAGCTCTATTTTCAATATCCTGGCGACCGGGACTGAACCTAAATACACGAAAATCTTTCTCGATGCCTTGCTCGATGAGTTCATCGCCTTCCGTATGGCCATTCGTGAGCAGTCACAGGGGAAGGCACTTCAGCAGTTTTTTCAGGAGGTGGCTTCCCGGCAAAACCAAATGGAAAAGTCGCTGCGAGCGCTGGAAGAGGTGCGTTCCAGACTGGAATCTCTAAGTGCCAAAACAGATCAGGAGCGGCTGGTAGCTCGGCTTAACGCACTGAGAAACCAGCGTGACGACCTTCGCTTCGAACTCAAATCCAAAAAGGAAGGCGATCCTGATCAAGCGTCTTTACAGACCAACATTAGTACCCTCGAATTAAAAATCCAAATTACTGAGGCCGAATTGCAGCGATTTGAGCCACGCTTCTCTGAGCTGCGAATGCTTGCGGAAAAATATGCGACAGATAAAGGGGTGTTCGCAAAATTGTTCGAGATGGAGAACCGATGGGAGTCCGCCTTTAAATCGGTGCCTGAAAACGTTGCCATTCAGGAGCGCGCCTCCCCTTCCAGTGAGCACGTCGAAGACTGGACGCTGCCCATCGCCGTGGGTGCTGGCGGCGGCGGCCTGCTGGGAGGCCTCATCGGCCTAGCGTTGAGCCAGCTCATCGTGCGGTCTTCCAAGCCACCGCAGATTCCAGCAGCGGTGGGTTGACCCTCATCACCTCCACCAATCCACCCATCGAGTTTATCAATTCGCCTTCGTGCGATGAATGGCTCAAACTTGGCTTGATTAACTCCCGCCCATGAACACCTCCCACCAACGCTGGCTCCTCGAACAACTCCCGCAGTGGGAACGGGAGGGCCTCCTCACCGCTGATGCGGCACGCACCTTGCGCGAACGCAACGCGGTGGATGACTCCCAGCCGGGAGCGGCGCAGATCGTGATGGGCGCGCTCGGCGCATTGCTCATCGGCACCGGTTTGATCGCGGTGATCGGCTACAATTGGGATGACTTCTCGCGGCCTGTGCGGCTGCTCTTCGCGTTTCTGCCGCTGCTGGGCACGCAGCTCTTCAGTTTCCGTGTGTTGCAGCGTGGCGCGGCCTCCTCGGCCTGGGTGTGTGAAACAGCTGCACTGCTGCAGACACTTGCCACCGGTGCATGCATCGCGCTGGTCTCGCAGATCTACAATCTCGGCGGCGAATGGCCGGATTTCCTGTTCTGGTGGTTCATGCTGAGCCTCCCGCTCGTCTGGGTGCTGCGTTCGCATGCCGTGGCGATCTTTTATCTCATTGCCATCGCAATCTGGAGCGTGAACCAGGTCGAACACGGCAAACCCTGGTTTGACAGCCCGCTGCTGTATCCGCTCCTGCTGCTCGGTCTGCTGCCCTACTGGCCGGGCTGGAAAAACCGGGCACCGCTTTCGATCTCCGTGCGCTGGGTGATGACGATCAGCGCCATCTTCGGCTTTTGCAGCGTGGCGGTTTTTGTCACCACTCCAAACAGCAGCTACTACTTCGGTTCCAATGAACGGTGCTTCTTCTGGCTCTGGACACTTACTGCTGCCGCACTCGTTTTGCTTCCGCTCAATCAAAACGGCATCGAAGAATCCACCCGTCGCAAGCCGCAGGTCGTGCTCGGCACGCTCTGGCTGCTCGGTTATGGCGTGGCCGCAACCTTCCACCATGTGGGCAATGCCATCCTCCAAGGTGCCTTGCATGCTGTGCAAATGCCCTGGTGCTGGGGGCTGCTGACCGTGTTCGTAATTTTCGTGCTGCTAGCATCTGCACGCAAGCGCTGGGCGGTGCTGGCCATCGCTTCGGTGGTCTTGCTGCCATTGCTCAGCTTCCCGTTTGCCCTTAACAAGGACGGGTACGATGGCACGCTGCTCTCCTGGCTCGCCACCCTGCATCTCGCCATAATCGGCATCACCCTCATCGTGCTGGAGTTTGCCGGCAAAAAAGGGGCTCCGCGTCTCGGTGCCCTGCTGCTTTCCGTGCTCATCATCGCTCGCATGGCGGACAGCCACTTCTCTCTCCTCGCCAAAGGACTCGTCTTCATCGCTGTCGGCGTCGCCTTCCTGGCCTTCAACATCCTCATGAGCCGCCAGCTCAAAAAGAAACAAGCCGCAGCCGTATGAAAACACTTCCCTTCATCATCTTCGGCATCGCCGTGCTGGCCCAGTGGGCCGCACCCTTGTACCAAATCTGGACGCATGAGCAGGTGCTCGCTAAAGGCACGCTCATCAAACTCAAATGCGGCGCCCCGGATCCCTACGATCCGCTGCGGGGCCGCTATCTCGCCGTGCGGCCAAACCAGAGTGAAGCTCCCGTGCCTGCGGGCATGGAGCTGCAGCGAGGCACTCCTGTCTATGCAGTGCTCGACACAGGCACCGATGGCTTTGCCAGCATCTCCAGTCTCTCACTCACACCGCCCGCCAGCGGCGACTATCTCCGTGTCAAAGCAGGCTATGCTTACAATGGCACGACTAGCATCGTCTGGCCCTTCGACCGCTTCTACGTCAATGAAAAGCTCGCGCCTGAAGCCGACAAGTGGTTCGCCGAAAACATTCGCAGCGCCCAAGGCATCATCGCCGAGGTGCGTGTGCTCAACGGTCGCGCCGTGCTCGAAGACCTCAGCTTCGACGGCAAGCCCTTCCGCGAGATCCTCAAAGAACGAATCAAGTAAACGTGAGACGGGCTGCCAGCCCGTTCAGATCCGGACTCACGGGCTGGCAGCCCGTCTCACGCCCCACCCCTCACATCGTCACTTGCATCCCGCCCCTGCGTGCTTCATTCGCGGCGCTTGCAACCACTCCACCTCATCGACGCCATCGGCCCCTTCTTTCGCGGGTATGACGTGCGTACGATCAACTGGTCCAAGATCCCATGGCATCATCTGCCGAAGACGCGCGATGCCGCTGCCGATGCCTGGTGGGCGCAGGTGCGGGAGGATGTCACACGGTTTGCGGATCAAGCCGCGGCTTGGGGGTTCAACGCCGTCTCGCTCGATGACGTGACGCATCTGGCGGATCACGCTTGGCTGGAGCCGGAGCTGCGCACGCGCATCGCCCTCTACCGCGAAGAATTCACCCGCTGCTTCGAGATCTTCACCACACGCGGCCTGCAGGTGCATCTGACGATGGATGTGATGACCTACACGCCGGAACTGCGGCGGCGCATGACCGAAGCAAAACGCGAAGTGAGCGACTACCTCGATGAATTGCTCGACGGCTTCTTCACCAGCTTCACGCAGGTGGCAGGGATCATCCTGCGCATTGGCGAGGCCGACGGCAAAGGCGTGCATGACGAATTCCGCAGCGAGCTTGTGATCCAGCAGCCGGCGCAGGCGCGCCAGTTGCTGCACGACCTTCTGCCCGTGTGCGAGAAGCATGGGCGGCGGCTCATCTTCCGCACCTGGACCGTGGGCGCCTATCGCATCGGCGATCTGATGTGGCACCGGCGCACCTTCACGCGCGTGTTTGAGGGCCTGCAAAGCCCGGCGCTGGTCATCTCCATGAAATATGGCGAGTCCGATTTCTTCCGCTATCTGCCGCTGAATTCGAACTTCTTCCGCACCGACGTGGCCAAGATCGTCGAACTGCAAACGCGGCGCGAGTACGAAGGCTGTGGTGAGTACCCCAGCTTCACCGGCTGGGAGTACGAACGCTACGCGCGTGAGCTCAAGCACGCCAAGAACGTCATCGGCTGCATGGTCTGGTGCCAGACCGGCGGCTGGGTCCCCTTCCGCCGTATCGCGCTGATCGATCCCGAAGCGGTCTGGATTGACCTCAACACCTTCGTCACGATCCGCATCATCAAAGACGGCATGCCTGTGGAAGACGCCGTGCGCGCCTTTGCCAAAGAGCGCGCCCTGGGAGATGCCGACGCGCTCATCGAACTGCTGCGCTATTCGGACGAGGTGATCCGTGAGCTGCTTTACGTGGAGGAATTCGCCCAGCAAAAGCTCTTTTTCCGCCGCGTGCGCATCCCGCCGCTGATCCAGGTCTATTGGGGCAACGTCTTCATCAACCACAGCATCAAAAAGCTGCTGCGCTACTTTGTGAAGGAGCCGGAGGCCGCCCTGCGCAGCGCCGCACGCTGCATGGACCGGCTGGAGCAGATGATCGCCCTGGCGCCGCGTGCCGGAGTGCCCGTGGCCGACCTCGAATACATGCGCGACACCTTCCGTCTCCTGGCCCTGGCGCGTGAGTACTACTTCACCGAGTTCACCCCGGACATGGAGACCCGCCTGCGCGAGGCCAAGCGCGGCTACAAAGCGAAATACACCAAGCGCGGCCTGCGTGCGCGCTATCGCGTGAAGACCGACTTCAAACCCTTCTGGCTGCAGCCCCGCTATCTCGGCTGGGCCATCAAGCTGCTCATGCGCCGCCGCCGTGGCTACCGCCTCATCGACCGCCTGCTCATCCTCCACGTCCTGTCCATGATCTACCGCGTCATCGCCCTGCGGAAGCCCCATTGGATTCCCGGCTTCGCCAAAGAAAGCGCCATGGGCGTGGACGTGGTGTTCCGGTGATAAGAACGTGAGACGGGCTGCCAGCCCGTTCAGGAGATGGGATAAGGCACAGAAAAGGGCTGGCAGCCCATCTCACATCCTCAAATCTTCACCTCCCACCCCTTCCGGTACCCTTCCCTTCCCCACAGCTTCATCGCCTCCGCGTTATCCAAGACCTTCCCAGTCTTCGGATCGCATTTCACCACCGTGTTGGTGCGATAGGCCATGTTGCCCAGGTGGCACATCATCGTGCTTTTCTGACCTTCCTCGATGGGGCTGTTCAGCTTCGCATTGCCACGGATGGCTTCGATGAAATTACCTATATGCGCGACATCACCGCCACCCGCGCCTTTGCCCTTGCTTACCTCGACGCCCTTCAGGTCGTAGTTAATCCATGAATCACGCGCGATTGCCATCGTGCCGTTGTCGCCATAGAAGATGACTTCCGCCAGCGGCTTCTCCGCCGCACGCGCGTGGCAGCTGCTCTGCACCCACTCGCAGCCGGCGTGGCCGAAGTCATACACTGCAGTGCCGGTGTCCGGCGTTTCCTGCGCGTCATCGTAAAAGTAGCGGCCGCCGTTGTAGGTCGTGCGCAGCGGGTAGTCGCCTTTGAGGCCCCAGCGCAGGATGTCCAGCGTGTGGATGCCGTTGTTGCCCAACTCGCCATTGCCCCAATGCCAGAACCAGTGCCAGTCATAGTGCGCCATCGTTTTGAAATCATGCTTCGCATCATCCGGCACCGGGCCCTGCCAGAGATCGTAGTCAATGTCCGGTGCGGCGGGTTTCTCGTTCAAGGCGACGGATTTGCGTGTGTTGTAGTAGAAGCCGCGGCCAAAGCGCACCGGGCCGATGGCACCGCCATGCAGCGCCTCGATCGCCTCCTTCATCCAGGTGCGGCGTTGATTGCCCATCTGCACCAGGCGGTCATATTTTTTCGAGGCGGCCACGATCATCTCCGCCTCCTGCGCATTCTGGCTGCCGGGCTTTTCCACATACACATGCTTACCAGCCTGCATGCACAGCAGCGCTGCGGGCGTGTGCCAGAAATTCGGCGTGGCGATGAAGACGGCATCCAGCGTCTTGTCATCCAGGAACGAACGAAAATCCTTCACGCCCACGCAGGACACCTGCTGCGTGTCATTGACGACCTTGAGGCCCGCCTCTAGGCGCTTCGGGTCCACCTCCGCCAGGTAGGCGATCTCCACGCCCGGGATCTTCAGTAAGGCCTGCACATGCCCCATGCCACGCCCCAGCGCCACCACGGCCACTTTGATTTTCTTCCCGGCGGCATCCGCAGCCCGGAGTTTCGTGATCGAGGCAACCGCCGCGGCAGTGCCGATGGCGGATGTTTGGTGGAGAAAGGAGCGTCGGTTCATGTGGGTGAAAACAAATCGGCCTCGAACCGGTCTGTCTTACGGCTCATCCGCATCTTCCTCTTCCTCATACTCCTCTTCCTCCCTTCGAACAATCCACAGCCTGCGTTTTCGGGAGGAGGAGGACGAGTAAGAGGAGGAGCAGGATTGCCAAACCGCGCTTTTTGCGCCAACAATCTCGCGCTCATGACTTTCGCCGAACTTCACCGCATCTATCACCAGCCCTTTTTCGACCTCCTTAAGCAGGCACGCGCCGTGCATGACGAGCATTGGACCGGCAACGAAGTGCAGCTCTGCACCCTCCTCAGCATCAAGACCGGCGGTTGCAGCGAAGACTGCGGCTACTGCGCCCAGAGCGCCCGCTACAGC